>NZ_JBSRZF010000024.1:0-76036 GCF_054057335.1 Pseudomonas sp. TE3786
CAGGCTGGCTCAGGGAAATACGCATAACGCCGCATTCTGGGTCCCAGCCTTCGCTGGGACGACGGGTGATGGGGTTAATGACGGGGGTTAAAGCCTGGCGGTTTCATGGCCAACCACTGCGCAGACGCTAGCGCGCTCCACACCACCGTCCCCCTGCAAGCACCGTCATCCCAGCGCAGGCTGGGATCCAGGCTGGCTCAGGGAAATGCGCACGACGCAGCATTCTGGGTCCCAGCCTTCGCTGGGACGACGGATGATGGGGTTAATGACGGGGACTAAAGACTGGCGGCTTCATGGCCAACCACTCCTCAGACGCTGGCGCGCGCAACACCACCAGCATCCCAGCAAGCATCGTCATCCCAGCGCAGGCTGGGATCCAGGCTGGCTCAGGGAAATACGCACGACGCAGCATTCTGGGTCCCAGCCTTCGCTGGGACGACGGATGATGGGGTTAATGACGGGGACTAAAGCCCGACGGCTTCATGACCAACCACTCCTCAGACGCTGGCGCGCTCAACACCACCAGCATCCCAGCAAGCACCGTCATCCCAGCGCAGGCTGGGATCCAGGCTGGCTCAGGGAAATACGCATAACGCCGCATTCTGGGTCCCAGCCTTCGCTGGGACGACGGGTGATGGGGTTAATGACGGGGGTTAAAGCCCGACGGCTTCATGGCCAACCAATGCGCAGACGCTGGCGCGCGCAACACCACCAGCATCCCCGCAAGCACCGTCATCCCAGCGCAGGCTGGGATCCAGCTGGCTCAGGGAAATACGCATAACGCCGCATTCTGGGTCCCAGCCTTCGCTGGGACGACGGATGATGGGGTTAATGACGGGGGTTAAAGCCTGGCGGTTTCATGGCCAACCACTCCACAAACGTCTGCATCCGCTCATCCGCCAACAACACCTCGCGGCTGTTGTAGGTCAGCGCCAGTTCCTTCTCGCTGAACAAGCGATGAATCTGGTTATGGCAGGCCCGACACACCCACAGGGTGGCGGTGATGCGTGCGCTTTTGCCGAACCGTTTCTGCACATAGGGCTTGTTGTGCAGGGCCTTGGGGATCAGGTGATGGCGGGTCAGCGGCACAGGTCGCCGGCACAGTTCGCACTGGTCCGGTTGCGGCGGCAGGCGTATCGGCTCAGGCATGGTGGCCAGTTAGCGTTTGCGGCACAGCGTCAGGCCGTCACCGAGGGGCAGCAACGACAGGTCGACGCGCTGATCGGTTTTCAGCCGTCGGTTGAGGTTCTGGATGGCACGGGTATCGGCGCTGTCCGGTGCCTGTTCGAGCACGCGGCCGCTCCACAGGGTGTTATCGAACAAAATCACCCCGCCTTTGCGCACCAGAGCCAGGGCGTGCTCCAGATAAATCGGGTAGTTGGCTTTGTCGGCGTCGATAAAGATCAGGTCGAAGCTTTCGCCGCGCCCTTCCCGCTCCAGCTGCCCCAAGGTTTCCAGCGCCGGTGCCAGGCGCAGTTCGATGCGCTCTTGCACTGCGGCTTGGAACCAGTAGCGGCGCGCAATGTGGTTGTAGTCGCCGGGCAGATCGCAGCACAGCAGGTGACCGTCTTCAGGCAAGGCGCTAGCCATGCACAGGGCGCTGTAGCCGGTAAAGGTGCCGATTTCCAGCAGACGCTTGGCACCGGTCAATTTCACCAGCAAGGCAAGAAACTGGCCCTGCTCCGGTGCCACTTGCCAGCGCGCCATGGGCAAGGCCTGGGTTTCTTCGCGCAGGCATTTGAGCAAAGGGGTTTCACGCAGGGAAACATCGAGCAGATAGCTGTACAGCGCATCATCGAGCGCAAGGGTTCGAGCGGTCATGGGGTCCATCCTGGGCAGTGAAACGGCACAGCTGTTATTGCCGGTGGGTCACGGCGTCCGTGCCAACCGGTCTGGCCCCAGAACGCGCTTGGCGTCGAGGTAACTTTTCATCCAATAAGCGGTAGAGAGACTGTCCAGGCGCACGGTGCCGCCGCTGGACGGCGCGTGGACAAAACGCCCTTCACCGACATAGATGCCGGCATGGCTGACCTTGCCGCCACCGGCCGTGGCGAAGAACACCAGATCACCGGCCTGCAGCGCCTCACGTTTGATGCTCGGCGCGCGCAGGCTGATCAGCTCGGAGGTGGAGCGCGGCAGCGAGATGCCGGCCGCGTCGCGGTACACATAGCCGATCAGGCCGCTGCAGTCGAAGCCGCTGTCCGGAGTGTTGCCGCCGTAGCGGTATGGCGTGCCCACCAGACCGAGGGCGCGAAACAGCACATCGCCCGCCGCATCGCTTTGTTCAACGCTGGGCGGGGCATAGACGATGGGTTTTGAAGGGGTTGGCGAGCTGGCGCAGGCAGAAAGCAGCGCAGCGAGTAACGCAAGAATGACGCGGGCCGGAGCGGGCATAAGCGAGGCGGCTCAGAGGTGGTTCGGCGTACTCTGCCCTTGAGACGCGCGGGGTGCAAGAGCTGGTTGGGCAACCATCCACTTCGCCGGAGCGGTTTTAGCCGCGAATCCTGCCAACAAAGAAACCAAAATCATCGCGGCTGAAGCCGCTCCTACAAGCACATGGGGGAAGCCAAAAACACAAAACCCCCGATTAACGGGGGTTTTGTTGTCGGGCGAAACGCACTTACGGATGCAGTGGGTTACGGCTGACTTGAGCAGTGTTCACCGAGGCCAGTGCCAGTGCACGTTTGGCTTCGATAAAGGTACGGCTCCAGTATTTGTCGTCCAGGCTGTCTACCCGCACGCCGCCGCTCTTGCTGCTGCTGGAGTGGATGAACTGGTCATCGCCCAGGTAGATACCGGCGTGGCTGACGCGGCCACGGCCACGGGTGCTGAAGAACAACAGGTCGCCCGGTTGCAGATCATCACGCGCCACCAGCGGGGCATCGAGGTTGATCATTTCGCGGGTGGAACGCGGCAGGCTCATGCCCGCCTCTTCCTTGAACAGATAACCGATAAAGCCGCTGCAGTCGAAGCCGGTGTTGGCCGAGGTACCACCGAAGCGGTAACGGGTGCCCACCAGCGACAGGCCATGGGCCAGGATGCTGTCCGCGAAAGACGGGAGTTGGTACGGTTGGTCCTGAGCAAAATCCGGCAACGGGTCAAGGCCGTCGTCCTCTTCAGCCATCTGCTGGCTGACGTTTTGCTTTGGAGCTTCAGCTACTTGCGGGGCCGGCTGATAGCTGGCGCAGGCCACAAGAAACACTGAAAGTGCTAGGGGCACGAGGGGTGCAGAGCGTTTTAGCATGGGCACGACCGTGGACGAAAAGTTTATGAAGGCGCGAATATGCCTTCCATAACGGTTATATGCAAATTTAATTGGCCGGAGTGTGACTCAGTAGTATCGGCAAAACATCTAACGCTTTTCCGCGAATATGGACGTCCACAAATGGGCTCAAAGCCCCGTCCTGCGGGTTGATCTCCAGGGTAAAGCCCCCTGCCTGACGGGTGCGCAGCACCGGCTCGGCGATATACGGAAAGCTCGCGGTGGTACCCACGGCGATAACCAGGTCAAAACCCTTGCGAAGCTCGTGGTAGAGCGTTTCGATGGCTTTCTCGGGGAGCATTTCTTCGAACAGAACGACCGGCGGTCGGAGAATCCCCGCACATTGTTCGCACCTCGGTGGCAAGGGGCGGTCCAAGTGGCCCGCCAATTCCTCGCTCACCGCCCCACAGGATTGACAGTACAGCGGTGCCAGCTCGCCGTGGATCTCGATCAATCGCTCGGGGTCGCAACCCGCCTGACGGTGATAGCCGTCGATATTCTGCGTCAGCACCCAGCACCCGGGTTTGCGCCGCTGCATTTCGGCAATGGCGTAATGGCCAGCGTTGGGTTTGGCGTTCAGGCAGGCGCGACCAAGCTCGGCCAGGTACTTCCAGCACAGCGCCGGATCGCGCTGCAGCATCGGTCCGGACAGCGCCGCCTCGATGGGGATGCCTTCCGCCGTTTCGCCGTTATACAGGCCGCCAAGGCCGCGATAGGTCGGCAAGCCCGAGTCGGCAGACAACCCCGCGCCGGTGATGATCAACATGCGCTCGGCGCGCTGCAGGGCTTCAACTAGACGTGGGTCGGTCACCAAACACCTCATCTTGTGGGAGCGGCTTTAGCCGCGATGCTTGTGATGTTTGCGTTTGCAGGAGCCGCGGCTGACGCCCTGCCACAAAAACCGATGACTCAATGATTGACCGTATGCGCCAACATCCACGACAGCTGCGCCAAGCACCGGCCACTCTGCTCGTGCCAGGTATTGAACGCGGCCTGAACGGCGGCCAGGTCCTTGAGACTGGTGGGTGCCTTGTCGATGATGTCCTGGGCTTTGAGGGCGGCGACCATATCGTCGGTCGGGATAAAGGTGTCCTTGCCAGCCATACGCAGAAAGCGCGGTGCCGACAGCCCGCCCAGCTGACTGCCGTGTTTGGCCAGGTATTTCCACAGGCCGACGATATCGGTCACCGGCCAATCAGCGATCAGCGCGCCGAAACTGCCCTGTTCTTTTGCCACATCCAGCACGAACTGCGCATTACGCGGCACGCTCTTGAGCTTGCCCAGGTGGCGGATGATGCGGGTGTCCTGCATCAGCCGTTCAAGGTGGTCAGCGCCCATCAGCACGACCTTTTCCGGGTCGAAAGCGAAGAACACTTGCTCGAACGCCGGCCATTTGGCGTCGACCAGGCTGTGCTTGAGGCCGGCACGAAAAACCCTTAACGCAATCAAGGACAAATAACGGTCGTCGGTGATTTTGCGCAGCTGCGCTGGGGTTTTGACACTGGGCAGCTGGGCGTCGAGCTTGGCCTGTGAGCCAAAGCGGTTAAGGCAGTATTCGTTCAGCCATTTGTAGTCGCGCATGCCGCTTCCTTATATGGCCGTGGGACGCAGCTGCGTGCACATGGCCTTCTATATATAGGTGCCTGTCGGATTACAGGTTCATCACGTCGAGAAACCGCGACGGTGCGCTTTCGTCGATGCGCAGATTCTCGAAGTCGAACAGCTTGCGATCAGCCAGTTGCGAGGGCATTACGTTCTGCAGGGCGCGGAACATGATCTCGGTACGACCCGGGGTTTTGCGCTCCCACTCCAGGAGCATTTCCTTGACCACCTTGCGCTGCAGGTTTTCCTGCGAGCCACAGAGGTTGCACGGAATGATCGGGAAGCCTTGCAGGTCGGAGTAGGCCTCGATGTCCTTCTCGCTGCAGTAGGCCAGCGGACGGATCACCACGTTGCGGCCGTCATCGGCACGCAACTTGGGCGGCATGGCCTTGAGGGTGCCGCCGTAGAACATATTGAGGAAGAAGGTTTCCAGGATGTCGTCGCGGTGGTGCCCCAGGGCCATCTTGGTCGCGCCGATCTCGTCGGCGAAGGTGTACAGGGTGCCGCGGCGCAGGCGCGAGCACAGCGAACAGGTGGTCTTGCCTTCCGGCACCTTGTCCATGACCACCGAGTAGGTGTCCTTTTCCACGATGTGGTACGGCACACCAATGCTTTCCAGGTACTGCGGCAACACGTGTTCAGGGAAGCCGGGCTGCTTCTGGTCCATGTTCACAGCAACGATTTCGAACTGGATCGGTGCCACTTTCTGCAGGTGGAGCAACACGTCGAGCATGGTGTAACTGTCTTTCCCGCCCGACAGGCAGACCATCACCTTGTCGCCGTCTTCGATCATGTTGAAGTCGGTAACAGCCTCGCCAGCCTGACGGCGCAGGCGTTTCTGCAGTTTGCTTTGATTAACCGAAAGGGTGCCCATGGTGCGATGCGGTCCGGAAGGTACGAAAAGATGCGGCATTTTACGCAGAAAGGTAGAAATGCCCTACCCCACTGCGCGTTAAAAACGCTCGACCACCTCCGCCCCCCGTAGGAGCGGCTTCAGCCGCGATGCTGTTGATCTTCGATGGAGCGACCAACTCCGCTCCCAGCGGCTAAAGCCGCTCCTACGGGTCACACGCCTATTTGGCGGCGTTCAGATCCCAGTCAAAGCGATAGCGGATCTTGCCCTCGAAAGCCTTGAGCTTCAGCGCCAGGGCCGGCTCGGCGTATTTGAGCAGGTGCTCGCGCACACCGTTTTCGCCACCGAAGTCATCGGCGTACCAGTCATAAATCCGCGACAGCACCAGCTTCTTGTCCTCGAAGGCGACGCCACGCGGGTCATTGATATAGGCGCGGGCACCGTCATTCAGCTGCTGCTCGGTGTTTTTCGTGCTGAGGGTAAAGGCCGGCAGGTTTGGGCAACCCAGGCTGGCGCAGTTGAGGACGTAGAACACCCGGGGATCTTTCCACAACGGGCGCAGGATGCGGTGTTGGATATCGTTGAGGCTGAGCTTCTGGCCAGCCACTTCGGTGACCTTCTTGTCCCACGGGCCGAACTGGTACCAGGCACCCAGGCTGGTGATCGAGTCCACCGGGTATTTCTTCAGCACCAGCTGGGTGACCAGGGCGTTGTACAGGTTCACCCAGTAGGCGAACTGTTCGGCACGGGTGAACTGGCGTGGATCAAGGTCGCTGAGCTGCTCGATATAGACGTCCAGCAAACGCCGGTGCACCGAGTCGACATGGGCATAGTCGAAGCGCGCGATGCCGTCTTCGGGGCTGGTTTTCAGGTAACGGGTCAGCAGTTCCTGCCAGGCGCTATGGTCGATATGGGCGGCGCGACTTTCATCGCTGGCGTTCCAGATATCCCACGGATCGGCAGACGGAGCGGCCCACACAGCATTGGAAAGTAGGCCAGCAAACAGCAAAGAGGCGATAACGAACAGGGTGCGCAACCGGCGCATACGATGATTCTCCATGACGGCTACACGGGCCGTAGTCTGCTGGGTGGGACAGGTCTGAACCTTGCGAGTTCCACCACACAAGCCGTTGCGGTGGCTGTGCTAGGCTGCGGCCATGACTGCCAACCCCGCCTCCCCCCCCTCTGCCGACCTGGACAACAGCCTGGACTTGACCGAACAGGTGCTGCAATTGCTGCGTGAATCGCCCGACGGCTGCAGTGAATACCAGCTGATTCAGCAGCTGAAAAAACGCCACTCCACCCACATTCCGAACCTCGGGCTGGCCGACAAACTGGTGCTGTTCCGCACCCACTTCCTGTTGTTCAACGCCCTCTACCGGCTGCGCGACCGCCTCTGGCAGGAAGAAAGTGCGCACCTGGCGATCAATCCGTTAAGCCTGCAATTGCTGCCTTATGTCGCGGGCCAGGCGGCGCTTAGTGAAGCGGATCCGCTGCGCACCTACTACCTAGATACCAGCCATTTGCACGACACCAACGAAGGTGATGTGGAGAAACTTCTCACCAGCTTCTGGAAACGTATGCAAGGTGGTGACGAAAAGCGTGCAGCGCTGGAACTGTTCGAGCTCGACAACAGTACCCAGACGCTCAATCTCGCCACTATCAAACAGCGTTACCGGCAACTGGTCAGCCAGCACCATCCGGACCGCGGCGGTAGCACTTCCAGGTTGCAGTCGATCAATCTGGCGATGGAAATTCTTACCCGCTATTACCGCTGAACTTTAGAGACTGATTTGCTCTAAAACCACGTCCCACGCGGCCTCCAGCCCCTGCCTATACTGCGACATACGGTCGCATTGGTTCGGCCCTGCACCCAGTAACGCTAATCACGCGTGCCGGGCGCTACGCTGGGGGGCGACCGTTATAACAAGAGGAGGTGTCTCGTATGATCCATCACGTTTGGGGGCTCTTCGCGCATCCAGATCAAGAGTGGCAAGAGATCCGCGGCGAAGAAGAAAGCATCAGCCATATGTATCTCACCCATGTGCTGATCCTCGCTGCGATTCCCGCAGTTTCTGCCTATATAGGAACAACCCAGGTGGGCTGGACGGTGGGCAATGGCTCGCCGGTCATGCTCACCGAAGCCAGTGCCCTGTGGATGACGGTCATGACCTACCTGGCGATGCTCGGTGGGGTGGCGGTCATGGGGGCGTTTATCAACTGGATGGCGCGCACCTACGATGCCAGCCCCGATATGGGCCGCTGTATCGTCTTTGCTGCGTATACCGCAACACCGCTGTTTATCGGCGGCCTGGCGGCGCTCTATCCGAACCTGTGGCTGGCCATGTTCGTCGGTACGGCGGCCATCTGCTACACGGTGTACCTGCTGTACGTAGGCATACCGACCTTTATGAACATTCATCAGGACGAAGGCTTTCTGTTCTCCAGCTCGGTGCTGGCGGTGGGCCTGGTGGTGCTGGTGGCGATGATCGCGATGTCGGTGATCTTCTGGGAAATGGGCGTAGGCCCGGTCTATACCAGCTGAACATCAGCAACTGACACGCCCATGAACAGGACAACAAAACCGCCGTTTGGCGGTTTCGTTGTTTTAGGCAAGTGGCCCGCGATGCGCTTGGGCATAATCGCCTCCGTTATCCGGAGGAACTCGATGCCCGAACTGCTTAATGCTCGTGTCGAGGCTTGTTACCAGCAAGCCGAAGCGTTTTTCAGACGCCGCTTTACCCGCCCCGAAGTCAGCCTCAAGTTACGTGGGCAAAAAGCCGGGGTGGCCCACCTCGATGAAAACCTGCTGCGCTTCAACCCCCAGCTGTACCGCGAAAACCAGGAACACTTCCTCAAACAGACCGTGGCCCACGAGGTCGCGCATATGATTGCCCGCGAAATGTTCGGCCGGCATATCCAGCCCCATGGTGAGGAATGGCAACTGATCATGCAGGGCGTTTACGAACTGCCGGCGGATCGCTGTCACAGCTATGAGATCCAGCGTCGCAGCGTGACCCGCTATGTCTACAGCTGCGCCTGCCCCGACCGCGACTTCCCCTTCTCCGCCCAACGCCACACCCTGGTGCGCAAAGGCCGGCGCTACTACTGCCGCAGCTGCAAAGCGACCTTGGTGTTTAGCGGTGAGCAGCGGGAAGAATAGAGCGTTGTCGGGATAGGTATCGCTGCCCCCTCGCCCGTCATCCCAGCGCAGGCTGGGATCCAGATTCCTTCAGGAAACGCCGTTCACTGCAAAACTCTGGGCCCCAGCCTGCGCTGGGCCGGCGGACGTTTTAACGCGAGTTAAACCTACTCAAACACCGGCCGAAAAAAGCTGCGCTCGTAACTGAGAACGCACTGGGTGTCCTTCGCGTACTTAAACGCCGCCAGGCATTCGGCATCCTGCATGGAGTCGATTCGGTACTGTTCGTAGGTTGCCAGGCTGGGAAAGGTAAACAGCGCCAAGGCAATATTGTTGGCACCTTCGGACGGCAGAAAATAACCGTGGTGCTGGCCGCCGAAGCGCTCCACCAGAGGAATCCACAATTTGCCGTAGTGTTCGAATTCGGTGAGTTTGTTGGGGTCGAGCACGTAGCGTAGGTAGCAGGTGACCATCGGGTAGATCTCGATAACGGTGTTTGCAGGAATCGCGGCTGAAGCCGCTCCTACGGAGTGTGCTCTCGGCAGGGGCGGTTTTAGCCGCGATGTTCAGGCAATCACCTTACCAGCCCGCAACGAAGCAATCTGCTCTGCGGTGTATCCCAGCTCTGCCAATACCTGCGCGGTGTGTGCGCCCACAGGCGCACCGATATGCCGAGGCACCGGCAAGCCGCTGGAGAACTTGATCGGGCACGCCATCTGCCGCTGCGGCGTGCTGCCTTCGCGCGGCACTTCCACCACCAATCCACGAGCCTGCAGTTGCGGGTGTTCAACGGCTTCCGCCAGGCTCAACATCGGTTCGACACAGGCATCCAACCCGGCGAAAACTTCGCTCCATTCAGCGAAGTCGCGCTTTTCGAACTCCAGCTGGATTTGCTGCTTGAGCGCCTGCTGCTGTTCTGGCTTGGGCGACAGACCATGGGCCGCCAATTCCGGCCGACCGATGGCGGCGCAAAACTGCTGCATAAACTGGGGTTCCAGACTGCCCACGGAAAACCAGCGGCCATCGCGGGTACGGTAGTAGTCATAAAAGCTGCCGCCATTCAGCGCCTGACTTTGCATCTTCGGCTCTTCGCCACAGGCCAGGTAACCCGCTCCGGCCATGGCGTGCAGGCTGAAGATGCAGTCCGTCATGCTGATATCGATGTACTGCCCCTCGCCCGTCACCTGGCGCTGGATCACGGCTGCCAACAAGCCCATCACACCGTGCAGCGATCCGCCGGCAATGTCTGCGGCCTGGATACCCAACGGCAACGGGCCGCTGTCGATGCGCCCGGTTTGGTCGGCGATGCCGGACAGCGCGAGGTAATTGATGTCGTGGCCGGCGCGGTTTTTGTACGGGCCGGTCTGGCCGTAGCCGGTGATCGACACATAAATCAGCTTGGGATTGATGGCTTTCAGCGCTTCATAGCCCACGCCGAGTTTGTCCATCACGCCGGGGCGGAACTGTTCAAGCACGATGTCGTAGTCCTGCACCAACTGCTTGACCACCTCCACCGCTGCGGCCTGTTTCAGGTCCAGGGCGATGCCGCGTTTATTGCGGTTGAGGTAGGCATGGCTGGCGGACACGCCTTGATCGTGGGGTGGCAACACGCGCACCAGGTCCATGCGGCTGGGCGACTCCACCCGCAGCACATCGGCACCCATATCGGCCAGCAGCAACGAGGCAAAGGGGCCCGGCAACAGGGTGGAGAAATCCAGAATTTTCAGCGACGACAGCGGGCCTTTCATGGCGCTTTCCTTTTTTATTGTCAGCCTGGCTGGTGGTGAGCGAGGGTGGAGTCAGAGCTTCATACCGCGGCTGATGATCTCTTTCATGATTTCCGAGGTGCCGGCGAAGATCCGCTGGATACGCGCATTCGCGTACATCTTGCAGATCGGGTATTCCCACATATAACCCCAGCCGCCATGCAGCTGCACGCCTTCGTCGACCACCTTGCCAAGCAGTTCAGTGGTAAAGAGTTTGGCCTCGGCCGCCACTTCCGGGGTAAGTTTTTTCTGGTTGTGGTCCATCACGCAGCGATCGACAAACACCTGCGCGACGTCCACCTGGGTGCGCATTTCGGCGAGTTTGAAGCGGGTGTTCTGGAAGTGCGAAATCGGCCGATCGAAGGCCTTGCGCTCTTTGACGTAGTCGATGGTCACCTGCAACGCCGCCTCCGCGCCGCCAACTGCGCCGCAAGCGTTGGTCAGGCGTTCCTGGGCGAGCATATTCATCAAATAGAAGAAGCCGCCCTTGGCGTCGCCCAGCAGGTTTTCCTTGGGCACTTTGACGTTATTGAAGAACAGCTCGGCGGTGTCCTGGCTCTTCATGCCGAGCTTTTTCAGGTTGCGCCCGCGCTCGAAACCTTCCATGCCGCGCTCCACCAGAAACAGGCCCATGGCATGTTTATTGGCTGGATCGGTCTTGGCCGCGACAATCACCAGATCGGCCAGCAGGCCGTTGGAGATAAACACTTTGGAGCCGTTGAGTTCGTAGTGATCGCCCTTGTCGACCGCGGTGGTTCGCATGCCCGCCAGGTCAGAGCCGGCGCTGGGTTCGGTCATGGCCACGGCGAGGATGCACTCGCCACGAATGATGCCCGGCAGAAACCGCGCTTTCTGTTCGGCATTGCCGTAATCGGCGATATAGGGACCGCACAGCGCCGAGTGCAGCGGCAGCATAAAACCGGCCTCGTTAATATTGGCCAGTTCCTCGCACATGATCTGCTCGTAGCGGAAATCCTTCAGGCCACTGCCACCGTATTCCTCGTCGGCCCAGGGCAGCAGAAAACCCATTTCGCCGGCCTTCAGCCACACTTCCCGGCTGACCACCCCGGCCTCTTCCCAGGCATCCTGATGGGGCACCACTTCCTTCTGCAAAAAGGCGCGAAACGCCTCGCGAAACAGGTTGTGTTCGGTCTCGAAATGAATGCGTTGCATCGGGTGGCTCCCTGCGAATTTATTGTTCCGCAGGGTAGGCACCGCTCAGCGCAGGGCTCAATGACGCAAGTGCTCAAGGGCGGTTGACGTATTCGGTCAGGGAGAGCGCCCCTTTGCGCGGGGATCGCGGCTGAAGCCGCTCCTACGGATTTTTAGCCGCGATGCTGTCAGCGGCGAGTAATCAGGCCCTGGCGCGCCACGCGCACCAACTCCCTCACACAGCTTTCGAGGTTTGCGGCGCTCGGTGCCTGCACCACCGCCAGGTCGAAACTGTCGCGGGCAAAGCGCTGCAGCGATTCATTGTCGCCGACGAACTGGATCTGCAAGGTACGCGGCCCGCCCCAACGCTTGGGCCAGCCTTCGAGGTAGCGCAGCAGAGTCGGTTGATGGTGACCGCCGAGGAGGATTTTCGGGTTGCGCAAGGCCAGGCCGCTGGTGATGGGGGCCAGGCGCAGCAAAGGACGAAGATTCAACGGAGCAACAGCAGGTGTTGGCGCAAGGGCCAGGGAGTTGGGGGCATTGAGTACTGTAGGGGCATTCATGTACGGGTCTCTCGCCTCAAAAGCTTCGCAGGAAGCGGTGAGAGGCGGCACCGAACCAGCGCTTTAGCGGTATTTCGAAGCAGGCCCCTGTTCAGGTGCAGCTGTCTTCGCTGAGCGCCCCGCAAGTAGCTGTTTAAATCGGCGCTGGCGGCAATCCTAGGGAAGCCGGCGCCAGGCTGTCAACCCTGGGGCTTGCCCGCTATGGCTGAGGGTGCCAACCCATCCTTAGGTTAGGTCCGGTACGTTATCTGGAAATATCCCGGCTGCCCTGGTGCCAGCAAGGCACCCTTTATGCCAGGCAAAAGTGGCCATCCGCAGCAGGGGTCGTTTCAGCCAGTAACAGGGGAAACAGGGAAAATTGTCGGACAAAAACCGCGCGCATGCAGAAAAACACCGACCTAGAGCTACCCCCGGCGTTGCGCTTGTAGTGGCATGAATCCTGTACTACCGCTCTGGCTGATGTACGCGCCCTGGATGGGCGTGGGGGCTTGCCCTGGATGGCGACAACTGCCTTATTCATCCCTTGCGAGAGCGCATATGAACAACAATAAAACTCTGCTCGCCCTCTGCCTTGCCTCCGGTTTGCTGATTTCCAATCAGGCGGATGCTGGCTTGTTCGGTTCCACCGGCTACACCCAGACCAAATACCCGGTGGTACTGGCCCACGGCATGCTTGGCTTCGACAGCATTCTTGGCGTGGATTACTGGTATGGCATTCCCTCGGCACTGCGTAGCGACGGTGCCAAGGTGTACATCACCGAAGTCAGCCAGCTCGACACCTCGGAAAAACGCGGTGAGCAATTGCTGGCCCAGGTGGAAGAAATCGTCGCCATCAGCGGCAAACCCAAGGTCAATCTGATTGGCCACAGCCATGGCGGCCCGACCATCCGTTATGTGGCTGCCGTACGCCCCGATCTGGTTGCTTCGGCCACCAGCGTGGGCGCGCCGCACAAGGGCTCGGCCACTGCCGACTTCCTGCGCCAGATCCCGCCGGGTTCGGCGGGTGAAAGCATCGTTGCCGGCATCGTCAACGGCCTGGGCGCATTGATCAATTTCCTCTCCGCCAGCTCCAGCACCACGCCGCAGAACGCCCTGGGCGCACTGCAGTCGCTGAACACGGCGGGCGCGGCGGTGTTCAACGCCAAGTACCCACAAGGCATTCCCACCAGTGCCTGCGGAGAAGGTGCCTACAGTGTCAACGGCGTGCGTTACTACTCCTGGGGTGGCACCAGCCCGCTGACCAACGCCCTGGACCCGAGCGACCTGCTGCTCGGTGCCTCGTCCCTGACCTTTGGCAGCACCGCCAACGACGGCCTGGTGGGCAAATGCAGCTCCCACCTCGGCCAGGTAATTCGCGATGACTACCGGATGAATCACCTTGATGAGGTCAACCAGACCTTTGGCCTCACCAGCCTGTTCGAGACCGACCCTGTCACCGTGTATCGCCAGCAAGCCAACCGCTTGAAAAACGTCGGCCTGTAATTCCCTTGGCAACGGCCGGGCCCGCTCTGGGCCCGGTCACCTGGCCCTCTGGCTGGAGCGCACATCCGATGAAAAAACTGCTGCTGTTGCTGCCCGTTTCCTTTGCCGTCTGCGTGGCGGTGATGCTCTACCTGCAACCGCTGGACAATAACGCCGAGCGCCCGCTGGCCAGTGCGCCGAAATCTGCCACGCCGGTCGCTGCCAGCAAGCCGGCGACAGACCTGGTCAATCCCCAGATCGCCGCCCTGCCCGCCACCCTCGCGCCACTGCCGCCCTCCTTCAAAGGCACCCAAGTGGATGGCAGCTTTCAGGTGGACGGTGCGGGCAACCTGCTGATCACCCCGGACATTCGCCATATCTTCGATTACTTCCTCAGCTCCTACGGTGAGGAGTCACTGAAAGACAGCGTCAAACGCCTGCGCGCCTACATTGCCAGCCAACTGCCGCAACCGGCCCAGGAACAGGCACAAGGTCTGCTGAACCAATACCTCGAGTACAAGCGCGACCTGGTGCAGCTGGAGCGCGACTTGCCGCAAATGGCCGACCTCGACGCCCTGCGCCAACGCGAAAGCGCCGTGCAAGCGCTGCGCGCCCGGCTGTTCAGCGCCGAGGCACACCAAGCCTTCTTTGCCGGCGAAGAGGCTTACAACCAATTCACCCTGCAGCGTCTGGCCATCCAGCACGACAACAAGCTGGACGCCGCCGCCAAGGGCGCAGCCATGGACCAACTGCGCGCCAGCCTGCCGGAAGAACTGCAGGAAGCGGTGCTGCCGCAATTGCAGAACGAACTGCACACGCAAACCGAACAGTTGCGTGCCCAAGGTGCCAGCGCCGAACAGGTGCGCGCCCTGCGTCAGCAACTGGTCGGTGGCGAAGCCACCAGCCGCCTGGAAGCCTTGGACCAGCAGCGTGCTGGCTGGAAACAACGGATCGCCACCTTCGCCGCCGGCAAAGCGCAGATCGAAAGCCAGAAAGGCCTGAGCGACAGCGATAAACAAGCCGCCATCCAGCAGCTGGCCAACGAGCAATTCAACGAAAACGAACGGCTGCGGCTGGATGCGGCGGTGCCGTTGTCTGCCAGCAACCCTTAACGTCGGTATTACCGCACGCACAAAAAAGCCCCGCACTAGGCGGGGCTTGTTCATTGCCGTTCGATCAACCAGCGATCTTGCGATCCAGGGAGAACTTGCCGGCACCTTCAACCAGCAGCGCGGCGCTGATGGTGGCCAGGATCAGGGCGTATTCAAAGCCGTTGGTGGCCATAAAGAAGCCGTTGCCGATATGCACGGCGAAGATCGCCACCAGCATGGCCACGATCAGCGACGCCGCAGCCGGGCGCACCAGCAGGCCGATCACCAGGGCCAGACCGCCAAAGAATTCGGCGCTGCCGGCCAGCAGGGCCATCAGGTAGCCAGGGGTGATGCCGATGCTGGCCATCCATTGACCGGTGCCTTCGAGGCCGTAGCCGCCAAACAGGCCGAAGAGTTTTTGCGAGCCGTGGGAGGCGAAGGTCAGACCGGTGATCACGCGCAGAATGGTGATGCCGAAGCCGGCGCGGGTAGCGAGTACGGTGTTGATCAGCTTGTTCATGGTGCGTTCCTTGTGTGGAGGCTTGATAGGTGTTGGTGGGCGTAGTTTAAATAATCAATTCGATACTAAAAGCGGCATTTTCGGCTAATACATATCGATTTATTAGATCACTAACGACCCCATCACTTCTTGGAACTGGCTACGTTGTTCTTCGGCACCAACTGCGCACGCTCCCGGTCGTAGGCCAGGTAGTACTTGTTCACCGCATTAACGTAGCTGACGACGCCCATTCCCACCTGTTCCATGGCGATACGTTCGACCTGAAAGAACCATTGGTTGGGATTCAGGCCACGCCGCCGCGCTTCGGCGCGAAAGCCCTGCACCCGTTGCGGGCCCAGGTTATAGGCGGCCAGGACAAAAGCCATGCGCTCGCGCTCGTTGATTTGCGCGCTATTGAAGAAGTTGCGGCGGATCCGGGCCAGGTACTTGGCGCTGGCCTGCACATTGCCTTCCAGGCCTTTTACATCGCTGACTCCGACGCTGCGGGCGGCGGCCGGAGTGATCTGCATCAGGCCGGTGGCACCACCGCTACCGCGGGCCGCCGGATTGAGGGTGGACTCTTTGAACGCCAGGGCGGCCAACGCCAGCCAGTCGATATGCTGTTCGTCGCCATAGCGCTGCAGCACCGGACGGACTTTTTCCAGGCGCTGCCGATCACCCCGGGCCAGCGGGTAATGCACTTTGTACAGGCGCCGGTAGATGCGCTGGAACGCCACGTCCTGGTCGGTGGGGCTGCTGTAGCCGGTTAGAAAGCGGTCGATGGCGGCGCGCAGCATTGGCGCATCGGGGCGCACGAACCAGTTGATATCGCCCTGCTCGCTCAGCACCAGTTGCCGCTCGATGCGCAGATTGGGCATGACCTTGCTCCAACGCTCGGCAATCGGCAGTTCCACCGCGGTATAGGGAAAGATGCCGGCCTCGACCATTTCCAGCACGTCTTCCACGGCCAGCGTCGGGTCGACCCACTCGATGCTGATGGGCGGCAGCTTGCGCAGAGCCAGATGCTGGTTGATCTCTTCCAGGGCCTCCGCCGCGGCGCTGCCCGCCGGCAAGGCCAGGCTACGGCCAGCCAGCTGTTCGATGCGCTGGTAGCGCTTATTGCCCTGGCGGCCAACCAGCACCAGCGGCACATGGGCGCGAATGGCCATGCTGGGGCTGACATCCTGGCCACTGCGGGCATTGAGCAGCTCACCGGGCACCACCAGATCGCCCTCGCCGCGCTGCAGGGCGGCGAGCAATTGGTCTTTGGCTTTAGGGATGATCTTCAGGGTCAGCGGACGACCATCATGGGCGTTGCGATTGAGGTATTGCTCGAAGGCTTTGAGGCGGTGGTATTCGAGGCCAATGGCCTGGCCTTTGACTTCTCCCGAGCTGTTGCGGCTCTGGTTGACCAATACCCGCAGCACCCCGCTGCTGCGGATCTTGCCGAGGTCGCGCACCTCGCTCGGGTGCTGCCAGCCTTCCTGCGGCCCGGCCAGACGCGCAGCCGCCGGCAACGGCAGCAACACCAGGCAGAGTAGAAGCAGCAAGGCTCGCGTCATTCAATCTCCAGGCGCCGGGCCAGAGGCGCTGGGCGGTCGCCGTAAAATTCTGATCGCCTCAAAGTGGCGGGCTCAGGGACTAGTTCCCCGGCAAAAAGGGCGCGGAGGGTCGCACAGCTGGCAGCGGGATGCCAGACAAAGTGTGCAACCGCTTTAACAACACCGCATAACCAGCTGTATTTTATGACTTTATAGATATGCCGACGCAGATGCTAAGCTGCACCGCTTCGCAGTGAGGTAGCACCATGCAACTCATCGACATTGGCGTCAATCTGACCCACGACAGCTTCGCCCAGAACTATGAAGCAGTGCTCGCTCGCGCCTATGAGGCCGGCGTCTGCCAACTGCTACTGACCGGCACCAGCCTGGCAGGCAGCGAAAAAGCTCTGGCGTTGTGTCGGCAAACCGATGAGTACGGCAATCGCCTGTTCAGTACCGCCGGCGTTCACCCGCACGATGCCAGCAGTTGGAACAGTAGCAGCGCCACACAATTGCGCGGGTTATTGCAGGAGGCACAGGTGCGTGCCGTAGGGGAATGCGGGCTGGACTTCAACCGCGATTTCTCGCCGCGCCCGCAGCAGGAGAAAGCCCTGGAGGAACAGTTGGCCCTGGCGGTGGAACTGCAGATGCCGGTGTTTCTTCATGAGCGCGACGCCAACCAGCGCCTGCTGGAGATACTGCGCGACTACCGCGACCGTTTGCCGGCCGCCGTGGTGCATTGCTTCACTGGAGAAAAACGCGCGCTATTCAGTTATCTGGATCAGGACCTGCACATCGGCATCACTGGCTGGATCTGCGATGAGCGCCGCGGCACCCACCTGCATCCGCTGGTGAAGGAAATCCCGCCGGGCCGGCTGATGCTGGAAAGCGATGCGCCCTACCTGCTGCCACGTACCTTGCGGCCCAAGCCGAAGAATGGGCGCAATGAGCCGGCGTATCTGCTGGAAGTGCTCAACGAAGTGGCCAAGCACCGCGAGGAAAGCGCCGAACAGCTGGCCGCCCACACCACCGCATGCGCGCGGGCATTCTTCGGCCTGCCGGAGCTTGAGCCCGAGGCTTAGCCCAGGCTGCCGACCCGCGGTGCCGAGGGGGCGATCTCGCCGATCTTTTCCAGGCGCGCGCGGACGATATTGCGGCTGATATTCAGCAACCGACCGGTCTGCAGCTGGTTGCCGTGGCAGAAGCGGTAGGCGGTGCGAAATACCGTTTCCTCGATGTGCTCGTACAGGTCCGGCAGATTCTGTTCGAACAGCGCGGTCAACGCAGCCTCCAGGTCTGCCGGGCCAGCCACCGCAGGCACCGGGCTGTGGCTAATGGCGTGAGTCGCTGGTGCCTCGTGGCGCACACCGGTCGCACGCATATCCACCAGGTGCAGATCGTTGGGCTGCACCCGCTCGTTGCGGCACACCAGCAAGGCGTGGTGAATGGCGTTTTCCAGTTCGCGGATATTGCCCGGCCAGCTGTGGTTTAGCAGTTTGTGTTCGGCCTCGACGCTCAGGCTGGCGCGTTTGTAGCCTAGGCGCTGGCAGTGTTCTTCCATAAAAAATTCGGCCAGCGGCATGATGTCGCCCGGGCGCTCGCGCAGCGGCGGCAGGCGGATGGTGGCGACGTGCAGACGGTAGAACAGGTCTTCACGGAAATGTCCGGCCACCACGGCATCCGCCAGGTTGACGTTGGTCGCCGCCACCAGACGCACATTGATCGGAATCGGCGTGCGTGAACCCAGGCGCACCACTTCGCGCTCCTGCAGCACGCGCAGCAACTTCACCTGCATATTCAGCGGCAGATCGCCGATTTCATCGAGAAACAGGGTGCCGCCCTTTGCCGCTTCGAACCAGCCGGCCTTGCTGCTGGTGGCACCGGTAAACGCGCCTTTTTCATGGCCAAACAGCTCGCTCTCCACCAGGGTCTCGGCGAAGGCGCCGCAGTTCACCGCAACAAAGGGTTCCTTGCTGCGATTGCTGAGGTTATGGATATGCCGCGCCACCAACTCCTTGCCCGTACCGGTCTCGCCAATGATCAGCGCATTGGCTTCGCTGGGGGCCAGACGTTCGATACGACTCAGCAGTTCTTGTGAGCGGGGGTCTTTGAAAACCAACACGGTGGCACGCACCGACTTGGTCAGTTCACGGGCATTGGGATGGGTGAGCAACGACATAGTGCATACCTGGCAGGCAAGGGGCGCTGGCAGCCATCATGCACGAAGGCAGCATAGATAAAAAAATTATTAATTCATCTTTATATATTCGATTTACATCTATGAGCGATGCATTGCTGCTGGAGCAGCAATGGGTCAGCAGTGGTTGCGCTGGCAACAGCATCAACCCATGGGCCGCCACTGGCCAAAACCACCGCATAACCACGGCAAAGCCAGGCAATACGGGGCTTTCAACGCCTGGCATGCATTCTGCTCTCTGCCTGACAAACGCGGATGTTCCGCCTCAAGGAGAGCGAGATGAACAGATTGTGGCGTAACACCCTGGCAGCGCTGGCGACCCTGGCCGTCAGCCTGGGGGTGCCGGCAGCAGAAAAACCCAGCTCGGTGAAGATTGCCATCGTGGCTTTTACCCAGGGTGGCAAACCTACCTTCGGCGGCATTGCCGGCCGAGTGATTGAAGAAGGCTGGTTGCAGCAGGAACTGGCCAAGCAAGGCGTGCAACTCGAGTGGATCGCCCTGCCCCACGCCGGTGCCGGTCCGCAGATCAACGAAGGCTTTACCAATAACAGCATCGACTTTGCCGTGCGTGGCGACCTGCCCTCGGTTATCGGCGGCGCGGGCGGCGTACCGGGCAAACTGATCGTGCCGGGTGGCAGCGGCAACAATGTCTACCTGGTGGTGCCCGCAGGCTCCACGGCAACAAGCATCGAAGACCTCAAAGGCAAGCGCGTGGCCTTGCACCGCGGCCGGCCTTGGGAGTTTGCCTTCACCAACTTTCTCGCCAGCAAGAACCTCAACCTGAGCGACTTCAAAATCGCCAACCTCAACCCGCAAGTGGGTGCCGCTGCCGTGTCGGCCGGCAAGGTGGATGCCGCCGTGCTGCTGAACGAAGCCTATGCCCTGGAAGACAAAGGCGTCGGCAAGATCATCTGGTCGACCAAACAGGGTGACAACTCCTGGCGCCTGGTTTCAGACCTGTGGGGCACCGACGACTTTATCCAGCGTTACCCGGATATCACCCAGTTGCTCGCCACCGCCTGGGTCAAGGCCGCCTGGTGGATTTCCCAGGAACAGAATCGCGACGCCTACTACCTGCTGTCCTCCAAAGCCGGCACCGCCGAAAGCGTGTTGCGCCGCGATGACGAGGGTGACCCGGTGAGCTGGAAAGAACGCTGGGCACCGAAAAGCAATGATCGGCTCAAAGCCCATTACCAGGCCCTGTCGCACTATGCCTACGAGAACAAGCTGATTCGCGAAGAAGTGGACCTCAGCCAATCCTTCGCCACCCGCTTTACCAACCAGGCACTGATCGATCTGCATCTGGAAGACTACTGGCCAAGCCTCAAAGGCCAGGTCAGCGCCAACCCTTGAGCCGGGTGAAAGCCCTGTGATTTCGACGGGTGCGCACAGCGCACCCCGCTGCATCCTTTGTTGAGGTCTGCCCCATGAGCATCGAATTTTTCACCCGCCTGCCGCTGCATGGCGAAACCCAGTTCCTCCCTGGCGACCCGCGCAACCGCGGTGACTGGTCGAACAACCCCAATAGCACCGGCGCCGTGTCGACCTTCGACGCGGAAGACGACTTCACCTATATCGACTACCTGGCGCAGATTGCCCGTGCCGCCGAGATCAACCGCTTTGGCGGAGTGTTGATGGTCAACGCGCCGGGCGGCGAAGAGCCGTGGACGGTGTGTTCGCTGCTGGTCCGCGAAACCCGCAAGCTGAAATTCGTCACCGCCTTTCAGCCCTTTCACTTCTCGCCTTTCGCCGCCGCACAAATGGCCGCCACCTACCAGCGCGCCTCCCGCAATCGCCTGGTGTGGAACATCATCAACGGCGGTTCGGAAGTGATCCAGCGTCAGGTCGGCGACTTCACCGAACACGACGACCGCTACCTGCGCGCCAGCGAATTCCTCGACGTGGTGAAAGGTTACTGGCACAACGAAAACTTCCACTACCACGGCAAGTACTACCAAGCCGAAGGTGGTGGTCTGCGGGGGCCGCAGAAGAAAGCCGAGCTGCCGTTGATTTGCACCGCAGGCTCATCGGAAGCCGCACGCGAGCTGGCGGCCAAACATGCCGATTACTACCTGATGCGTGCCGAGCGCCCGGAAGATATCCGCGCCTTGATCGACGACGTGCGCGCCCGCGCACAGAAGTACGGCAACCACAGCATTCGCTTCGGCTTGTCTATTGACGTGATCACCCGCCCCACCGAGGAAGAAGCCCGCGCCGAGGCCAAACGCTTCTTCGACGAAGGCCTGGCCAAGGGCGTGGTCAAGGCCCTGGCCGCCCACGCCGGACTGCGTTCGGCGCGCAAGCTGAGCTTCGAACACGAGTACGCGGAAAAAGGCGAAACCCAGGCCTACGACGACTTTTTTATCTACCCCAATGTCTGGTCCGGCTTCGGCTATATCGGCCTGCCGCCCGGCGTGGCGCTGGTGGGCAGCTATGACAACGTGGTGGCGCGGATCCGCGAGTACAACGCAGTGGGCATCGACCTGTTCTTCCTCGCCGGTTACCCGCACCTGGAAGAAACCTACCGCCTGGGCGAGCACATCCTGCCGCACTTTCGCAGCGAACGTGCCGCGCTGAGCCGTGGTGCCAACCCGCCAGTGGCGTTGCATTCGGTCAACGGTGCCTGAGGAGTTTTTTATGTCCATTGAATTTGTCGGCATGGTGTTTCCCAGCCAATGGTCCGAGAGCAAAGGGCCGCGTAGCGCCAGCTTCGATCTCGACTACCTGCGCCACCACGCCCGCGCCCATGAACAGGCCGGCTTCGACCGCGTTCTGATCGCCAGCGGCCCAGGCGGTGCCGACAGCCTGCAGATCGCCGCCTTCGCCGCCGCGCAAACCGAACGCCTGGGCTTTATGGTCGCCCACCGCCCGGCGTTGACCTCACCCACCGTCGCCGCCCGCGCCTTCGCCACCCTGGACCACACCACCGGCGGCGGGCGCATTCGCTTGCACGCTATTACCGGGATTACCGCAGAGCCTGGCGAAGGTGATTTTCTGCTGGATAAAACCGAGCGCTACAAACGTACCGACGAATACCTGGAAATCGTTCGCCGCACCTGGGCCGAGGAACAGCCGTTTGATTTCGACGGTAAGTATTTCCAGATCAAGGGCGCGTTTTCGCCGGTAAAGCCGGCTGGGCCGATTCCAATTTCCTTTGGTGGTTCTTCCGATATCGCTTATGAGATCGCGGTAAAACACGCGGATTTGTATGCGCTGTGGGGCGAACCCTTGACCGGTGTCGCTGAACAGATCGCCAAGTTGCGGGCGGCCGCGCAGGCCGCTGGGGTGACGTCGCCACGGGTGAGTCTGTCGGTGCGGCTGATTCTCGGCGCCACCGAAGAGCTGGCCTGGGAACGGGCCTATCAGATCCTCGCGCAGATCAAACAGAACCCGCAGTTCGCCGAAGGCAGTCCATGGTCCAAACGCCTCAAAGGCACCGGCTCCGAACGCCTGCTGGCAGCCGCCGCAGCCGGCGATCGACATGACCGTGCGCTATGGATGCCGACGGCCACCGCAGTGGGTGCCTATGGCGATACCACGGCGTTGGTCGGCACCCCGGAAACGGTGGCCGAGGCCTTGCTGGATTATGTCGATCTGGGGGTGACCACCTTTCTCAACCGTGGCTACGACCCGCTGTATGACACGGTCGACTACGGCCGCTGGATTATTCCGGCGGTACGTGAAGAAGCACGCCGCCGGCAACTGGCCCGCGCTTCCTGAACCCGCTTCAGCGGGCGCTGACCAACAGTGGCGGCCGTGGTGGAACAGCCGGGCATAGGCCGCCCACCTCTGCCACGCAGATAGACGATTGTGCTGGGAGAGGTGGGCGGCATGCCAATTCAGCCTCGATTGGCCAGACCTGAAAACGCTGACGGAAGCTTACTCGGCATCCCATTCGCGCATGCGCAGGCGGCAATGCTTCATGGCGTTGACGATATGTTTTTCCACCAGGCTCTGGGAAATGCTCAGGCGCGCGGCGATTTCGTCGTGACGCAGGCCTTCGAGTTTGCGCAGCAAAAAGGCATCGCGGCACAGCGTCGGCAGTTCATCGAGGGCGCGCTGCAGCAATTGCAGGCGTTGCGCCTGGGCCAGGGAGCGGTGTGGCGAGGGAGAGAAAAACTGTTCGTCCTGGTCCAGCACGTCGAGGTTTTCGCTGCGACGCAGGTTGTTGCGGCGGTGCTCGTCGACCACCAGATTAAGTGCCGTGCGGTACAGAAAGGCGCGGGGCGAATCGATCTGCGCTTGACTGGCTCGTTCCATGACGCGCAAATACGCGTCGTGGGCGACATCCGCTGCCACCTGTCGGTCCCCCAGCTTGGCGCTTAGAAAGCGCACCAGCTCCCGATAGTAAATCTCCAAAACAACCCCCAGCCCCAGACGTGACGGCGAACACTGCGACATGGTTTTGGGCCCAGGCCGCCATACTGGCAGTAGGAAATTATTCATTTTATAATCGCCATTATCAAGATTTATTCTCAATTGAAAGCCACGTAGTCTCCCGCGCTTCAGTACCAGGTAACCGGTATTCCCTGATGAACAACGCCCCTTCCCCTGCCAACGACGAGCCCCTGGCTGAGGTGGCCGCACACTGGTGCATGCGCATGCATGCGGCAGACTGCAGCGAGGAAGAGCGCGCGCAATTTATCCTGTGGCTGGCGGAACACCCCCGCCACGCCGCCGAATACGACGCCATGCTGGAGATCTGGGAGCTCAGCGAACACCTGCCGAGCAGCGCCACGCCGTCACGTCCGCCGCTGCGCCAGGCACCCCTACCCCCTGTTCTACCCGTGCGCCAGCGCCGCCGCAGCTGGCGGCCACAAGCCCGAGCCATCGCCCTGACCCTTCTGGCCCTGCCCCTGGCCGCCTATACCGGCTGGATGCTGGGCTGGCTGCCCAACTCTTACGAACATTTCGAAACCGCTCACAACATCAGCCGCATCACCCTGGGTGACGGCAGCGAAGTCGAGCTGAACAGCAACAGCGATATCAGCTTCAGCAACTACCGCGATCAACGCAGCGTCAGCCTGAATACCGGCGAAGCCTACTTCCATGTCAGCCACGACAGCGCCCATCCCTTTGTGGTCAGCGCCGGCGACGGCTCGATCACCGTGACCGGCACCCGCTTCAATGTGTGGAAATACCAGGACAACGTGGTGGTCACCGTCACCGAAGGCTCGGTGCGGGTGCAGAGCGAACGCCAGGGCAACGACAGCACCCTGACGCCGAATATGCAGGCCAGCTTCAAGTCCGGCGACCTAAAGCCCAAGGTGGTGTCGGTGGACACGCAAACCGCCCTGGCCTGGCGTGAAGGCAAGCTGATCCTCAACAACATCACCCTCGGCGAAGCGGTACCGATGCTCAACCGCTACCTTGACGAGCCGCTGCTGCTCGCCGACCAGAACACCGCCGATATCCGCATCGGGGGCATCTACAGCACCCGTGACATCGCCAACCTGGTCAAGGCGCTGCCCAAGGTGCTGCCGATCAGGCTCGAACCGCAAGGCGACGGCACCACCTTGATCCGCAGCCACAACGCCCGGCTTTAAGTCGCCGGCAAGCGGGTAAAGTTTCCAACGCCGTCGTCGCATATAGGGCAGCCCCTTCGGTGCCCCCCATCTACGAGGGTGTGGTTTTTCTTAACAAATGCCTTTGCCGGAATCGAGGCCGAAGCCTCCCACAGGGAGGGCTAAAATTTTTGATATCCGCAAGCGGATATTTGCCCTAAGCCGAATACTCCGCCGGCAACACCGGCAACTCATCCAACAACTGACTCAGCCCCACCGACCACTGCTGCCGTACCCCCTCAAAGTACGGATCATTCTCCAGCACCCGAAACCCCGCCGGCACCTGCAAACTATTGGCCTTATACACCACCACATCCAACGGAAACCCCACCGACAAATTACTGCGGATAGTCGAATCAAACGACACCAACGCACAGCGCAATGCCTTGTCCAGATCAGTGTGGTAATTCAGCGCCCGATCCAGAATCGGCTTGCCGTACTTGCTTTCACCAATCTGGAAATACGGCGTGTCATCCGTGGCCGCAATGAAGTTACCCAGCGGGTAGATGTTGTACAGCTCCGGCTCCTGCCCGGCGATCTGCCCACCCACCAGAAACGAACAACTCAGATCCACCCCCGCCGCCATCGGCGAGTTGGCATCGCGGGCCATCACTTCGCGCATGGTGTCGCCCACCAAGGTGGTCGCGTTGTACAGATTGACCACGTTATTCAAGTGCACACCGTCATGGCTCAAGCGCGTGCGCAACAGGTTGATCACCGCCTGCGAGGTGGCCAGGTTGCCGGCGGTTTGCAGCACGATCAGGCGCTCGCCAGGCACGGCAAACACATGCAGTTTGCGAAAGGTGGCGATATGGTCGACCCCGGCATTGGTCCGCGAGTCAGAGACAAACACCAGGCCGTCGGCCAGGTTCAGTGCTACGCAATAAGTCATGTTGGCATCCAATCCACAGAGACAAGGACGCCCGAACCAGCGCAGGCCGGTTCGGGCGTTAGGGTGTTGACCATGTTAACCACGGTTTGGTTTTACTGTTGTTGCACCTGAACACGGGTGGGCGAGACTTCTACATGCGCGTGCATCTGCTCTACCCCACCACCACGGCGCATGCCGCGCACCGGGCAGGCGTCCAGGTAGTCCAGGCCGACCGCCAGCTTCAGATGACGCTCGGCGCGGGTCAGGCAGTTGGTCACATCAAAGCTGTACCAGGCACCGTCCAGCCAGGCTTCGGCCCAGGCGTGACTGGCCAGGTGATCGCTGCTGTCGGTGTACAGGTAGCCCGACACATAACGCGCCGGCACACCAAGGCTGCGCGCGCAGGCGATAAAGGCGTGAGTCTGGTCCTGGCACACGCCCTTGCCACTGGCGAAGGCTTCGGCGGCGCTGGTCTTCACGTCGGTGACGTCGGGTTGATAGCGAATATGGGCGTTGAGACGGTTCATCAAATCGATCATGCACGAGCGATCACGGCGGCTGGCGCATTCGCTTTGCGCGAACTCACGCAGCGCCTGGTCGGCCTCGGTCAAACGGGTGGTGCGCAGGAACGGCAGCGGCGACTGGTCTTCGTGCTCGCACTCGCGTTGCTCGTCGATTTCCACCTGACCACGGGCACCGAGAATGATGCTTTCGTGTGGCTCGTCCAACGTCAGCACATGCAGGATATTGCCGTACGGATCGACCTGGGCGCGCACCGGGCGAGGCAGGTTGAGCTCCCAACTGATCACCTGCTGACGCTCGCTGTCGTGCGGGGTCATGCGCAGGTACTGGATGCTGTTACGCACCTGATCTTCGTAGTGATAGGTGGTGTCATGGCTGATTGAGAGTCTCATGCGACCTCCAGGTAAGACGTTTGAATGGCTTGGCCTAGCTGGCGTACCAGCAGGATGAAATCGGTGAGCCAGCCATGCAGGCCCTCATCGAGTACTTCATTGATACTGGTATAGCGCAGGCGCGCTTCCAGCTCGGCAGCCAGGCGCTGGGCCGGACGACCGTTATCACCCGGCAGGCTGGAGAGCATCAGGTTCAGTTCGTCCATGCACGAGCGCAGCGAGCGCGGCACTTCAGCGCGCAGCAACAACAGTTCAGCCACCTTGCGGGTGTTGGGCGAGCCACGGTAGATCTCGGCAAAGGCCTCGAATGACGACAGCGCCCGCAGCAAGGCGGTCCACTGGTAATAACTGCGCGCCGGGCGACCATCGTTTTCGTCGATGTCTTCGCCGAGCATTTCGTAGCGGGCGTCGAGCAGGCGCAGGGTGTTGTCCGCCCGTTCGATAAAGGTACCCAGGCGAATAAAGCGGTACGGGTCGCCACGCATGATGGTGCCGAAGGTGGCGCCGCGGAACAGGTGGTTGCGCTCCTTGGCCCATTCGCAGAAACGGCTGATGCCATAGCGGCCCAGGCCCTGCTCGGCGATACCGCGGATCTCCAGCCAGGTGGCGTTGATGTTTTCCCACATGTCGGCGGTGATCCGCCCGCGCACCGCATGGGCGTTGGTGCGCGCCGCCTGCAGGCAGCAATAGATGCTCGCCGGGTTTTCCGCATCCAGGGCAAAAAAGTGCAGCATGCGCTCGGCGTGCAGCGGGCCGTGGCGCTCCAGGTATTCATCCAGGGTGCCGGTGATCAACAGCGGCAACGCCAGTTCTTCCAGGCCATTGCCACGGCCGTCCTGGGGCATCAGCGACAGCGAATAACTCACTTCCAGCATGCGCGCCAGGTTCTCGGCGCGCTCCAGGTAACGGGACATCCAGTACAGGTCAGAGGCAGTGCGGCTCAGCATAATTAGTCCTCCACTACCCAGGTGTCTTTGGTGCCGCCGCCTTGCGACGAGTTCACCACCAGCGACCCTTCTCGCAGCGCCACGCGGGTCAAGCCGCCTGGCACCACTCGGGTGTCTTTGCCGGAGAGCACGAAGGGGCGCAAATCGATATGACGCGGGGCGATGCCGTTTTCCACGAAGGTCGGACAGGTCGACAGGCACAGGGTCGGTTGCGCGATATAGGCCTCGGGCCGGGCGATCAGGCGAGCCCGGAAGGTTTCGATTTCCGCCTTGCTCGCCGCCGGCCCCACCAGCATGCCGTAGCCGCCGGAGCCCTGGGTTTCCTTGACCACCAGGTGTTCCAGGTTGGCCAGCACATGCTGCAATTCCACCGATTTGCGGCACTGGAAGGTCGGCACGTTTTTCAGGATCGGCTCTTCATCGAGGTAGAAGCGGATCATCTCGCCGACATAGGGGTAGATCGACTTGTCGTCCGCCACCCCGGTGCCCACGGCGTTGGCCAGCACCACATTGCCGCTGCGGTAGGTGGAGAGCAGGCCCGGCACGCCGAGCATGGAATCGGGATTGAACGCCAGGGGATCGAGGAAGGCATCGTCGAGGCGGCGATAGATCACATCCACCGGCTTGGCACCGGCGGTGGTGCGCATAAACACTTTGTCGTCGCGCACGAACAGGTCGGCGCCCTCTACCAGTTCCACCCCCATCTCCCGCGCCAGAAAGGCGTGTTCGAAATAGGCGCTGTTGTAACGCCCGGGCGTGAGCACCACCACCGTCGGGTTATCCAGGGGGCTGGAACTTTTCAGGGTGTCGAGCAGCAGGCTCGGGTAGTGGTCGATGGGCAATACGCGCTGGGCGGCAAACAGCTCCGGGAACAGGCGCATCATCATCTTGCGGTCTTCGAGCATATAGCTCACGCCGCTCGGGGTACGCAGGTTGTCTTCCAGCACGTAGTAGCTGCCATCGCCATCACGCACCAGGTCAACCCCGGAGATATGCGCATAGAGATCGCGGTGCAGGTTCAGGCCCTGCATCGCCAGTTGGTAGCCCTCGTTGGCCAGCACCTGTTCGGCCGGAATGATGCCGGCCTTGATGATGCGCTGGTCGTGATAGAGGTCGGCGAGAAACATGTTCAATGCCTGCACCCGCTGGATGCAGCCACGCTCGACAATCCGCCACTCACTGGCCGGGATGCTGCGCGGGATGATATCGAAGGGAATAAGGCGCTCGGTGCCCTGGTCGTCGCCGTACAGGGTGAAGGTGATACCGGCCCGGTGAAACAGCAGGTCGGCTTCGCGGCGGCGCTGGGCCAGTAATTCATCCGGGGTATCCGCCAGCCAACGGGCGAATTCCCGGTAATGCGGGCGGCATTCGCCGTTCGCCAGGTACATCTCGTCATAAAAGGTGCGGGTCATGCCGTACTCCTTGTCACCCGGACGTGCATAGCCACTGCAAAGCCCGAGCCATCCGTCTTATTCGTTATTTATCAATAGGTTACAAATAAGACTCAACTATTGCGCACCAATATCGCGCATTCCCTGAGCCGCGCTTCGCGGCAGCGCCCCGTTGTACGGCAAGTGGCTGGCAGGGCCGGGCCAGGGGCCCGTAGTGCATGTTTGTCTATGACCAGCATAGTCAGGCTTGATTTCAACAAAATGCTTGTGCCCCAGATAATCGCGCCCATCAGGTTGCCGGCGATCTTCCCGCAATCCTCGCCACAACGCTGTAGCTCACGGCCCACAAGGCCTGCGATGTTGCTCCTTTCCTTGGCCGACAGCCCTTACGGCCACCCGCTCCCGACCGCCCACAAGGCGGTCTTTTTTTGCCAGCGGTTAACGCACCGCGGCTAAAGCCTCCTACGGATTGTGCAATCCGTAGGAGCGGCTTTAGCCGCGATCAGCTTCACGCAAAAGCCAACTGCAACCACCGCCGATAAAACCCCTCCGCCACTTCATTGAGCGCTGCCACCTTGCTGGGCAGGTCATCAAGCATCTTGCTCTTGGCTTGCTGGCTCGGTTGGGTTTCATCCAGCAGATGGGCCCAGTCGGTCAGCCACAGGCGTACCAGCTCTTCAGTCATTTCTGGATGCCCTTGCAGGCCGAGCACTTTGTCGCCCCAGGAAAACGCCTGGTTCGGGCACCAGGGACTGGATAACAGGCGTTGTGCGCCGGGGGGGATATCGAAGGTATCGCCGTGCCATTGGTAGATGGGGAATTCATCTGGCAGGTGCTCAAGCCACGGATTGCCTTCGGCCTGGCTGGCGTGCCAGAGCGGCTGCCAGCCGATTTCCCGGTACGGCATGCGATGCACCGCCGCGCCAAGGGCCTTGGCCAGCAGCTGGCCGCCCAGGCAATGGCCCAGCAGGGGAATATCGCGCTCGATGAAATACCGCAACGCGTCGATCTCCGCCCCAATCCAGGGCAAGGGGTCGTTGACGCTCATGGGTCCGCCCATGATGGCCACGGCCTTGGGCTGGTCGAGGTCATAACCTTCGAGTTCGCCAAGGTCGACACGCAAGACGGTGAAATCCACTTGTCGCTCGTCCAGCACACGGGCCAGATGCCCGGCTGGGCAATAGTCGACATGGGTGAGTATCAGAATATCGCTCATTACTGAACCGCCTCTTTTTTGCACCTCATGAGGCAAACGCCGTGCCGAGGATGGGGCAGCTCGTTGGAAAAACATTACGGAGCGCCGGCGGGCCTTAAGGCCAGCCGGCGCGTCCGAGGTTTGGCACCAGATTTATACCGGGTCAGACCCGCAACCCTTTGAGTTCCTGCGTAACACCCCAGCCATCGAGAACGCCACCCAAAGGCGCAACCATGGACTCCAGATCGTGCTCGAACGCACCAATACCGTCGTAGGTGGCGTACATCACCTTGCTGATCAACACATGCCAGGCACCGTCATCACGCACGCTCACCTGGGCATTCAATACTTCGCTGCGGAATTTTTTCGCCACCTCACGGGCCCGCTCCTCGTCGGGAAAAATGGCGTAGAACTCGATGGGGTGGATACGGGCGAAATCGAAGCCGCCCTCTTTCATCCGGCGTAGAACGTTACTGCTGATGTCGTTTGCGCTTGCTGTGCTCATGATGCGACCCCCTCACATGCGATGGATGGATTGACCGCTTTCCCATTGCTGCTGCCAGCTGACTGCGCTGACGTCACGATGATCCCGAAGGCCCACCGCCCGAGGCTTGATGCATTTGCTTGCTGCGACATAGAGCGTTTGCTGACGGGAGCCCGGAACAGGCACCCTTGATGAGCGTAGTGCCATTACGGCGATTGTGCAGGTTGGCTTACAGAGATTTTGACCGGAGGTTTTAAATTCGGCCTTGGTCGAGCGTGCCGCGACATGCGAAATTCTGGATTCCAGCCGGCGCTGGAATGACGGAGTTTTTTCCTGCTATCACCGTCGTCCCAGCGCAGGCTGGGACGCAGAATCTTGCGCCAGCCAAACCCCTCACGGCCGGCTGATAACCCCCATCAGCCAGCGCGTGACAAACCCCGGTGACACCTGCCCCAGCCAATACAGCAGCTTGAATTGCAGGCTGATCGGCCGATGTACCGCCGCGCCATGGGCTTGTTGCCAGCAGGCTTGAGCCACGTCTTCAGCCTGCAGATTCACCCCCAGACGGCGCAACGCCGGCGGCTCGAAAACTTGGCTGGACACCATCGGCGTGCGCACAAACGGCGGCATCAGATCGCCCACCCGGATGCCATGATCGCGCCACTCCAGCTCCAGCGCCTCGGTCAAACCGCGCACCGCCAGCTTGGATGCCGAGTAACTGGCCATATGCGGGGTGCCATACAGCCCCGAAGCCGAGCCCATATTGATCACCTGAGCACTCGGGGTGGCCTTGAGATAGGGAAAGGCCGCATAGGTCATATTCAGCAAACCCAGCACATTGATAGTGAGGATCGCCGCGTGTTCGGCCTGGCTGATCTGCTCGAACAAGCCAAAGCGCAGAATCCCCGCGCAGTTGAACAGCAAGCGCAATTGCCCGCCATGCAGGGCGCAGAACTCACCGAGCACACGCTGCACAGCGTCGACGTCGGTGACATCCAGGCGCGCATACCAGGCGCCATTCAACTCGGCCGCCAACTGCGCCAAGGCCTGCTCATTCACATCCAGCAAGCCCACCTTCCAACCCTTGGTGTGAAACAGCCGGGCCGTGGCGGCACCGATGCCCGACGCCGCCCCGGTAATCAGAATATTGTCCATCGCCGCCTCGTTAGGGTGTTGCTGCCGACCTGGGGAACTGCTCTTGAATAAATACCGCCACCCGCGCCATCGCCAGATCGGCGATATCCAGCAACCCGGCATGGGCCTGGAACACATGCCAGCAGCCTGGGTATCGCTGCAGCTGCACCGCCACCCCGGCCGCCTTGGCGCGCTCGGCCAGGCGCAGGCTGTCGTTAAGCAGCACTTCGTCTTCGCCCACTTGAATCAGCAGCGGCGGCAAGCCGCCAAGATCGGCATACACCGGCGACAAAAACGGATCACGACGATCGATATGGGCCGGGCAGAACAACGAACCGGCCTGCTCGATCCACGCCAGGCTCAGCAACGGATCGCCAGCAGGCGGCTTATGCAACTGGCTGAGACTGGCATCGCTCAGCGGTGAAAAACATACCAGCGCCGCCGGCATCGGCAGCCCGGCCTGCTTCACACGCAGGGCCAGACCCAGGGCCAGATTGCCGCCCGCCGAATCACCCCCCAGGATGATCTGCTCGCCCCCATAACCCTGGGCCAACAGCGCTTCATAGGCCGCCACCCCATCCTCCAAACCCGCTGGAAACGGATGCTCCGGTGCCAGTCGATAATCCAGCGCACAGACCGCCAGCTTGCCGCGTTTGGCCAGATTGCTGGTGATCGCCCGGTGGGTAGCCGGCGAGCCGATCAGGTAAGCACCGCCATGCAGATAGAGCATCACTCGCTCGCTGTTTTCGGCCGGGCGCTGCCATTCACAGGCAATCCCGGCCAGGCTGCCTTCCTCCCGTTGTACGCCACGGGGTACCAGGGTCGAAGCGGTCAAGGCACGGAGAATCCAGCGTTGCCCGGCAATCGGCATGGGCGGGCGGATCAGCCCGCGAAACAACAGCTTCAGACTGCTGCGCAATACCGCAGCCAATATCCGCTGGCCCAGGCGTGGTGGTTCAACGAATGCAGTCATAGTGGGCAAGCTCCGGGCGGCGGGTGTAATGACGATAGGTAAAGGTAAAGCCCGGCCAGTTGACGGTGTTTTTGCCGCTGGCGGTCTTGTACCAACTGGTGCAGCCCTGCTGCCAGATCGACTGGTCGATGGTCTTTTGCAACTTCTGATTGAACTGCGTCTGCACCTGGGCTTTCAGGTTTATGTAACGCAGGCCCTGCAGGTGTTTTATGCAGCCCAGCACATAGGCAAACTGGCTTTCCAGCATGTAGATGATCGAGTTATGGCCCAGGTTGGTGTTGGGCCCGTAGAGGATAAACAGGTTGGGAAAACCGCTGACGCTGATACCTAGATATGCCTCGGCACCCTCCTTCCAGGCCGCGTTCAGATCGCGCCCGCCGAGGCCGGTGATGTGCATCGGCGAAAGGAATTCGGTGGCGGCGAATCCGGTGCCGTAGATGATCGCGTCCACCTCCCGTTCACGGCCATCGGCAGTACGCACACCGGTCTCGGTGACGGCCTGGATTTCGCTGTCCACTACCTCGACATTGTCCCGCGCCAGCGCCGGGTAGTAGTCGTTGGAAATCAGGATGCGCTTGCAGCCCATCGGGTAGTCCGGCACCAGACGCTGGCGGAACGCTTCGTCCTTGATGCTGCGCTTAAGGTGCAGGCGAAACATCAGCTGCATGCTCAGCATCAGTTTCGGCACCACGGTAAAGGCCAGCACCCGCGCCTCGTGTTGCACGTATTTGAGGCCGCGGTCGATTTTCTGCAGCCATGGCAGGCGGCGCATCACGGCAATTTCCCAGGGCCGATAGGGGCGATCCGGCTTGCCGATTACATAGGCCGCCGAACGCTGGAACACATGCAACTGCGCCACCTGCGGGGCGATCTGCGGGATAAATTGAATGGCGCTGGCACCCGTGCCGATCACCGCCACGCGCTTGCCGCGCAGGTCGTAGTCGGCGTTCCAGTGCGCCGAATGAAAGGCTTCCCCCTGAAAACGCTCCAGCCCTTCGACCCGCGGCATCGCCGGGCGATTCAGCTGACCGCAGGCACTCACCAGCGCCTGGGCACTGAACTGTTCGCCATCGGTGCACGTCACCTGCCACAGGCCGGCCTCGGCATCGAACACGGCAGTGGCCACTTCCCGATTGAAACGAATGCGTCGACGCAAATCGTATTTGTCGGCGCAGTGCTGCTGGTAGGCAAAGATTTCGGCCTGGGGCGCGAACTTGCGCGTCCAGTCGGACTTGGGTTCAAAGGAAAACGAGTAGAGGTGCGAAGGCACATCGCAGGCCGCGCCGGGGTAGCGGTTATCGCGCCAGGTGCCGCCGAGGTCGCCGGCTTTTTCCAGCAGCAGAAAGTCGCTGATACCAGCGCGCTGCAACTGGATGGCCAGGCCCATACCGGCAAAACCGGAGCCGATGATCAGCACGCGCAAGGGCGCGGCCGGTGGGGACGTTTTATTCATTGTTGTTATCCCTGATGGTCGCGTGGACGTTGCCACGGCGCTAAGACTAGAACGCCACGCCGGCAAGGGTTATGGCATAGTCGGCCATCAACCTGTGATTTTCGGACAAAACATGCCGAACACCCCCACCTGGCCACCCCGGCGCAGCGCCATCAGCGCACAACTGCTGACCCAGTTTGGCCTCGACCAAGGCCTGAGCCTGGATACCTGCCTGGCCGACACCGGCCTGGACCTGGGCGTGCTGGCCGACCCCGCGGCGGAAATCGACGCCGCCCAGGAGCTGGAGCTGCTGGCCAACCTGGTGCGCGCCCTCGGCCACATTCCCGGCATCGGCTTCAAATGCGGCTCGCGCTACCAGCTCAACACTTACGGCATCTGGGGTTTTGCCATGCTCAGCAGCGCCACCTTTCGCGGTGCTGCGCAGCTGGGCCTGCGCTACCTCGACCTGACCTACGCCTTCCACGGCATGCGCCTGGAAGAGCATGGCGAGGATGCCCACTTCCTCCTCGACCCCGGCCAGCTGCCGCCAACGCTGAGTAGCTTTGTGCTCGAACGCGACCTGGCCGGCGTGCTGAATATCCAGCGTGACCTGACCGCCGTGCCCATGCCCCTGAAAGCCGTCAGCCTGGCACTGCCGGAACCGGCGGACCTCAGCCTGTATATCGAAATGCTTGGCGTGCGCCCGCAGTTCAACGCCACGGAAAACCGCCTGGTGTTCGACCGCGCCCTGCTCGACCGCCCCCTGCCCGGTGCCAACCCGCAGGTGATGCAACATTGCGAGCAGCAATGCCAGGCGCTATTGGCCAAACGACGGGTGCGCGGTGGGCTCAGTGGACTCATCCGCGACCGCCTGCTGGCCCGGCCCGGGCGGTTGCCGGATATGGAGCAGATCGCCAGTGAACTGCATATGACCAGCCGGACCCTGCGCCGGCGGTTGCTGGCGGAAAACAGCAGCTACCGGCAGCTGCTTGAAGAGGTGCGTCAGGCGCTGGCTGAGGAATTACTGGGCACTGGGGGGCTGACGCTGGAAGAGATTGCCGAGCGCTTGGGGTATGGGGATATGTCCAATTTTATGCATGCGTTTAAGCGCTGGAAGGGGATGACGCCGGGGCAGTACCGGCGGAGGTGATTGCTTGCCGTTGGAGATCGAAGTGCCAGTTTTTGCTTTGCTACTACTGGGGTCTTCGTTACCGCCGGTGCTGAACGTTTTGTTTCGCGCCTTGCGCGCGAGTCGCTGCGCAACGGGTTGAGCAGCGCACTCAGCGGGCAAAGCGCGGGTATACTCCCGCCACTTTCAACCGGAGACTGCCATGACCATTTCTCTGTACGCCGCGTCCGTTCCTGTTTTCAAACAAATGCTCAACAGCCTGAGTGCTGTGCTGAAAAAGGCTGAAGACCACGCCAGCGCCAAGAACATCGACCCCAACGCCCTGCTGCAGGCCCGTCTGTTTCCCGATATGTTTCCGCTGATCCGCCAGGTGCAGATCGCCTGCGACTTCGCCCGTGGCGTGCCGTCGCGTCTGGCTGGCACCGATGTGCCCAAGCACGACGACGTGGAAACCAGCTTCGAACAGCTGCAAGCGCTGCTCAAGGAAACCCTGGACTATCTGGCCACCTTCACCCCGGCTCAGGTCGACGGCAACGAAGAGCGGGAAATCATCACCCGTCCGGGCACGCCGAAAGAGCGCAAGTTCACCGGCCAGTCGTATCTGCTGACCTACGGCCTGCAGCACTTCTTCTTCCACGTCACCACCACCTATGCCCTGCTGCGCCACAATGGTGTGGAAGTGGGCAAGATGGATTACGTCGGCACTGCGCAAAACTAAGCCCAGCGGCCTATGGCGGCGAATGCATATGCCCATCGCCGCCACCGCTTTGCCCGTACGGCAACCGGGGAATTAAACCAGCCGCACGGTGCGCACTTCGATCTGCAGCCCCAGGCTGGTACGCAGCGCGTTGAAGATGGCCGCCAGGTTGTCCATGTTCGGGTTGCCGCTGGGTGACAGCATGCGATGCAGGCTTTTGCTCGGCTTATGGGTATCGGCCGCCAGTTGCTCGAAGCCAATGGTGGCGTTGACCAGATCCCGCAGGATCAGTCGTGCCACGTCGGGTTCGCCGTTGAGAAACAGCGAGGCGGCTTCATCGAGCAGGGATTTGGCGAACTCCGGTTCGCGTTCAACCCGTTCGCCGATGGTTAGTTTGAAATCACGGGTCAGCGCCATGGCAGTGTCTCCTCAGAACCAGCCGAATGGTTAATCAGCTCGGCCTTGCGTACTTTGTATTCGGCGAATAACGCCTGAGCCCTGCGGATATCGGCTGACTGACTGGCCTTGGTGCCGCCGCCGAACAGGATGATCAGCGTCTCGCCCTCTTTGGCCAGGTAGATGCGATAACCCGGCCCCCAATCAATTCGATACTCGCCTATGCCAGCGAACCACTGGATGTTCGAGGTATTGCCCAACTCCATCCGCAGCTGCGCGGTGGCGACCTTGGTGGCGGCCTGGATAGGCAAGCCGTCAAACCATCGTTTGTAGGGGCTGGATTGATCCTGGCGTATGTACTCAACAACTCTAGGCATGCCGATAGTAACCTATACGTTACCAATATGGAAGCCGGTAATCCATTTACCGACCCACTCAGCTTGCCGCGTTCGACAGGGTTTACCCGCCAGCTGGGGTGCAGGGGAATTTCGAAAGGGTCTGGTTTTTGCCTCAACCTTTAGTCGCTAAAGGTGTGCCGGGAGACGGATCGCACGTTCAACTTCCTTGCGCTCACCTGGCGCTGAGATTCCTGGCAAATTTTGCCCCCCCGCCTACCACCCTCCATTGATCTGCTCCGTCAACGGCAACGGCTCGGCCAGTTGAAAGTTGCGCACGCCAATGCTGGCTTTCTGTGGGCAGTAGAGGGAACGGCAGAAGTCGCCGAGGTCTTCGGCCACCAGGCGATCAGCCTGGGCGAAGATGCGCAGCACGCATTGGCTGCTCTGTTCCTGATAGCGGTATACGCCGGGGCTCTGTTTCTGCGCTACGCCTTGCACGCGGCAGGCCAGTTGGTCGCGGCTGACCGCCCAGAGGGCAAACTTGAGGGTGCCGTCGAGCAGATTGATCACTTCGATGCTGTCCTGGCCATTCACCCGTCGGCCGTCCGGAATCTCCAGCCAATCGGCGTGAGCGGGGATTACCAGCACCAGTAGCAACGTAGCAATGTACTTGAAGGACATGGCGAAGATTCCTGGACCCAGGCCATCAGCCTAGCAGTGCGTGACATACGCGCCCGCCCAATGCAAAACGCCGACGCCACTCTTGCAGTGACGCCGGCGTTTTCGCCTGGCGATTCAAACTGTTTATTTGCTCTTTTTCGTCCCTGCTTCATGCAACGCAGCCAGTTGCTCGGCGGCCGCCTGAAGCTTGGCCTTGACCAGCAGCAGCTCATCCTGGCGTTCGGCGATCACGCGCTTGGCCGGGCAACGGCCGGTAAGCCCGCGCAGCAGCACCACGCTGCCCAAGGTGGCACGCAAGGTGCCGAGCAAGCCGCCATGACGCAGGCCGGTACCGACCATCGCCACACCGCTGGTGATGCAGATCGCGCGCTCCCAGCCATGCACATTCTGCGGATGAGCTTCGAGCTCACGGGCCAATGCTTCGAAAGCAACCATCACGTTCTCCTTGTTTGCTTGGGGTGTACACAACCGACCTTCGGTAGCGACCGGCGTTCAGTGTTTTGCCGCAATCGCTCGGGTCACCAGCGCCTTAAAACGCATCCTGCGGCTGCGGTAACTCGGGATCTTCGGTGGGCTCGCCGCGCGGTAGCTCCGGCGGTACGTCATCAGGAATCTCCGGCGGGCTTTCATCCGGCACCTGGGCATACAGCTCAGGCAAGCACACTACAAACTCTTCGCCGGCCAGACGGTCGCTGAAGAAGCTTTCCAACACTTTAGTCGATGCGTTCATGGTCGCCTCCAGGACTTGGCTTACAGCGCGATTTTGCGGCGGTTGAACAGGCTCTGCATGGCCCGCAGGCTGAGTTCCTGGCCGCTGTAGGTGGGCAGCTTGTGTGCGGTGCAGTGCACGCTGGAGCCACTCAGGGCGTTATCGCGGATTAGCACTTCGCGCTTCAGGTTGAGGATCTCGTCATTGGCTGCCGCCTGGCTGTACACCGTTTTGCCGGCGATCACTTTGATCAGCGCCTGTTTGTCGGCACCTTTCAGCGCCAGCACAAAGGTGCCGTCCGGGCGCGGTTGCAGCGATACGTCATGGCCAGGGAAGGCGGAAATATAAAGATCGGTAAGTGGTTGCATGGTCTGCTCCTGAGGCTGTCTGCGTTGCACAGGGCTGAAATTGCAAGATGACTGCCAAGCCAGAGAAAATATTTTTCCATTAACTTTCATACACTTACAAAATCAACTGATCTCACCCCGATGGCAATCTGCACGAAGCGCCCTAAACGCCATCATGCAAAATGCATCGTGCTTTGCCTGAACCCCCTCGCCCTGCCCCGGTCACTAAACCAGGTTTGAAAAATCGGGGTACCGCCAATGTTCGAAGACTTCCAGCGCCAGCTTCCTGTTGCAGAACTGAAAACGCTGCTCGCCGCCGCCATTACCGTGCTGGTGCTGATGATCGCTTCCAGGGTGCTGACCACCGTGCTGCAGCGCCTGGCCAAACCCTTGCCGTTTCTACGCGAACTGGTGGCCCAACTGCGCCAGCCGGTGTGCCTGCTCTTGCCGCTGCTGGGCCTGCAAACGGTGTGGACCGCTGCCGATGACTCGCTGATGCTGATCAACGCCCTGCGCCACGTCACCACCCTGGCGATCATCGCGGCCTTTACCTGGCTGGGGCTGCGGGCTGTGGCAGCGGTACAGGAGATGATCCTGATCCATCACCCGGTGGACGTCGCCGACAATCTGCGCGCCCGCCGCATCCAGACGCAAACCCGGGTACTGGTGCGCACCTTGAGCTGCTTCGTGTTGCTGTTCGGTCTGGCCACCATGTTGATGACCTTCCCCAGCGCCCGCCAATTTGGCGGCAGCCTGCTCGCTTCCGCCGGGCTGGCCGGGCTGGCCGTGGGCTTTGCCGCCAAGCCGGTGCTGGGCAATCTGATCGCCGGCCTGCAGATCGCCATTACCCAACCCATTCGGCTCGACGATGTGGTGATAGTCGAAAACGAATGGGGGCGCGTCGAGGAGATCACCGGCACCTACGTGGTGGTGCGGATCTGGGATGACCGCCGGCTGATCGTGCCGCTGCAGTGGTTTATCGAAAACCCGTTCCAGAACTGGACTCGCGTGACCTCTTCGCTGATTGGCGCGGTGACCTTCTGGGTCGATTACTCGGTGCCCCTGGAACCCCTGCGCAAAGAACTCGATCGCCTGCTGCAGGAAGTACCGCAGCTCTGGGACGGGCGCGTCAGCGTGCTGCAAGTGGTGGACACCAGCGACCGAGCCATTCAGCTGCGCGTGCTGGTCAGCTCCCGCGACTCCTCCAGCGGCTGGGATCTGCGCTGTTATATCCGGGAAAACCTGATCAGCTTTATCAGCCACAAACACCCGCAATGCCTGCCGCAACTGCGCGCTGCCTTCCAGACCAGTCCGACCACCGAAGTGGTCAACCCACACCGCCAGGAACCCATCGCCGAACCGGAACGTCAGCCGCCGGTTTGATTGGCTTCACGAGCCCAAGCGGGCCTTGTGCCACCTGCACTGGCCGCCTCGGTGGCGGGAAAAAAAGTAGAAACTTTTCCGCCGGCCGGCAAGTCAGCACTTAGGTAGGGGCAACGACCTGTTTCTGACCAGGCCAATCCACTCCACACCGCAGATGTCGTATTGGCCCAGCCAATGCGGGGAGACATTTCAGCGACCAAGCAAGCGAATCGAGCGCCCTACCAGTGGTGGCGCCATGGGAGGAAAGTATGGGAACTGCTATAGCGATGGACCGGCTGGACGATTTCGCTGCGATTGTCGCCCCAAAGGCTCAACCACCCGTGGATAGCCACAAGCCGCAGACGCTGTACCCCAGCAAAAAGAAAATCCTCTTTGTCACCTCCGAGCTGGCCGACCTGATCAAGGTCGGCGGCTTGGGCGATGTCTCGGCGGCATTGCCGCGCGCCCTCGCCGGCCAACACGATATCCGCGTGTTGATCCCCGGCTATCCGCAGGTACTGGAAAGCGGTAATCCGCTGCGGGTGATCGGCCATATCAAAGGCCACGCTGCGCTGCCGCCTTGCCAAGTCGGGCGCATGGAACTGCCTGACGGGCTGATCGTATATGTGCTGATCAGCCCGGAACTCTATGAGCGCGAAGGCACCCCCTACGGCGACGAAAACAGCCGCGACTGGCCGGACAACCATATCCGCTTCGCCCGCCTCGGCCTGGCTGCCGCCGATATCGCCGCCGGCGCGGCTGGCATGAGCTGGATTCCCGACCTGGTGCATGCCAACGACTGGCCGACCGCCCTGACCCCGGCCTATATGAAGTGGCAGAAGCAGGCCACGCCCTGCGTCTTCACCATTCACAACCTGGCCTACCAGGGCATGATCGATGTGCAGTGCAGCCCCGAACTCGGCCTGCCTCCCGAGGCCACAGGCCAGGACGGCATGGAGTTCTACGGCCAGCTGTCGCTGCTCAAAGCCGGCATCACCTATGCCGACCACATCACCACTGTCAGCCACACCTACGCCGAGGAAATCACCACCGAGGCCTTTGGCTGCGGCATGCAAGGAATGCTGCAGGCAAAAACCCACGAGGGCCATCTCAGCGGCATCACCAATGGCATCGACGAAAGCTGGGACCCGCGCACCGATCCGCACCTGGTGGCGAAATTCAGCCTGCACAACATGGACGGCAAACGCGCCAACGCTGCGTATGTAGAGCAACTGTTCGGTCTGGATGCCGATGACGGCCCGTTGTTCGCCGTGGTCTCGCGCCTGGTGCAGCAAAAAGGCATCGACCTGACCCTGGAAATAGTCGACACCATCGTCAACGGCGGCGGCCGCCTGGCCATCATCGGCCGTGGCGAACCGGAGCTGGAACAGGCGGTGGTGGAAATGGCCAAACGTTATCCCGGCCGCGTCGGGGTGCGCATCGGCTTTAACGAAACCGACGCCCGGCGCATGTTTGCCGGCAGCGACTTCCTGTTGATGCCGTCGCGCTTCGAACCCTGCGGCCTGAGCCAGATGTATGCCCAGCGCTTCGGCTCCCTGCCGATTGCGCGCAAAACCGGCGGCCTGGCCGACACCATCGAAGATGGCGTCACTGGCTTCCTGTTCCGCCGCGCCACCCACGACAGCTACGTGGACGCCGTGCAACGGGCCCTCAACGTATTCCAGTACCCCGAGCTGCTGCACGCCATGCGCTGCCGGGCCATGGCCTCGCCGCTGTACTGGAAGCAGTCGGTGGAGCCCTACGACCGTCTGTACAAAGACCTGCTGCAACATCAGGTCGGCCGCGCGCGAGGTCACTACTGATGCCGACGCCGACCTCAGGGCCGGCACATGGTGCCCTCTACCTCGACGAGGGCAATACCCGCTTTGCCCTCTGGGCCCCCAGTGCAAAAAGCGTCGAGCTGGTGTTCGCCGGCGGCTCCACCCAGGCGTTGCACAAGCAAGCGGATGGCTGGTTTCGCCGCGACCTGCCCTGCCCGCTGGGCAGTGCCTATGCCTTTCGCATCGACGGCGAACAGCAAGTGCCCGATCCCGCTTCGCGTGCCCAGCAGGATTCTGTGCATGGCTTCAGCCTGTTGCAGGATGCCAGCCGCTATTCCTGGCAGAACCCGCAGTGGCAAGGCCGACCCTGGCACGAAACGGTGCTCTACGAAGTGCATGTCGGCCTGTTCGGTGGCTATGCCGGGGTGGAGCAACAACTGGCCGATTGGCGCGAACTGGGCATCACCGCCATTGAGCTGATGCCCCTGGGCCAGTTTCCCGGCACGCGCAATTGGGGTTATGACGGCGTACTGCCCTTCGCCCCACAAAACAGCTACGGCAGCCCCGACCAGTTGCGTCAGCTGATCGACAGCGCCCACGGCCTGGGCCTGATGGTGTTTATCGATGTGGTGTACAACCACTTCGGCCCCGACGGTAACTACCTCGGCCTGTACGCCAAGGATTTCTTTCGCGACGACATCAGCACCCCCTGGGGGCCGGCCATCGATTTTCGCCGCCCGCCGGTGCGTGACTTTTTTATTGAAAACGCCCTGATGTGGGTCCAGGACTACCGCGTCGACGGCCTGCGTTTCGACGCCGTGCACGCCATCAGCGAAAAGGATTTTCTTGTCGAGATGGCCCAGCGCCTGCGTGCCGCCGTCCCGCTCGAACGCCATCTGCACCTGGTGCTGGAAAACGAAGACAACAGCGCCGAACTGCTGCAAGCCGGCTTTGATGCCCAGTGGAACGACGACGGCCACAACGCCCTGCACGTTCTGCTGACTGGAGAGCACGAAGGCTACTACCGCGACTACGCTCAACAGCCCACGGAAAAACTCGCGCGCTGCCTGCAACAGGGTTTTGTCTACCAAGGCCAGACCAATCGCCATGGCCATGCCCGTGGCGAGCCCAGCGGGCATTTGCCGCCCACCGCCTTTGTGCTGTTTCTGCAGAACCACGACCAGGTTGGCAATCGCGCCTTCGGGGAACGCCTGAGCTGCCTGGCCGACCCCGACGCGCTGAAAGCCGCCACCGTGTTGCTGCTGCTGTCACCGATGATTCCCCTGTTGTTCATGGGCGAAGAATGGGGCTCGCGCCAGGCCTTTCTGTTTTTCACCGACCACCATGACGAGCTGGGCATAGCGGTGCGCGACGGGCGTCGCAATGAGTTTGGCGAGTTCGCCGTGTTCCAGGACAGCGCGATCCGCGACAGCATTCCCGACCCCAACAAGCTCGGCACCTTCAATAGCTCGCTGCCCGACTACGCCCCGGATATCGAGCCCAGCCACCAGGCCTGGCGCATCTACTACCGCAAGCTGCTGGAGCTGCGTCAGCAGTTGATCGTGCCGCGCCTGCCCGGTAGCCATGCCGGGTATGTGCAGGTGCTCGGCGACAAAGCCCTAAGCGCCAACTGGACCCTGGCCGATGGCAGCAAGCTGCGCATCGACCTCAACCTCAGCGACCAAGCCGTAACCGCCCCGCCCCTGGGCTCGGCGGCACGGGTGGTGTTTGGTAACCGGATCGACCTGCACGCCGCGCAACAGGGCCTGCGCGGCCCTTTCAGTGCCCTGGCATCTATCGAGGAAAGCGCATGAGCGACGAGCAACTGGCCAGCCTGTCCACCGCCGCTGGCCTCAGTGTCGACTGGCTGGACGCCAATGGCCGGCCACAACGGGTAAGCGTCGAAGCCCAGCGCGCGCTGGTCGAGGGCCTCGGCTTTGCCGCCCAAAGCCCGCAACAGATCGCCGCCAGCCTCGCCCACCTGGAGCAGCAACAACACGCCCGCGAATTGCCGCCGCTGCTCACCCACGAGCTGCACCGGCCGTTGTCCCTGGCCAGCGAATTCAGCAGCGACACCAGCTACCAGCTGGAACTGGAAGATGGTCGGCGTATTGAAGGCCGTCTGGACGGCAATGCCTGCCTGCCGGCGCTCGACCAGTGCGGCTACCACCAGTTGCAGATCGGCCAGCGCCAGCTGACCGTGGCCGTGGCTCCCCACGCCTGCCTCAGCGTGGAAGAACTCACCGACGGCCAGCGCCGGCATATCTGGGGCCTGACCGCCCAGCTGTACTCCTTGCGCCGCCCCGGCGATGGTGGCCTTGGCGATATGCGGGCGCTCGCCGACCTGGCCCGCAGTGCCGCGCATCACGGTGCCGACGCCCTGGCCATCAGCCCGGTGCACGCCATGTTCAGCGCCTGGCCGGGACAATACAGCCCCTACTCGCCGTCCAGCCGCCTGCTGTTCAACACCCTGCATGCGGCCCCGGATGTATTGCTCGGCGATGCGGCAGTGCAGGACGCCATCAGCCTCTGTGGTCTGCAGGATCGCCTGCACCAGCTGGAAAGCCTCGATCTGGTGGACTGGCCCGGCGTTACCGACAGCCGCCAGCGCCTGTTGCGTCAGCTGTACCGCGCCTTTCGCGACCAGCACAACGCCCTGACCCCGGACTTCGACAAGTTCCTCCTCAAGGGCGGCGATGCCCTGCTGCTGCACTGCCGCTTCGAAGCCCTGCAAGGCTTTATGGTGCGTCACGAGATGGCAGGCGACTGGCGCGCCTGGCCGGAACACTACCGCAACCCCAATCATCCCAACGTCGAACTGTTCGCCAGCGACCACGCCCTGGAGGTGGGCTACCACGCCTTCTGCCAATGGCTGATCGCCCGTGGTCTGGATCGCGCCCAAGCGGCTGCGCTGGGCTCGGGGATGAAGATCGGCCTGATCGCCGACCTCGCTGTCGGTGCCGACGGCGCTGGCAGCCAGGCCTGGGCGCGGCAGGACGAACTGCTGCAAAGCCTTACCGTCGGCGCGCCGCCGGATATCCTCAATCGCCAGGGCCAGAGCTGGGGCATCTCGGCGTTTTCCCCCGATGGCCTGCGCCGTCATGGCTACCGCGCCTTTATCGAAATGCTCCAGGCCAATCTGGCCCATGTCGGCGGGGTGCGCATCGACCATGTGATGGGCCTCAAACGCCTCTGGGTGATTCCTCAGGGTGCTCCCGCACAAGCCGGTGCCTACCTCAACTATCCACTGCAGGATCTGCTGCGCCTGGTGGCGCTGGAGTCCTGGCGCAACCGCGCCCTGGTGATCGGCGAAGACCTCGGCACCGTCCCCGAAGGCCTGCGCGAAGAGCTGGCGCAGCGCCGGCTGCTGGGCATGCGCGTGCTGCTGTTCGAGCAAAAGGACGACGGCTTTATTCCAGCGCCGTTCTGGCCCGACGACGCCCTGGCGACCACCACCACCCACGACCTGCCGACCCTGCACGGCTGGATGCAAGGCCGCGATATCGAATGGCGCGAACAGGCCGGGCACAGCACCCACGAGCACAGCATCGACGATCACAAGCATCGCCAGTGGGAAAAACACTGCCTGCAAAAAGCCCTGCAAGACTGCGCGCTGCTGCCGATCCGCGACAACAGCATCACCGAACAACTGGATGCCAGCGTGTCGTTCCTCGGCAGTACGCCGGCACCGCTGGTGCTGTTGCCGCTGGAAGATGCCCTGGGCGAATTCGAGCAACCGAACCTGCCCGGCCCCGGCGATATCCACCCCAACTGGCGGCGGCGTTGGTCAACCCATGCCAGCGAGCTGCTCGACGGCCCCGAACCCAGCCAGCGTTTGCAACGCCTCGACCAGGCCCGCCGCGCCCGCGACCACCTGGCACCGGCGGTGAGGGCACGTCATGAGTAAGCCACTGCGCCCGCTGACGGCCACCGTCCGCCTGCAATTTCATCAAGACTTCACCCTCAACCACGCCGTGCCGCTGGTGAGCTACTTCGCCGCCCTGGGCATCAGCCATATCTACGCCTCGCCGATTCTCAAAGCGCGGCCCGGCTCCACCCATGGTTACGACGTGGTCGACCCGACCTGCATCAACCCCGAGCTGGGCGGCGAAGAAGCCCTGCTGCGTCTGGTGGCCGAGCTGCGCGTCCATGGTATGGGCCTGATTCTGGATATCGTCTCCAACCATATGGCCGTCGGTGGCGACGCCAATCCCTGGTGGCTGGACGTACTGGAATGGGGCCCCACCAGCCCCTACGCCAACTTCTTCGATATCCAGTGGCGCTCCCATGACCCGCTGATGGTCGGCCAATTGCTGGTGCCCTTTCTGCGCAGCGACTACGGCGAAGTACTCGGTGCTGGCGAAATCCAGCTCAACTTCGATGCCGACACTGGCAACCTCTATGCCCAGCACTACGAACACCGTTTTCCCCTCACCCCTCCCACTTATGCCGATGTGCTGAAACTCAGCGACGACCCCACCCTGCAAGCCTTTGCCGCGCGCTTTGAAGGTCTGGACGTCGACCCGCTGGCCTGGCACAGCGCCCGACAGATTCGCACCGAGCTGGCTGAAGTGGCGCAGGTGCCGGAAGTCGGCCAGGCCCTGGCCGATGCCCTTAGCCATTTTGAAGTGGTGACCGGCGTCACCGACGGCGAAGACGGCAAACCGGCATTCAACAACCTGCACCAGTTGCTCGAACGCCAGCACTACCGCCTGGCCAGCTGGCGCACCGCAGCCGACGACATCAACTGGCGGCGTTTTTTCGATATCAACGAACTGGGCGGCCTGCGGGTAGAGCGCAACCGGGTATTCGAAGCCACCCACGGCAAGATTTTCCAACTGATTCAGCAAGGCCTGGTGGATGGCTTGCGCATCGACCATGTCGACGGCCTGGCCAACCCCGGTGCCTACTGCCGCAAGCTGCGCCGCCGGGTTAACGGTCTGCTGAGCAAACGCCCGCAGGCGCTGGCCAATCAGCCCTTCCCCATCTATGTGGAAAAAATCCTCGGTGCCGGCGAAACGCTGCCCGGCAACTGGGCGGTGGACGGCACCACCGGCTATGAATTTATGAACGAGGTGTCGCAGCTGCAGCACGACCCGATTGGCCAACTGCAGCTGGCGGCGCTGTGGGAACAACGCAGCGGGCGCACCGCCAACTTTATGGACGAGGTGCGTGAAGCCCGGCAACTGGTGCTCAACGGCACCCTGGCCGGCGACCTCGAAGCCTTGGCCCAGGGTCTGTTGCTGGTGGCCCGTGACGACATTGCCAGCCGTGACCTGACCCTCGGCTCGATTCGCCGCGCCCTGCTGGAGCTGATCGTGCACTTTCCGGTGTACCGCACCTATGCCGGTGGCCACGGTCGCTCGGCGCAGGATCAGCTGTTTTTCCAGCAGGCCCTGCACGCCGCCCATGGCAGCCTGGGCGAAGCCGACTGGCCGCTGCTCGGCTACCTCGACCGCTGGCTCGGTGGCCAGGCGCTGCGCCAACTGCCGCCGGGACCGGCGCGCAAACAGCGGCAGAAACTGCTGACGCGCTTCCAGCAACTGACCTCACCGGCCGCCGCCAAGGCCGTGGAAGACACCGCCTGCTACCGCAGCGCGGTACTGCTGTCGCGCAACGACGTGGGTTTTGATCCGCAGCATTTCAGCCTGCCCGTGAGCGAACTGCAGGCCAGCTGGCAACGCCGTGGCAAACAGTTCCCCGACAACCTGCTGACCACCGCCACCCACGACCACAAACGCGGTGAAGACACCCGCGCCCGCCTGGCCGTACTCAGCGAACGCTCCACCTGGCTGGTGGAACGCATCGACCGCTGGTGGCCGATGGCGGCGGCGCTGCGCGAAGAATTGCCCGATGGCATCGCCCCCAGCCCGGGCGATGAGCTGATGCTCTACCAGACCCTGCTCGGCAGTTGGCCCCTGGGCCTGACCGGCACCGACCAGCCACGCCTGGATGCCTACCTGCAACGCCTGCTCGGCTGGCAGCAAAAAGCCCTGCGCGAAGCCAAACTGCGCAGCAGCTGGAATGCCAATAACGACGTCTATGAGGGTGCCTGCCGGCGCTTTCTCGAAGGCCTGCTGCAACGTAGCGATGCCGTGGAACTGCGCAGCGAAATCGCCGCCGCCGCTGAGTCGCTGGCACCCAGCGCTGCCCTCAACGGGCTGGCTCAGGCGTTGCTGCGCATGACCACGCCGGGGGTGCCCGACCTGTACCAAGGCAACGAGTTCTGGGACTTCAGCCTGGTCGATCCGGACAACCGCCGCCCGGTGGACTACGCCCTGCGCCGCTCGGCCCTGGAGCATCCGCGGCCACTGAGCGAATTGATCCATCAATGGCGTGGCGGTCAGCTCAAACAATGGTTGGTGCAACGCACCCTCAACCTGCGCGCCGAGCATCACGCGGTGTTTGCCCGTGGCCAGTATCTGCCCTTGCCGGTGGAAGGCAGCCAGGCCACGCGCTTGCTGGCCTTTGCCCGCCATCTGGACGATGAGCGCTTTGTCATTGTGCTGCTGCCGCGCCTCGCCGCCGGCTTGCTGGATGGCCAAAACGCGCCGCTGATTGCCGACAGCGCCTGGGGCGATACCCAGTTGCTGCTGCCGGAGCACCTCAGCCACCACTCACTGAAAAGCGCCTTTACCACCAGCAGCTACACCCCGGTGGCGGGACGCCTCGACATTGCCCACCTACTGCGGGACTTCCCGGTCAATCTGCTACATCCCTTTCAGGAGCCTCGGCCATGAGCATCGATGAAAAACGCGTACGTGAATTCGCTTTCCAGATCTGGGAATCCGAAGGTAAACCCGAAGGCCAGGCCGAGCGCCATTGGCAAATGGCGATCAAGCTCGCCGCGTCCGAAGCCCGGGTTCCGGCGGCGCAAAAGAGCGTAAAAGGCAAAACCCTGCCGGCCGCCAATCCGGCCATTCCAGCGGCAAAAAAACCGACTAAGGCCAAGGCGGAAAAACCGGCGCTGCTGCAACCCAAAGCAAAAAAAACTCCGACCGAAAAGCCCGCCGCGTCATCCAAACCTCAAGCGGATAAACCTGTGGCCCCGAAAGCCCCCACAGCGAAATCGCCGAGCGCCAAATCTGACACACCGAAACCGCCTGCCAAGCCATCGGCTGCGCCCAAACCCACTGCCGGCAAGCCGTCGCTGCCGGGCAAAAAAGCCCCGGCCGATAGCCAGCCAGCAGCCAGGAAGCCGGCCGCCAAAGCGCCAAAAGCCTGAACTACTTGTGAGGAAAAGACGCAATGACCAAGCCGCATAAATCGCCGAATTCGGCACCGCAAGTCGTGCGGCAATCGCGCATCTCCGAAGGCCACCCGTTTCCCCTGGGCGCCACCTGGGATGGTCTGGGGGTCAACTTCGCGCTGTTTTCCGCCCACGCCACCAAGGTTGAGTTGTGCCTGTTCGACAGCACCGGCGAAACCGAGCTGGAACGCATCGTGCTGCCCGAATACACCGACGAGATCTGGCACGGCTATCTACCCGACGCCCATCCCGGGCAGATCTACGGCTACCGCGTATACGGGCCCTACGAGCCCTCGGCCGGGCATCGTTTCAACCCCAATAAACTGTTGATCGACCCCTACGCCAAGCAACTGGTGGGCAAGCTCAAATGGTCGGAATCGCTGTTTGGCTACACCATCGGCCACAAGGATGCCGACCTCAGTTTCGATAAACGCGACAGCGCCAAGTTCGTGCCGAAAAGCAAGGTCATCGACCCCGCCTTCACCTGGGGCGAACGGCCCAGCATACGGGTGCCCTGGGACAGCACCATCATCTACGAAGCCCACGTGCGCGGCACCAGCATGCGCCACCCGGCCGTGGCGGATAACCTGCGCGGCACCTATGCCGGGCTGATGAACCCGGACCTGCTGCAACACATCAAAAAACTTGGCATCTCCACCATCGAACTGCTGCCCGTGCACGGTTTTGTCGACGACAAACACCTGCTGGAAAAAGGCATGAACAACTATTGGGGCTACAACAGCATCGCCTTCTTCGCCCCCCACGCCGGCTACTCCGCCAGCGGCCATATCAACGAATTCAAGGAAATGGTCGCCCACCTGCACGATGCCGGCCTGGAGCTGATTCTCGACGTGGTCTACAACCACACCGCCGAGGGCAACGAACTGGGCCCGACCCTGAGCATGCGCGGCATCGACAACGCCAGTTACTACCGCCTGCTGCCCAGCGACAAACGCCATTACATCAACGACTCCGGCACCGGCAACACCCTGGACCTGAGCCACCCCTGCGTGCTGCAGATGGTCACCGACTCGCTGCGCTACTGGGCTACCGAGATGCGCGTGGATGGCTTTCGCTTCGACCTGGCTACCATCCTCGGCCGCTACGCCGACGGCTTCGATGAACGCCACAGCTTCCTCGTCGCCTGCCGCCAGGACCCGGTGCTGAGCAAGACCAAACTGATTGCCGAACCCTGGGACTGCGGCCCCGGCGGCTACCAGGTCGGCGGCTTTCCGCCCGGCTGGGTGGAATGGAACGACCGCTTCCGCGACAACGTGCGCGCCTTCTGGCGCGGTGATGAAGGCCAGGTGGCCGAACTGGCCAGCCGCCTGACCGCCTCCGGCGACCTGTTCAACCAGCGTGGCCGCCGGCCCTTTGCCTCGGTGAATTTCATCACCGCCCATGACGGCTTCACCCTGCGTGATGTGGTGTCCTACGACCACAAACACAACGAAGCCAATGGCGAAGACAACCGCGACGGCAACGACAACAACATTTCCTGGAACCACGGCGCCGAAGGCCCCAGCGACGACCCGGAAATCCGCAGCCTGCGCTTGCGCCAGATGCGCAATATGCTCGCCACCCTGTTGCTGTCCCAAGGCACGCCGATGCTGGTGGCCGGTGACGAATTCAGTCGCACCCAGAACGGCAACAACAATGTGTACTGCCAGGACAACGAACTGGGCTGGGTCGACTGGAACCTGGATGAAGAAGGCAAAAGCCTGCTGGAATTCACCCGCCGGGTGATCAGCCTGCGCAAAGCCTTTCCGATCCTGCGCCGTGGACGTTTCCTGGTCGGCCAGTACAACGAGGAGCTGGGCGTCAAGGATGTCACCTGGCTGTCGCCGTGCGGCAACGAGATGACCCCGGAGCAATGGGAAGACCCCCACGCCCGCTGCCTGGGCATGCTGATGGACGGCCGCGCACAGCCCACCGGCATTCGCCGCAAGGGTGCCGACGCGACCCTGCTGCTGATCCTCAACGCGCACCACGACGTGGTCAATTTCACCCTGCCGGAAGTGGCCGGCGGCACCGGCTGGAGCTGCCTGCTGGACAGCAACCGGCCGGATGAGCGCAGCCACGAGGCGTTCGAATTCAACCATGAATTCACCGTCACCAGCCGCTCGCTGCTGCTGTTCGAGCTGCAACGCGATAGCAGCACATGAACAGGAGATTCGAGCATGGAACGCCATTTCAGCGACGCCGATCTGCACGCGCTGCTCGCCGCCCTGCCCACCCCGGTGCGCCAGCCCGGGGCGGCACTGCAGCGTCTGGTTGACGAAGGCCTCGACCGCCTGCCCCACCCCGCCAGCGGCTCCACCCTGCAGCGCTGGCGCGGGCTGGCAGCGGTGGCGGCCAGCGACCTCAGCCTGTGCAAACTCTACGAAGGCCACACCGACGCCCTGGCGATCATTGCCGAGGTGCAAGGCGACTACAGCCTGCCCAGCGACAGCACCTGGGGCATGTGGGCCGCCGAACCGCCGCAGGCCAAGGTGCAGATCAACGCCCGCACCTCGGCCAAGGACGTGCGCCTGGACGGCCTCAAAGCCTGGTGCTCGGGGGCCAAGGAACTCAGCCATGCGCTGCTGACCTGCTGGGATGAAGAAGGTCAGCAACAGCTGGTGGCCGTGGCCTTGCAGCAGCCCGGCATCAATGTCACCGACCAGGGCTGGCATGCAGTCGGGATGGCCGCCACTGCCAGCGTGGAAGTGCGCTTCGACCAGGCCCGCGGCCACCTGATCGGCCCACCGGGTGCCTACCTCGACCGCCCGGGGTTCTGGCACGGCGGTGCCGGCATTGGCGTCTGCTGGTTCGGTGCCGCCCAGGCGTTGGCCGAAGCACTCCGCAGCCACTGCCGCAAACGCCCGGAGCCGCACGCCTTGGCGCACCTGGGCGCGCTGGACAGCGCCCTGGGGGCCGCCGCCGACAGCCTGCGCGCCGGTGCCGCCTGGATTGACCAGCAGCCCTACGCCAACGCCGAACGCCTGGTACGCCGCCTGCGCAGCCAGTGCGAATACGCCGCTGCGCAAGCCATCGAACACGTTGGTCGGGCCCTCGGCGCAGGGCCTTACTGCCGCGATGAAAAATTTGCCCAACTGCTGGCAGACCTCCCGGTCTATGTAAGACAGAGCCATGCAGAACGCGACCTGGCCGCTCAAGGTGAGCGGGTTGCCGATGAACCAGAAGGAAGCTGGATGTTATGAAACCGAACCTGATCAATAGCCAACTCATCGGCACCCCGCTGCAGGCCTGGAACCAATCCCGGCGCCTGAGCGATGTGCAGCCCATCGACCTGGCCGAGCTGCTGCCGGCTGGCGCGCGCGCCGTGATCGTTGCGCCGCACCCGGACGACGAAGTGCTCGGCTGTGGCGGGTTGCTGCAGATGCTCGGCCAGCAGAACATCCCCATGCTGCTGATCTCGGTGACCGCCGGTACCGCCAGCAATCTTGGCTCGCACTACTGGACCCCGCGCCGCCTGAGCATCGCCCGCCCCCTGGAAAGCGCCCAGGCCCTGCGGCGCCTGGGCCTGGATCAGAGCCAATACAAATGGCTGCACGGCGGTTACCCCGATACTCAGGTACACCTGTGCGAAGAGGAACTGACCCAGTTTCTGCTCAGCTACCTGCTGCCCAACGACGTGCTGTTCACCACCTGGCGCAGCGATGGGCACAGCGACCACGAGGCCACCGCCAGGGCCTGCCTGGCCGCTGCCGCACAGGCGCAGATTCCGCTGAAGGAAGTACCGATCTGGGCCTGGCACTGGGCCGACCCGGAAGACCCGCGCATCCCCTGGGAGCGCGCCCGCAAACTGCCACTCGACACCTGGACCCAAGCGCGTAAACGTCACGCCATCCAGGCCTTCGCCAGCCAGATTCATCCCGACCCGCAAGCCGATCTGCCGGCGGTGCTGCCCGCCTGCGCCCTCGAGCGTTTGCAGCAACCGTTTGAACTGATGTTTGTCTGAGGGCGCAGCCATGAGCGTGGCCGATAGCTACTTCGAAGGGATGTTCCGCGCTGATGCCGACCCCTGGGCGATGCGCACCCGCTGGTATGAACGGCGCAAACGCTACCTGACCCTGTCCAGCCTGCCCCAGCGCCGCTACGCCAACGTGCTGGAACTGGGCTGCGCCAACGGCGAACTGAGCGCCCGCCTGGCCGCGCGCAGCGACCACTTGCTGTGCTGCGACACCTCAGCCACCGCCCTCGACCTGGCCCGCAGCCGCCTGCAACAACGGACCCATGTGCAGTTCTGGCAAGGCCGGCTGCCGAGGGAATGGCCGGCGGGGAAATTCGACCTGATCGTATTCAGCGAGCTGGGCTACTACCTCGACAGCGGCGACCTCAGCCAACTGATCTTCAGCATGCGCTACGCCCTCAACCCCGGCGGCACGGTGCTCGCCTGTCACTGGCGGCCGCCCATCGACGGCTGTCCGCATACCGGCGACCAGGTGCACGAGGAACTTCACCAGCTGCTACGCATGCCACGCCTGGTCTGGCACCAGGAAGCCGATTTACTACTGGAAGTGTGGTGCGAAAACCCCACCTCCGTCGCCGAACACGAAGGCCTGGTCAGGAGAGCAACATGATTGGAGTGATCATCCCGGTACATAACGAAGAAGCCCTGCTCAGCGATTGTCTAGTGGCCCTGCAACGGGCGGCCGCCCACCCGCAACTGGAGGGCGAGACCGTGCATATTCTGGTGGTACTCGACAGCTGCACCGACGCCTCGGCGCAGATCGCCCTGGCCCATGGCGTGGCGACTATTGCGGTGGATGCGCGCAATGTCGGCGAGGCTCGCGCCCAGGGGGTGCGTCTGTTGGTCGACCAGGGCGCGCGTTGGCTGGCATGCACTGACGCCGACAGCCAGGTGGCTGAGGACTGGCTGGTGGCGCAGTTGCAACAGGGCACCGAGGTGGTTTGCGGCACGGTAAAGATCAGCGATTGGGGCGATATACCGGATGAGGTTCAGGCCGAGTACCAGGGTCGCTACCACGATGGCGATGGGCATCGGCATATCCATGGTGCCAACCTTGGTTTCAGCGCCCAGGCTTACCTGCGTGCGGGGGGCTTTCAGCCGTTGGCGGTGGATGAGGATGTGCAGTTGGTCAGCCGCTTCCAGCAGAGCGGTGCGAGCATTGCCTGGACGGCGTTGCCGCAGGTCACGACCAGCGCACGGTTGGATGTGCGGATGGTAGGCGGGTTTGCGGATTACTTGCGGACGTTGACGGGGGCGCAGCAGGTACCGGTTTAGGGAGCAAGATCACCAGCCAGATCAAGAGCGGCCCTTCGTTCGTTTTTTTATCCTCGCGCCTGGATCCCAGCCTGCGCTGGGATGACGGAGTTTTTTTCCCGAACACCGTCATCCCAGCGCAGGCTGGGATCCCCCAAGGGCCACCACCGGCCCATCAGCAAAAAACCCTGAACCGCCCCCCCTACCCCCCAGTCGGAACTAGTACTGGGGGCCTACCGCGCGCCCACCACTTACCCGTCGGGAGGACCACGTATGACCGTCGCACTGGTTGACTCCACCCAGCGCTGCAAGCCGACCTAAACCATGGCTGACATCCGCATCGGCATATCCGGCTGGCGCTACGGCCCATGGCGCGGCGAGTTCTACCCCAAGGGTCTGGTCCAGCGTAACGAGCTGAAGTTCGCCTCACGGGCAGTCAACAGCATCGAAATCAACGGCTCGTTTTATGCCCTGCAAACCCCCGAACGCTATCGCGGCTGGGCCGCCGATACCCCGGACGATTTCGTCTTCAGTATCAAGGCGCCACGCCTGATCACCCATATCAAGCGCCTGCACGATATCGAACAACCCATGGCCAATTTCTTCGCTTCCGGGCTCGGTCAGTTGGATAAACGCTTGGGCCCGATTCTCTGGCAGTTCCCCCCCAGCTTTAAGTTCGACGCGCCGCTGATCGAGGCGTTTTTCCAGCAGTTGCCGGCCACCCGCCGCGCGGCGAAAGCCTTGGCCAGCCACAGTGACGAACGTCGCCACCTGGAAGGCTATCTCGACTGGCCGGGCAAGCAGCCGCTGCGCCATGCCATGGAGATCCGCCATGGAAGCTTTGTCGACGAAGCCTTTGTAGCGCTGCTGCGCCAGTACAAGGTGGCCTTGGTGGTGGCTGACAGCGCGAAAAAATGGCCGTACGCCGAAGACCTCACCAGCGACTTCGTCTATATGCGCCTGCATGGCGACAAGAAGCTCTACAGCAGCGGCTACTCAAGGTCAGCGCTGCAGCGCTGGCATCAGCGCATCGACGCCTGGAGCCACGGCAAGCAACCCGCCGACGCCCAGCTGATCGCCCCAGGCAGCAAGCCCGGGCAGACCGCCCGCGATGTGTATTGCTACTTCGATAACGACATCAAAGTGCGCGCACCTTTCGATGCCCGCCAGCTGTTGCAGTCGTTCGACCTCACCGCCGCACTGGCCACCTGCCCCGGTGTTTTACCGCAAGGAATCGACTTATGAGTACCGTCACCTCCGTGCCCCTGCCCGTCAACCAGCTGCGCCCTGCGGTGCATAGCCTGCGCATTCTCACGGTGAACATGCACAAGGGTTTTACCGTATTCAACCGGCGTTTCATCCTGCCAGAGTTGCGCGATGCAGTACGCACTATGGAGGCCGACCTGGTGTTTCTGCAGGAGGTGCACGGTACCCATCAGACCCATGCCAAGCGCTACAGCAACTGGCCGCCAACCCCGCAGTACGAGTTCCTGGCCGACAGCATGTGGCCGCAGTTCGCCTATGGCCGCAATGCGGTGTATCCGGATGGCGACCATGGCAATGCGCTGCTGTCGAAATTCCCCATCCTGCGCCATGACAACCTCGATGTGTCGATCGGGGTGCACGAGCAGCGTGGCCTGTTGCACAGTGTGCTGGATGTGCCGGGGCACCGCGAAGTGCATGCCATCTGCGTGCACCTGGGGCTGCGTGAGGGGCACCGGCAAAAGCAATTGCAGTTGCTGTGCACTCTCCTCGACAGCCTGCCCAAGGACGCCCCGGTGATAGTCGCCGGCGACTTCAACGACTGGCGTCTGCGCGCCGATGCGGTGCTGGTCAACGCCGGCATGCAGGAAGTATTTATGCAGCACTACGGCATGCCGGCGCGCAGTTTTCCGGCACGCTGGCCGCTGCTGTGTCTGGACCGTATCTATATCCGCAATGCCCACAGTCATGAGCCGCAGGTGCTGTCGACCCGGCCCTGGTCGCATCTGTCCGATCATGCCCCGCTGGCCGTGGAGGTACGCCTGTGAATTACCAGTGGCGCGACGGTAACGACGTACAGCTGCTGATCAACGGCGAGGAGTTTTTTCCCCGGGTGTTTGCCAGCATCCAGGCGGCACGCAAGGAGGTGCTGCTGGAGACCTTTATCATCTACGAAGACAAGGTTGGCCAGCAGCTGCAGCAGGTGCTGATTGCCGCAGCCAAACGCGGCGTGCACGTGGAAGTGACGGTGGACGGCTACGGCACCGCCGACCTCGGTGCGCCCTATGTGGCGGCGCTGACCGAGGCCGGTGTGAAGCTCAATACCTTCGACCCGCGCCCGAAGATCATGGGCCTGCGCACCAACCTGTTTCGCCGCCTGCACCGCAAGATAGTGGTCGTCGATGCACAAACCGCGTTTATTGGCGGAATCAACTTCTGCGCCGACCACCTGGCCGATTTCGGCCCTATGGCCAAGCAGGATTACGCCGTGCAGATCCACGGCCCGATCGTCACCGATGTGCACCGTGCCGCCCTCGAACTGCTGGCCGTGCGCCGCGGTGAGCGGCCGGGCAAGCAGCCGCCGTCGCCGGCCAATCATTTTCGCGGCACCGTACGCATGCTCTTGGCCCTGCGTGATAACGACGCGTATCAGGACTGCATCGAAGCCGCCTATATGGCCGCGATTCGCTCGGCCAACTACCGCCTGGTGGTGGCCAATGCCTATTTTTTCCCCGGCTACCGCCTGCTGCGCGAACTGCGCAATGCCGCGCGCCGCGGGGTGAAGGTGACGCTGATCATGCAGGGCCAGCCGGATATGCCGCTGGTGCGCCTGTGTACCCGGCTGCTCTACAACTACCTGCTGCGCGACGGCGTGGTGATTCACGAATACTGCCAGCGCCCGCTGCACGGCAAGGTGGCGTTGGTGGACCACGAATGGGCCACGGTGGGCTCCAGCAACCTCGACCCGCTGAGCCTGTCGCTAAACCTGGAAGCCAACGTGATCATCCGTGACCACCGTTTCAACCAGCAGCTCCACGAGCACCTCAGCGAACTGGCTTCGGCCAAGTGCAAACGCATCACCCTGGAACGGGTGATGCGCGGCTACTGGTGGCGGGCACCGATGATCTTTGTCTGCTTCCACTTTCTGCGCCACTTCCCCGCCATCGCCGGCTGGTTTCCCGCCCATTCGCCGCGCCTCAAACCCCTGACCGTGGCCGACGCCGTGCCCGCCAGCGAAACGCCAGAGGTGCCCCTGAACTGCAACGCCGAGGAAAGCCGATGAGCGTCAACAGCGCCACCGCCGAGCAGGACCGACCGCAAGCGGCCTGGAAAGTCTGGGGCAAACGCCTGCTGAATATTTTCTTCTTCTGCCTGGTGCCGGTGCTGCTGTACCTGCTGGTGAAAAACCTCAACTGGCAGGAAGTGAAACAGGCGCTGCATGCCTACAGCGCCCAGACCCTGCTGCTGGCCCTGGCCGCCAGCGCCGCCAGCTATGCGGTGTACAGCTGCTTCGACCTGATCGGCAGCCACTACACCGAACACAAGCTGCCGGCGCGGCAGACCATCCCGGTGACCTTCGTCTGCTATGCCTTCAACCTCAACCTCAGCTCCTGGGTCGGCGGCATCGCCATGCGTTATCGCCTGTACTCGCGCCTGGGGCTGGATGTGCCGACCATTACCAAGGTGATCAGCATCAGCCTGCTGACCAACTGGCTCGGCTATATCCTGCTCGCCGGCGGAGTGTTTTCCCTGCGCCTGGTGGACCTGCCCGAACACTGGAAAATCGGCGAAACCACCCTGCAATACATTGGCTTCGGTCTGCTGGCGGCGGCGCTGGTGTACCTGGTGTCGTGCAAATTCAGCAAGCGGCGCAACTGGCACTTCGGTAAACAGGAAATCACCCTGCCGAGCCTGCGCATGGCCTCGGCGCAGATCGTGTTGGGCACCCTGAACTGGGGGCTGATGGCGGCGATGATTTTTATCCTGCTACCGGACAAGGTGTCCTACTGGGACATCCTCGGCATTCTGCTGATCAGTAGCATCGCCGGGGTGATCACCCATATCCCCGCTGGGCTCGGCGTGCTGGAAGCAGTGTTTATCGCCCTGCTGCAACACTCGGTGGCCAAGGGCAACATAGTCGCCGCGTTGATTGGCTACCGGGTGATCTACTTTCTGCTGCCGCTGGCGGTTGCGGTGGTGGTGTACCTGATCCTGGAGAAACGCGCGAAGCATATTCGCACTTCGCAGGATGAATAAACGGCGTGGCTATACGCCCACAAGCATCGCGGCGCTCCGGTCAGCGGCGATGCGGTGCAAAGTCGAGATCAAATCCTGAACTGCTTCACCAATGTCCCCAACCGACTGCCAAGGTCGGCCAGGCTGCGGGCGCTTTGCGCGCTCTGTTGGGTTTCGTCAGCCACCCGTTCTACTGCGCCGGCAATCTGATGCACGCTGCGGTTGATCTCTTCGGCGACGGCGGTCTGTTCTTCAGCGGCGCTGGCGATCTGGGCGTTCATGGCGTTGATGGTGGCGATCAGTTCGGCAATCGCATCGAGCGACGAGCCGGCCTGGTTGGCTTGCTCGCTGGTGACATCGCCGGCTTCGCTGGAGCGGCGCATGGCGGTGACGGCATCTTCGGTGCCTTTTTGCAGGCGGTCGATCATCCCCTGGATTTCCTGGGTGCTCTGTTGCGTGCGGCTGGCCAGGGCCCGTACTTCATCGGCAACCACGGCAAAACCGCGCCCGGCCTCGCCGGCACGCGCCGCTTCGATGGCGGCGTTAAGGGCCAGTAAGTTGGTCTGTTCGGCGATGGAGCGGATCACGCCCAGCACGCTGACAATCGATTGCACGTCCTGCTGCAGACTATCCAGCGAGGTGCCGCTGCTGCGGATATCGCCGACCAATGCGTGAATGCGGCTGATGCTACCGTCGACTACTTTCTTCGCCGCCTGGCCTTCCTGGTCGGTTTGCTGGGCCGCATTGGCCGCCCCCTGGGCGCTTTGCGCCACCTGGTGGGCGGCGGCAGACATTTGATTGATGGCGGTGGCCACCTGATCGGTTTCATGCCGCTGGCTGGCCATGGCCTGGTCGGCGCGCTGGGTCTGGGCCGATACCTCGCTGACCAGATGGGTGAGCTGCCCGGTCATTTCCACGATCTGCCGCACCAGGCCGTGGATCTTGGCGACGAAGGCGTTGAACGAGCCGGCCAGTTCGCCGAGTTCGTCCTGGCCGTTGACCGGCAGGCGCTTGGTCAGGTCGCCATCGCCGGCGGCAATGTCGTCGAGGTTGTTTTTGATCTGCTGCAATGGACGTAAAAACGCATTGCCCAGGGCCATGCCAGCGATGCCGACGATCACCAGCAACACCAGGGCGATCACCACGATGCTGGTGACTATGGTGCTGATGCGCGCCTTGATCTCTTCCTGCACCTTGGCCACGTCGGCCTCGATGCCATCCAGATTGATCGCGGTGCCCAGGGCCATGTCCCATTTCGGCAGGTAGACGTTGTAGGCCAGTTTGGGTACCAGCACCTTGTCGTTGGTGGGCAACGGCGAGGAATAGCGCAGGTAGTTGCTGCCGTTCTTGGCCACGTTGTAGAGCTCGCGGTTGACGAACACGCCGTTGGGGTCTTGGCGGTCGGCCAGCACCTTGCCAACGTCCAGTGGGTTGTCGCCACGGAATAACCGCACGATGTTGGCGTCGTGGCCGAAGAAGTAGCCGTCTTTGCCGTATTTGATTTTCGACAGAATGGTGATGGCCTGGGCGCGGCTGTCCATATCGCCTTGAGCGGCTGCGTCGTAGAGGCGTTGTACCGAGCCCAGGGCAATCTGCATGTAGTTCTGCAGTTCCTGCTGGCGCTCCTCAATCAGGCGTTCGCGGGTTTCTTTCACCTCGCCATCGGCCAGGCTGAGCAGTACCTGGGTGGCGGCGCCACTGAGCACCACGGCAAATAACAGTACGGGCACCAGGGCCAGCAGCATCACTTTGGTCTTCAGACGCATGATCACTCCTTAAACAGCGCACCGTCAGGCAACGGCAGTCCTGTTGTATCGGCGCTTGTTGTTATGGCTGTAGGCGAAACCTGTAATTCAGTTCAGACCATTGGCTACGGAATCGACAGTTTTTTTAACTCATGGCCGATGAATCGGCCGCGTCTATGCCGATAAAAATCCTCGGCAAGCTCAACAAATATCCGTTCAATATTTCAATCGCCCGTGTGCATAATTCTTTCCTGCATATTCGGCAGGCCCCGACCTGGCCGCCGATATGATTCCTGCGCCTTGGAAAAATAAGTCCGACCTCTAACAAGAGAACACCCCATGCTCAGCCGTCTCTCCATCCAGTGGAAAATCACGTTGCTCGCCGGCCTCTGCCTGCTGATCATCGTCACGTTGTTGGTAGGAACTTCGCTGTACCAGGCCAGAAGCACCGCCGACGTGGTCAAGGCCTCCAGCACCAGCATGCTCGAAGAGGCGGCGCAAAAACGCATGACGGCCCGCGGCGAAACCCAGTCGCTGCGTATCCAGCGCTATTTCATGGACGCCTACCAGTACGGCAATGGCTTCACCCGTCAGGTGAAGATGCTTCTGGCCCAGGCCAAGGACCACGGCATCGACCCCGGTGCCGTGCGCAGCGATATCTCGCAACAGATGCACAGCGCCCTGCAAGGCAACGCCAATCTGCTGGGCCTGTATGTGGTGTTTGTGCCGGACGGTCTGGATGGCCAGGACGCGCAATTCGCTGGCCAGGACGCTCTGGGTAGCAACGACAAGGGGCGCTTCGCCCTGTACTGGTCGCAGTCGAACAGCGGCGAGTTGGAGCCCGAGGCGATGAAGGAAGAGTTGCTCAACGACACCACCGTGATGAGCAACGGCACGCCCTACAACTCGTGGCTGACCTGCCCCCTCGATAGCCAGAAAACCTGCGTGCTCGACCCCTATATCGATGAGGTCGACAACGTCAAAACCCTGATGACCAGTATTGCCTTTCCGGTGACCGTGGAGGGCAAGGTGATCGGTGTGGTCGGCGTCGATATCAGCCTGGCCAACCTGCAGGAAATCAGCAACAAGGCCAATCAAGAGCTGTACGACGGCCAGGGCCACGTCAGTATCATCAGCCCGCTGGGGCTGTTCGCCGGCCATAGCCGCGACGCCAGCCTGCTGGGCAAACCCTTGAGCGCCGGGTTCGGCGATGAGGGCAACGAACTCACCCGTCTCACCGCCAGCGCCCAGTCCCAGGTGCTGCACAAGGGCGAGATGCTGCAAGTGCTGGAACCGCTGCAACCGATTCCGGAATCCAAGCCGTGGAGCGTGTTGATCGAAGTGCCGGAAAAGGTGCTTACCGTGCCGGCGAAAAAACTCGAAGCCGAGCTGGATAGCCGCCGCACCGGGGACAGCGTATTGGCTCTGATCGGTGGCCTGCTGGCCGTGCTGGTTGGCTTGCTGCTGATGTGGCTGACCGCCCGTGGCGTGACCCGGCCGATTCTCGGCGTGGCCGCCATGCTGCAGAACATTGCCACTGGCGAAGGCGACCTGACCCGCCGCCTGGACTACGCCAAGCGTGACGAACTGGGTGAGCTGGCCGGCTGGTTCAACCGCTTTCTCGACAAACTGCAGCCAATCATTGCCGACGTAAAACACTCGGTGCAGGACGCCCGCAGCACGGCCGACCAATCCTCGGCCATTGCCCGGCAGACCAGTTCCGGTATGCAGCAGCAGTACCGCGAAGTGGATCAGGTGGCCACGGCGTTTCAGGAAATGAGCGCCACCGCCCAGGATGTCGCCCATAACGCCGCCCAAGCCGCCGAGGCCGCCCGCAGCGCCGACGACGCCAGTCGCGAAGGGCTCGGCGTGATCGACCAGACCACCAGTGCCATCGAACTGTTGGCCAATGAAATGAACGTGGCCATGGAAGAAGTCGAAGGCCTGGCCAGTAGCAGCCAGCAGATCGGCTCGGTGCTGGAAGTGATTCGCTCAATTGCCGAACAGACCAACTTACTCGCCTTGAATGCCGCCATTGAAGCGGCGCGTGCCGGCGAAGCCGGGCGCGGTTTCGCCGTGGTCGCCGATGAGGTGCGCAACCTGGCCAAACGGACCCAGGACTCGGTGGAGGAAATCCGCCAGGTGATCGAAGGCCTGCAAAACGGTACCCGCGAAGTGGTCAGCAGCATGGGCAGCAGCCATCGCCAGGCGCAAGCCAGCGTGCAGCAGGTGGAGCTGGCAGTGAGTGCTCTGCAACGCATCAGCAACGCAGTAGGGGTGATCACCGACATGAACCTGCAGATCGCCAGCGCCGCCGAAGAACAGAGTTCGGTGGCCGAAGAGATCAACCGCAATGTCGCCTCGATCCGCGATGTGACCGAGTCCATTTCGGCCCAGGCCGATGAGTCGGCGCAGGTCAGCCAATCGCTGAACCGATTGGCCAACCACCAACAGGCCTTGATGGATCAGTTCCGGGTTTAACCAGCAACAATATCGCGGCTAAAGCCGCTCCTACGAGATCGCACATTTCGTAGGAGCGGCTTTAGCCGCGATGCGCTTCTGGCACCATCCAATCCCTAGTCTGACACTTCTCCCCTTGCCGCAGTCGCCCGCTCTGGTTAGCCTGCGCGCTGCCTATTTCGCCCGTTCTCTAAGGATTTGCCGATGCTCAACTACGCCATCGTCGCCGGTTCCAGCCGCAATAACAGTCAGTCGGCCAAGGTTGCCCACTTTCTGCAGCAACGCTTGATCGAACTGAACCTGACCAGCGTTGCAACCAGCAACGTTATCGATCTGGGCACCGGCCCCCTGCCCCTGTGGCCAGCCGAAGACAGCGGCCCCTGGGCGCAATACGCCGAACAGCTGAAGGCGGCGGACGCAATCATCGTTATCGTGCCCGAGTGGAACGGTATGGCCTGCCCGGCGATCAAGAACTTCTTTATCTACACCAGCAAAGCCGAGCTGGCGCACAAGCCGGGGCTGTTGGTGGGTGTATCGGCGGCGGTTGGTGGCCCTTATGTGATCAGCGAAATGCGCGCCTCCAGCTACAAGAACTGTCGCGTCAACTACCTGCCCGAGCACATTCTGGTGCGCCATTGCGGCGGCGTATTGAACGGCCCGGAAGCGGCCAGCGAAGACGACCAGCGCCTGCGTGCGCGCATCGACTACGCCCTGGATATCCTCGGCAAATACGCCGTGGCGTTGAAGCCGGTGCGGGAAGCCATCGATATGAGCAACCCGGGCTTTGCCAACGGGATGTAAACCGGGAACCTCACGGCAAACCTCCGTCGTCCCAGCGCAGGCTGGAACCCAGAGTAGTGGCTGTCACACGGTAGGCGTACGACAGAAAAATCTGGACCCCAGCCTACGCTGGGATGACGGAGTAAAGGCCCAAACCGGAGTCGGGGGGTACCCGCAGAGACTACGGATTGGGTAGTTCAACGCTCACCCGCAACCCACCCCAGGGGCTGTCGAGCATTTCGATCTGCCCACCCCAGGCCTCAACAATATCGCGCACGATACCCAAGCCCAAGCCATGGCCTTGCACCTGTTCATCCAGGCGCGTGCCACGTTCTAACACTTCCTGCCGGCGCACCTGGTCGATACCCGGGCCGTCGTCGTCGACCCACAGTACAAACCCCGCGCCCTCGGCCTGAATGCTCAGGCTCACCTTGGCGTCGGCCCATTTGCAGGCGTTGTCCAGCAGGTTGCCGAGTACCTCCAGCAGGTCTTCGCGATCCCAGGGCAGCTGTAAGCCAGGTGCCACTTGCCAGGTCAGTTGCAGGCCGCGGTTATGGATCATGCCCAGGGTGCTGAACAAGCCGGGCAACTCTTCATCACAGACAAACTGCGCCCCCGGCAGCGCTTCACCGGCCAAGCGCGCACGCCCCAGCTCGCGGCTCAGGCGCTGCTCGATCTGCTGCAGTTGCTCGCGCAAGGTAGCTTGCAGCGCGGGATGGGCGTTCAGCTCGGCGCGTTCGGCCAGGCTGACCAACACCGCCAGCGGGGTTTTCAAGGCGTGGCCGAGATTGCCCAGGGCATTGCGCGAGCGCAGCAGATGGTCTTCGGTGTGGGCCAGCAGGTGGTTGATCTGGGTGACCAGGGGCTCCAGTTCCAGCGGCACGTCGTTGTCCAGGGCACTGCGCTGCCCCTGTTGCAGTTGCTGCAGTTGCTGGCGCACCTGCTCCAACGGGCGCAGCGAATTGCGCACCGTCAGGCGTTGCAACAGCAGCACCAACAGCAAGGCACCGGCACCGACACCCAGGCCGACGTATTGCACCTGGCGAAAGCTGGCCAGCACCGGGCTGTAGTCCTGCGCCACGGTAATCGACAGTTGCTGGCCATAGCGGCGGTAATCGGCGCGGTAGGTCAGCAGCCGTTGCTCGTTGGGGCCGCCGGCCAGTTCGCTTTGCAGCCCCGGTTGCGCGGCGGCTGGCAGCTCCCAGTCCCACTGCGAGCGCGAACGCCAGGGTGCCGGCGTGCCGCTGGCGAAATCGATACGGAAATAGCGCCCGGAAAACGGCTGCTCGTAGGCCGGCTGCACGCGCTGTTCATTGAGCTGCAAACCCGTCGGGCCACGCACAGTGGCAATCAGCAGGTTCTCGGCATGGTGACGCAGGCTGCTTTCCAGATAGCGGCGCAGGCCGAGGTCGAGCAGCCACAGGCTGGTCTGCGCCAGCACCAGGCCGACCACCAGCAGCACACTGACCAGGCCAAGGCTGAGCCGGCGCTGGATCGATCTCATGCGCTCAATCCGGCAAAGCGATAGCCCTGGCCACGGCGGGTTTCGATGACTTCGCGGCCCAGCTTGCGACGCAGGTGATTGACGTGCACTTCCAGCACATTGGAGTCGCGCTCGGTTTCACCGTCGTAGAGGTGTTCGGCGAGGTGGCTTTTCGATAACAGCTGCTGCGGGTGCAGCATGAAATAACGCAGCAGACGGAATTCGGCGGCGGTCAGTTGAATCTCTTCGCCGTCGCGCAGCACACACTGGCGGGCTTCATCCAACTGCAGCCCGGCCGCCTCCAGATGGGGCTGATTGGCCAGGCCCTTGGAACGGCGCAGCAGGGCCTGGATGCGCAGTTGCAGCTCCTCCGGGTGAAAGGGCTTGGTCAGGTAATCGTCGGCACCGGCCTTCAGACCATCGATTCGCTCGGCCCAGGAACCGCGCGCGGTAAGGATCAGCACGGGGGTAGCCAGCGCCCCGGCGCGCCATTCGCGCAGCACTTCAAGGCCCGGTTTGCCCGGCAGGCCGAGGTCGAGAATGATCAGATCGTAAGGCTCGCTAGCGCCCTGGTGCACGGCATCACGGCCATCGGCCAGCCAGTCCACGGCATAGCCCTGGGCGGCGAGGCTGGCGAGCAATTCGTCGGCCAGCGGCACATGGTCTTCCACCAGCAGCAAACGCATCAGTCGTCTTCCTTGTCCTTGAGAATGCGCCCGTCGCGCACATCGATTTCCAGCTCGCGGACCACGCCATCGGTGGTCAGCAATTCGATTTCATAGACCAGCACGTCGTCCTCTTCCTCCAGCTCAGCCTCCAGCAACTTCGCCCCGGGGTGACGCACCAGGGCGGGTTGCAGCAGCTGTTCGAGTGGCAGGATCAGGCCTTGCTGGCGCAGGTGCAGCACTTCGTCCTGGTCCAGGTCACGGGCTTGTGCGGCGAAACTCAGGGCCAGCACAGACAGGACCAGGGCGACGATGCCGCTATAACGCATCAACCACTTCATTACTTATCTTGATGGTCTTTGAGGATCTGACCGTTGCTGGCGTCCAGCTCCAGATCCCACTCCAGGCCCTGAGCGTCACGCAGTTCAACCTGGTAGATATAGCGGCCGTACTCTTCTTCCAGCTCGGTTTCCTTCACGGTACTGCCTGGGTGTTTGGCAATGGCGGCAGCGTTGAGCTTCTCGAACGATTGAATGGTGCCGGCATCACGCAGTTTCAGTGCTTCGTCCGGGCCCAGATCACGGGCTTGGGCCAGGCCAGCAGTGGCGGTCAGAGCGGCAATGGTAAACAGGGCAGTGAACGTGTTCATGGGTTCGTTCCTTTCTTCAGTTAGGTGTTTTGCTTTCGACGGGGATCACCTTATCGCCCGCCGCTTAACTGAAGCTTAAAACCCTTAAGGTTGAGAAATCGTGTGTGCAGCAATCGCGGCTGAAGCCGCTCCTACGGGGCTGGGTGCAAACGTAGGAGCGGCTTCAACCGCGATGCTTTTAAGGCTTGGAAGCAATGGCCTTGGCCAGCGCCGCCTGCAGATCCGGGTCATCCGGTTTGGTCAGGCTGGAGAAGCTGGCCACCACCTTGCCCTGCCGGTCGACCACGTATTTATAGAAATTCCAGCGCGGCGCACTGCTCTGCTCGGCCAGGTCCTTGAACAGCGGGATGGCCTCATCGCCTTTGACGTGTTGCGGCTCGACCATGGTGAAGGTCACGCCGTAATTGACGTAGCAGACCTTGGCGGTCTCGGCGAGGTCCGGGTCTTCCTGATTGAAGTCATCGGAGGGCACGCCGAGCACTTCCAGGCCCTGGTCCTTGTGGCTTTTGTACAGCGCTTCGAGGCCTTTGAACTGTGGGGCAAAGCCACAGTGGCTGGCGGTGTTGACCACCAGCAGCGGTTTGCCAGCGAAGTGTTCGCAGAGGTTGATCTGTTCCTTGTTCTTGTCGCGCAGTTTGGGCAGTTCGCCCTGCAGCAGCGACGGGCATTCGGCGGCCAGCAACGGTGCCGAAAACAGGGACAGAACAACGGCAGGCAGCAGGATGCGACGCAGGTTCATGGTGGTAGCGCTCAGTGGCCGGGAGACAGTCAAGCCACGCTACCCGTCATGCCCCATGGCGTCAAAGGCAACTGCCCAGGCCCAATTGCAACAAGGCAAGACCGCCCTGTTGCCAGCCCCACCAGATCAACCCCAGCAGCACGACGGTGCCCGCGCTGCTGAGGCTCCAGGTCAGGGCGCGACTCATGCCGGGCTCATCCGCAGACGCTCCACCGGCTGCTCACGCACCGGCCAGTTGAGGGCCGCGGCCAGCAAGCTGAGGACGATGGATATCTGCCAGACCAGGTCGTAGCTGCCGGTGCGGTCGTACAGGTAACCACCCAGCCAGCCGCCGAGGAAGGCACCCAACTGGTGAAACAGAAAGACGATGCCGGCCAGCATCGACAGGTTTCGCACACCGAACAAGGTCGCCACCGTGCCATTGGTGAGCGGCACGGTAGACAGCCAGAACACCCCCATCAGCACGCCAAAGGTGTAGGCCGTGAACAGGCTTACCGGCACGCTGATAAACCACACCAGCACCACTGCTCGCGCCAGATACAGGGCCACCAGCAAACGTGGTTTGGACATCCGCCCACCGAGCCAGCCGGCCATATAGGTACCGAAGATATTGAACAGCCCCACCAGCGCCAACACCGTGGTGCCAACGGCCGCTGGCAGGTGCTGATCCACCAGATACGCCGGCAAATGCACGCCGATAAACACCACCTGAAAACCGCAGACAAAAAAGCCCAGGGACAGCAACCAGAAGCCTTTGTGTACCGCCGCTTCGCGCAGCGCTTCGCCAAGGCTTTGTTCGTGGCCAAGCACTGGCAGCGGTTTGTCCTTGAGCATCGCCACCAGGGGCACGATCAACGCCGCCAGGCCACCCAAGGCCATCAGCGCCACCGACCATCCCAGCCAGCCGATCAGCCCCAGGGTGCCCGGCAGCATGGCGAACTGCCCGAACGAACCGGCGGCCGCGGCGATGCCCATGGCCATGCTGCGTTTCTCCGCCGGCACGGCGCGGCCCACCACACCCAGCACCACGGAGAAGGTGGTGCCCGACAGACCCAGGCCAATCAACAAGCCGGCGCTGAACGACAGCGAGCCCAGGGAATCTGCCGAAGCCATCAGCACCAGCCCGAGGGCATAGAGTATGCCGCCCACCACCATCACCCGCGCCGCGCCATACCGGTCGGCAAGCGCCCCGGCAAATGGCTGCGACAGGCCCCACAGCAGGTTCTGCAGGGCGATGGCAAAGGCGAAGGTTTCGCGCCCCCAACCAAACGCCGCACTCATCGGCGGCAGAAACAGGCCGAAGCCATGGCGAATGCCCATCGACAGCGCGAGGATCAACGCCGCCCCCACCAGCACCCATTTACTTGCGCGCCATGCTGTCATAGCCCTGCTCCACTCAACTGCTTCAATCGATGGTTTCCAGGTCGTCCAGCAGCAGCCAGAGCGCCTCACGTTTTTCTGCTCCGAGGCGCAATGCCAATTGCCCCTGAGCCTGCTCCCATGCCGCAGCGCCACGCTGCAAACGCTGCGCACCGCTGGCCGTCAATTGCACCTGACGGGCGCGCAGATCACTGCTCTCTCCCATCAGCACCAGCCCCTCGTTTTCCAGCACCTTGAGGTTGCGCCCCAGGGTGCTGCGGTCCAGGCCCATGGCCTCGGCCAGAGTGGAAATACTCGGCTGCTCGAGCCGCTGCAAATGGCTCAGCAAGGAATACTGGGCAACGTTCAGGCCCAGCTCACGCAGCGCGTCATCGTAAACACGGGTGACGCTGCGAGCAGCGCGGCGAAGTTTGGTGCACAGGCAATGGGTAGTCAGCATGGATGCGTGTATATACCCGCATCAGCCAGAGCGTCAATCAAAAACTTGCTCGCTGGGGGGCCGCCGCGTACACAATCCGCCGTCGCTGGCGGCGCTGAACCGGCGTGCGGCGTGCTGGTCGAACGCCTCGGGCAGGCATTGGGTAATCACGGAGATGCAGATGGGTCGTCAGTTGATCGCTGGGCTGTTGCTGTTGTGCGCCTGGCAGGCTCAGGCGCTAGCCGCCAACCCGCAGGTGGCGGAACTGGGCACGGCCAAGGCCCACTACCCCTTTGTGCTGTACGCCAACGCGGCGCTCGACACCCCCGCCCTGCCGGTGACCCGCGCGGTGATTCTGCTGCACGGTATCAAGCGCAATGGCGGCGCGTATTTCGACAGCGGCACCCAGCTGCTGGAAAACGCCGGCCTCGACCCCGCCAGCACCCTGCTGCTGGCCCCGCAGTTTCTCACCGATGCCGACGCCGACAGCCACCCCGGCGTACCACGCTGGGCGGCCGGTCAATGGCTGCATGGCAGCCCATCATTCAGCGGAGTGTCGGCGTTTCAGGTGCTGGATGATCTGCTGATCTTATTGGCCGACCGCCAACGTTTCCCGCAGCTGCGTGAGGTGCTGCTGATCGGCCATTCTGCCGGCGGCCAACTGGTGCAGCGCTACGCCGTGTTCAACCCCACCGACAAACTGCTCGCCAGCCGCGGCATCCACCTGCGCTATGGCGTCGCCAGCCCCTCGTCCTACCTGTATTTCGACCACCAACGCTGGCACGCCGACCACTGGCAAGCCACAGCGCCAACCGAATGCCCCGGCTACAACCACTACCGCTATGGCCTGGAAAAACTGCCGGCCTACGCCAGCCAACAGCAGCTCAGCGCCCGGCAACTATTTCGCCGCTACGCCGCTCGGGATGTGCGCTATCTGGTGGGTGCCAATGACGACAACCCCGCCGCCCGGGTAATGGACCGCTCCTGCTCCGCCCAACTGCAAGGCACCACCCGCCGGCAACGCCAGCTGCAGTACCTGCAGTACGAACAGCACCTGGCGCAATTATGGAAAACGCCGATCAACCACCCGCAGGTGTCAGTCGAGGGCATCGGCCATGACTCGGCAGCGCTTTTCGCGGCACCCATTACGGCCAAAGCCTTGCTGCCCTAAGGGTTGCTGGCGTTAGTTGCACTCACCGCTCCCGCCAGAATCGCCTTGCACGCCACCCACAACCCGGCGAACCGCTCGCGGTGCGCTGGAATGGCCACCTCCTGTTGATGCGCTGCGAAGCCAGCCTGGCGGCTGACCGAGCCCGTTGCAGACTGCGTTGCATAAATTTTTTCCGGTTTTTTTGGCCTCATCCGTTCTATAGGTGCGAATAACTCTCATAAGCACCAGCCAACACTTAGAGACCAAAAATGTCCAACGTCCCGCTCTCTCCTCTGGCCGCCGTGCGCACGAAAACCCGCGCGCTGCTGTCCCCCACCCTGCTGGCTCTGGCCCTGAGCAGCCCGTTGCTGGCGTGGGCCGAACCGGTGGCCTTGGACATTCCTGCGCAAAGCCTGGTCGGCGCGCTGAATGCCCTGGCGCAGCAAGCCAATCTGCAATTGCTGTACAGCCCGGACGCGATCAAAAACCTGCGCACCCAGCCGCTCAAAGGCAATCTGGAAGCGGCGCAGGCGCTCAACCTGCTGCTGCAAGGCAGCGGTCTGACCTACGAGCTCCAAGGCAATAGCGTGACCCTGCGCCCGGTCAGCAGCGACGCCGGCCTGGAACTGGCACCGACCAGCATCACCGGCCTGGCCATGAGCCCCACCAGCGAAGACTCCGGCAGCTACACCGCCAACGTCGCCACCATCGGCAAGGGCGAGCACAAGCTCAAGGATATCCCCCAGTCGGTATCCATCGTTACGCGCAAGGCGATGGATGATCAGAACCTCACCACCCTTAATGAGGTGCTGGAAAAAACTACCGGCATCACCACCTACCAGAGTCCGTCGGGCGGCAAATATATCTATTCCCGCGGCTTTGAAGTGGAAACCTTTCAGTACGACGGTGTGCCGCTGGACCGCCGCTACTATGGGGTAGGCAGTGGCTTTACCGCCGATATGCAGATCTACGACCGGGTTGAAGTACTGCGCGGCGCCAACGGAATGTTGCAAGGCGCAGGGGCTGCGAGTGGCGCGGTCAACCTGGTGCGCAAACGCCCGAAAGCCGAACAGGCGCTGGCGCTTCAGGCCAGTGCCGGCACCTGGGACAACTACCGCCAGTCCATCGACGGCAGCACCCCGCTGAACGCCGACGGCACGTTGCGCGCGCGGGTGGTAGCGGCCCATGAAGACCGCGACTACTTCTACGCCGAAGCACAAAGCAAAAAGAACCTGCTGTACGCGATGCTCGAGTACGACCTCACTGACAGCACCACCATCGCCGCTGGTGCCAGCGTTGAAGACCTGCATTCGACGCCCTTCTTTGGTGGCCTGCCACGGGCCAAGGATGGCAGCGCGCTGGATATCAGCCGCGCCACCTACACCGGCGCCGACTGGAACAAATGGAACAACAAACAGACCACCTATTTCAGCGACTTGACCCATCACTTCAACGATGACTGGACGCTGAAAGCGGCCGCCAGCTACATCCGTGAAACCAACGACATGTTCTACAGCTGGGGCCGCGGCTCGGTCGATCCCGCCACCGGCGACGGCATGCGCTCTCGCGCCTATCTGTATGAATTCGAGAACACCAACAAAGGGGCGGATATCAACCTTACCGGCAAGTTCCAGAACCTGGGGCGTGAGCATGAAGTGGTGGTCGGTGCCAACGCCAGCGACCTGCGCACCGACGACCTGCAAGGCGGTCTGCTTAACCTCACGCCGATGAATATCTATGACCCGGTCTCGCCACCTCGCCCTACCCGCGCGCAGATGTTGAGCACCACTTACGCGGCGTATACCCAAGCCAAAATCACCCAATCGGGCATCTATGGCGTACTGCGCTACAAGTTGCTGGACCCTCTCACCGTTGTCGTCGGTGCGCGTACCAGTAACTACAAGTACGAATATGAGATGGACCGCATTGTCGGGGTCGACCCTGCCCCTGCAAGCGCAAAAGAAACCGGAGAAGTCAGCCCCTATGGCGGCTTTATCTATGAACTGACCCCGGAGTGGTCGGCGTACATCAGCTATGCCGACATTTTCAAACCGCAAACCGAACTCGGCGCTGGCAACACCCCGCTCAAGCCAATAGTCGGCAGTAACTCGGAAATCGGCTTGAAAGGCGAACTGCTCGATGGACGGGTCAATACCAGTTTCTCGATTTTCCAGGTGGATCAGGAAAACAAGGCCATGTATGGCTTCGGTACCGCCTGCGACGGAGAAGACAACTGCTATAGCGCCGGTGGCAAAGCACGCTCCCGAGGCTTCGACGCGGAGGTCAGCGGCGAAGTGTTGACCGACCTGCAACTCTATGCCGGCTACACCTACACCCACACCGAAAACCTTAACGACCCAGGCGAAGATCCGTCACTGCCCTCCCAGGCCGGCAAAGCCTACAACTCCTATACCCCGAAACATATGCTGCGCCTCTGGGCTGACTACAGGTTGCCGGGTGAATTCAACAAAGTCAGCGTCGGTGCCGGTGGCACCGTGCAGAGCAGCAACTACAACACCAACTTCGTGGAAACCGACGGCGTCGGCAAGATCGAACAAGGTGGTTACAGCGTCTGGAACGGCCGTATTGCCTACCAGTTCGACAAAACCTATAGCGTCTCGGTTAACGCCAACAACATCTTCGACAAACGCTACTACTCGTCGATTGGTTGGCTGTATGCAAGCAACGTTTTTGGCGACCCGCGCAACTACACCTTGACCCTGAAAGCTGATTTTTAAGGCAACCGAGAAGATAAAAAACCGCAGCCTGGCTGCGGTTTTTTATCTTTGTTGGCTTTGGCGCTCGCCCCTCAGAAATTCAAGGTCGCCAAACCGCGGCCTGAATATCCAACTTCTTCGGCAACAACCGATTAGCCAAAAACAAATCCGCCGTAGCCTGCTGAGCAGCAACAATCTCCTCGCTCACCGCAATCGGCGGCGAAGCCGGTCGATGGCTAAACGTCCGCTCGATCACCGCCGCCGGCAACCCCATAAACCCCGCCAGCAGCTGCACACTGGCCGCTTTATCGGTACGCGTCAGCGCCTCAGCCTTCCCCAGTTCATCCAGCAAGGCATGCACAAAATCCGGATTTGCCTCGGCATACGGCCGCGCCGCGAGGAAGAACGGGCCGATCAATCCCAGCCCCTCGCCGTTGGCCAACAAGCGCGCTTTGCCTTCCAGCTCCAGCGCCGAGTAGTAGGGATCCCAGATCACCCAGGCATCCACACTGCCCTGTTCGAACGCTGCGCGAGCATCAGCCGGTGACAGGTACACCGGCTGGATATCGCTAAAGGCCAGGCCGGCTTTGTTCAGGGCGCGCAATAGCAGGTTGTGCGAGCTGGAGCCTTTCTGGAAGGCGACTTTCTTGCCCTTGAGTTCCGCCACGCTATGGATCGGGCTGTCATTGCCCACCACTATCACCTCGGCCTGCGGCTTGGCCGGTTCGGCGGCGATATACAGCAGGTCGGCACCCGCAGCCTGGGCAAACAGCGGGGGAATATCGCCGGTCGAGCCGATGTCCAGGGCACCGATATTCAGCGCTTCCAGCATCTGCGGGCCGGCGGGAAATTCGATCCATTTCACCTGGGTGTTGGCAAAGCGCTGTTCCAGTAGCTTGTGCTCTTTGGCCAGCACCAGACTGGCAGAGCCCTTCTGGTAGCCGATGCGCAAGGTCGGCGGATCGGCGAGCGCCAGTTGGCTGCTGGCAAGCAGCACCAGCAGCGCGGCAAGGCGTTTCAATACAGGCATGCTCATTCCCAATCGGTGGAGGGTTTTTCCCAGAGGTTGATTCCGCCTTCGACGGCGAAGCGGTCGATCTCGGCCAGTTCTTCGCTGCTGAAGGCCAGGTTGTTAAGGGCAGCGACGTTTTCCACGATCTGCTCCGGGTGGCTGGCACCGATCAGTGCCGAGGTTACCCGCGGGTCGCGCAGGGTCCAGGCCAGGGCCAGTTGCGCCAGGCTCTGGCCACGGCGTTTGGCGATTTCGTTGAGGGCGCGGGCCCGTTCGATATTGGCTGCGGACAAATGCGCAGGCAGCAACGAGCCACCGCCCGGACGGTTGACCCGCGAATCCTGCGGCACGCCATTGAGGTATTTGTCGCTGAGCAGCCCCTGGGCCAGGGCGGTGAAGACGATCACCCCGGCACCCACCTCGTCGGTGGCATCCAACAGGTCTTTTTCGATCCAGCGATTGAGCAGGTTGTAGGCCGGTTGATGAATCAGCAGCGGCACTTTCCGCTCGCGCAGCAAGGCGGTGATCTCGCGGGTTTTGCCGGCCGAGTAGGAAGAAATACCGATATACAGCGCCTTGCCCTGCTCGACGATGCTGGCCAGCGCGCCAGCAGTTTCTTCCAGCGGCGTCAGCGGGTCGAAGCGGTGCGAGTAGAAGATATCGACGTAATCCAGGCCCAGGCGCTGCAGGCTCTGGTCGAGGCTGGAAATCAGGTATTTGCGCGAGCTGCCGCCCTGGCCATAGGGACCGGGCCACATATCCCAACCGGCTTTGCTGGAGATGATCAGCTCGTCGCGGTGGGCGCTGAAGTCTTCCTTGAGCAGACGGCCGAAGTTGGTTTCGGCGCTGCCATAGGGCGGGCCGTAGTTGTTGGCCAGGTCGAAGTGGTTGATGCCCAGATCGAAGGCGGTGTGCAGCAATGCGCGCTGGGTGGAAATCGGCGTGGCATCGCCAAAGTTGTGCCACAGGCCCAGGGACAGGGCAGGCAACACCAGGCCGCTGCGACCGACGCGGCGGTACGGCATGGATTGGTAGCGGTCGGGGTTGGCGAGGTAGGTCATGGCAATCCTTCAAGTCGGAGACCACCTGTAGGAGCGGCTTCAGCCGCGATGCTGTTAACGCTCAAAAGCATCGCGGCTGAAGCCGCTCCTACAGAGGGCGCGGGAAATCAGAAAAACTGGTTGTTGGGGCGATTGAGTCCCAGGTGTTCACGCAAGGTACTGCCCTGATACTGAGTGCGGAACAGCCCGCGGCGTTGCAGTTCAGGCACGACAAATTTGGCCACGTCTTCCAGCCCTGCCGGCAGATGCGGCACCAGCACGTTGAAGCCATCGGCAGCGCGGCCTTCGAACCAGGCTTGCAGCTCATCGGCAATCTCGCTGGCGGTGCCGATCAGGCTGTAGTGCCCTCGCCCGCCGGCGATGCGCCGGCCCAGTTGGGCCAGGGTGAGGTTCTCGGCACCCGCCAGTTCGGTGAGCAGCTTCTGCCGGCTTTGCTGGCCATTTTCGGTGAGCGGCAACTCGGGCAACGGCCCGTCCAGTGGATAGCCGGACAGGTCGAAGTTGCCGAGCATCCGACCGAGCAAAGCGACGCCGACTTGCGGTTCGACCAGCTCCTGGAACTGCTCGAATTTTTCCTGCGCCTCGGCGGTGCTCTGCCCGACTACGACAAATACGCCGGGCATGATTTTCAGCGAGTCTTCGTGGCGGCCGAACTTGGCCAGGCGGCCTTTGAGGTCGGCATAGAACGCCTGGGCCTTGGCCAGCGAGGTTTGCGCGGTAAACACCACCTCGGCGGTTTCGGCGGCCAGTTCGCGACCGGTCTCCGAAGAACCCGCCTGCACGATTACCGGTCGGCCCTGGGGCGAACGGGCGACGTTAAGCGGGCCCTGCACCTTGAAGTGTTCGCCGCTGTGGTTCAGCACATGCAGCTTGGCCGGGTCGTAGAACTGGCCGGCTTCTTTGTCCTGCACAAAGGCGTCGTCGGCCCAGCTATCCCACAGGCCGGTGACCACCTGGTGGAATTCGCGGGCGCGGGCATAACGCTCGGCGTGGGGAATATGGGCGTCGCGGCCAAAGTTATAGGCCTCGGCGGCGGCATCGCTGGTGACCAGGTTCCAGCCGGAACGCCCGCCTGAGAGGTGATCCAGCGAAGCGAATTTGCGCGCTACGTGGTAGGGCTCGTTGTAGCTGGTGGTGACGGTGCTGATCAGGCCGATGCGTTCGGTCACGGCGCTCAGGGCAGACAGCAAGGTCAGCGGCTCGAAGTACACCGAGCGCGAGGTGTGGCTGGCGATGGCGTCGGTGCTGGCAGCCACGCTGTCGGCGACAAAAATCGCATCGAACAACGCTGCTTCGGCGATCTGTGCGGTGCGTTTGTAGCTGGCGAAATCCAGCGGATTGGCTTGCACGTCGGGGTGACGCCAGGCGGCAATATGGTGCCCGCCGGCCATTAGAAATGCGCCGAGGCTGAGTTGACGCGGTTGCTTGCTCATAACATCTGTACCTGCTCTGACGGAAAAGCCGTGGCTTGCTCTGCGGCGGTTGCCACGGGGTTTTGCACGCAGTTTTGAATCATTCGATGAGTGTAGGAGCGGCTTCAGCCGCGATGCTTTTCAAGGTCAAGAGCATCGCGGCGGTCGCCGCGCCGGCGGGGGCCGCAGTAGAA
>NZ_JBSRZF010000025.1:0-67598 GCF_054057335.1 Pseudomonas sp. TE3786
TATCTATCTCCGGGGGGCGGCCGCGGGTCGTTAACTACGCCACCGCCCGCCTGGTTGGAGCGGCTTCAGCCGCGATGCTTGTGATCTCAAGAGCATCGCGGCTGAAGCCGCTCCTACAGGGGAATCTCGAACACTTTAATTTTTCGTAGAAGCAGCATTGGCCGCACCAGTTACATTGGGTGCGGCTTTTTTATAAGGATGGTCATGTCTAGCCCTGCCCCGTTTCCCCGCCATATTGCCGTGCTCACCCTGGCCTTTCTGGCCAGCTGTTTTGCCGGCAACCATATCGCCGCACGCATCGCTTTCGATCATGACACCGGCTTGTTGCTGGCGATTCTCTGTCGCTCCGGGGTCACTACCCTGGTGCTGGCGGGGCTGGTGTGGTGGCGGCGCGACTCGCTGAAACTGCCCAGCGGCGTCTGGCCCTGGCAATTGGCGTTGGGCTTGCTGATCGCCACCCAGAGCTTTTGCGTGTACTCCACGGTGGCGCGGATTCCGGTGGCGCTGGCGCTGCTGATCGTCAATATCGCGCCGATCCTGTTGGTGCTGTTGACCTGGGCCTTGGGCGGTGCGCGGCCAACGCCACGGGCGCTGCTGCTGATGGGGGTGATTCTGTTCGGCCTGGTGTTTGCCCTGGACGTGCCGGCGCGCCTGAATGGCGTGGACGACGGCATCGAATGGGCCGAGGGCGTGCTGTTCGGCATAGGTGCGGCGGCGGTGTTTGCTGTCGCGCTGTGGATCACCGACAACAAACTGTCGGCCATGCCCGGCACCGTGCGCAGCATGCTGACCATGCTGATCGTGTTTTCCAGCGTGGCGGTGGCCGGTGCCAGTGGCGTAATGCCCGGCGGCGTCAGCCTGCCCACGGCCAACGCCGGCTGGCTCGCCCTCGCCTGCCTGGTGGTGCTGTATGGCGTGGCGTTTTCGCTGTTGTTTGTCTGCGTGACGCGCCTGGATATGGCCCGCAACGCCCCGGTGATGAATGTCGAACCGGTGGCCAGCCTGGTGTTTGGCTGGCTGATTCTCGACCAACTATTGAGTGCCGGGCAGATTATCGGCGGGCTGATCGTGGTCAGCGGCATCGTCCTGCTGACGTACCGCAAACGTGGCTGAAGCTCAGCCCTGGTTGACCAGTTGGGCCGCTTCGTGGGCCTGGCGCAGGCGCTCGCGACTGTTGGTCAGGTGCAAGCGCACCGCGGCACGGGCGGCATCGGAATCCTGGCGGGCGATGGCTTCGAAGATCTGCTCATGCTCACGTTCCAGGCGGGCCATGTAATGGCGTTGGTCATCGTGGGCCAGGCGCGCCGAATTGATCCGCGTGCGCGGAATGATGCTGGTGCCCAGGTGACTCATGATGTCGGTGAAATAGCGGTTGCCGGTGGCTTCGGCAATCAGCAGGTGGAACTGGAAGTCCGAGGCCACCGCATCGCCGGTATGGGCGGCGCTTTCACGCAGGGCATCCAGCACATCGCGCATGGCCTGCAGCTGGGCGTCGGTACGGCGTTGGGCCGCCAGGCCGGCGGACTCCACTTCCAGGCTGATACGGAATTCGAGAATGGCCAGCACATCGCGCAGGGTAACGATGGTCGCCGGGTCGATACGAAAGCCGCTGGGGCTCGGCGTATCCAGCACAAAGGTGCCGATGCCATGACGGGTTTCCACCAGCCCCGAAGCCTGCAAGCGCGACAACGCCTCGCGCACCACCGTGCGGCTGACGCCTTGCGCCTCCATGATCGCCGACTCGGTGGGCAGCTTGTCGCCCCGCTTGATCAGGCCGTCGCGAATCTGCTGCGACAGCTCGGTCACCAACTCTTGGGCGAGGCTGCGATGCTTGCGGCGCACACGTGGCTGGGGGCTTGGGATTTCCATGTTGACGGTTATTCTCGGCTAACGGGCAGGCGGCCATCATATCCCAGCGGTTGTACGATGACACCCCTGAGAGCGCAGCAAATCTGCAGCACAACGACATACTCTCGCACCGATGCGTGCCTCACTTCTTACAGGTTGACTGGCCTATGAATGCGCTCACCTTAATCAGTATCGAAGACGCCCTCACCCGCCTGACGGTGGCACCCGCTATCGGCGGCAGCCTGGTGGCCTGGACGCGCCAAAGCGATGGCCTCGACCTGCTGCGCCCGAGCGCGGCCGACGCCGAAGGCCCCCGGCAACTGGCGTGTTACCCGCTGGTGCCTTGGTCCAACCGGATTGCCAATGGCGGGTTCGATTGCCCCGAGGGTTGGCTGGCTCTCAGCCCCAACGCCAGCAATGACCCACTGCCCATTCATGGCAGCGCCTGGCAACAAGCGTGGGCCGTGGTGGAGCACAACGCGTCGAGCCTGGTGCTGCAGCTTGAGAGTCAGGTGCCGTTCGCCTACCGCGCGCAACAACACATTCGCCTCGACAACGGACGTTTGAGCATTGAACTGAAGGTCACCCACTTGGCTGAGCAGCCCTGCTGGCACGGCCTGGGTTTGCACCCCTACCTGCCGCGCACCGCTGCCACCCGGTTGCAGGTGCATGCAGATCAGGTGTGGCTGTGTGACGAGGGGCGGCTGCCAACCGAACTGGCTGCATTGCCGCCGGAATGGAATTTCCGCGAGGCGGCTGCACTGCCCAGTGAACTGGTGGATAACGGTTTTACCGGCTGGGATGGTCAGGCGCTGATCACCCAGGCGGACGCCGGGTACCAGTTGCAAGTGCAGGCCACGGGGAGTGAGTTTTTTCTGCTGTTCTGCCCGCTGGATAAACCGTTTTTTTGCCTGGAGCCGGTGAGCCATCCGGTGAACGCGCACCACCTGCCGGGGCGGCCGGGGTTGCGGTTGTTGGCGCAGGGGGAGACGGCCACTTTAAGCCTTAGCCTGCAGTATCGGGCGCTGGGCTAGCGCTAAAAGCATCGCGGCTGAAGCCGCTCCTACAGGTTGTGGGACCCCGTAGGAGCGGCTTCAGCCGCGATATCTGCAAGCACAATCAAATAGCGGTAGCACCACCATCCACCGCCAACGAATGCCCTGTGGTGAACGCAGCGTTATCGCTGCACAGGTACATCACCGCAGCGGCAATCTCTTCGACTTTACCGATGCGGCCCACCGGGTGCATGGCCGCTACAAAATTGGCCTTGGTCGGATCCGCCTCATGGGCGCGGCGGTACATATCGGTATCGATCACCGCCGGGCAGACAGCGTTGACGCGAATTTTCTTCTTGGCATATTCGATGGCGGCCGACTTGGTCAGACCGATCACCGCATGTTTGGACGCCGCGTAGATGCTCATCTTCGGTGCCGCACCAAGGCCAGCCACCGAGGCAGTGTTAACGATGGCACCGCCACCCTGGGCCATGATCAGCGGCAGTTCGTACTTCATGCACAGCCACACGCCTTTGACGTTGACAGCCATGATGGCGTCGAACTCGGCTTCGTTGCCCTCGGCCACGCGGCCTTTTTCGATTTCGATGCCCGCGTTGTTAAAGGCGTAATCCAGCCGACCATAAGCCTCGATCACACCGGCCATCAGCGCCTGCACTTCAGCGTCCTTGGTCACATCGCAGCGGATAAACGTGGCATCACCACCGGCATCACGAATCAACGCCACAGTGCCCTCACCGCCCGCCACATCGACATCCGACACCACCACCTTGAGGCCTTCGGCGGCGAATGCCTGCGCCGTGGCACGGCCGATGCCGTTGCCTGCACCGGTAACCAGGGCGACCTGGCCGGAGAAAGTCATGCTCATTCCTTTATCCCTCTTTAGTGGTATCGAATTGTTGTGGCGGCCAGTCTAGCCAGCAGCGCCTGGCCCATGTCAGCACTATTAAAGGTCACGAGGAGTAATTATCCAGCGCAGTGATAGAGCCCCGGGCGGTGCCATTTAGCAGATGGATAAGCCTGCATTCCGCTGGTGATCAAACCTTGCCCTTGGGCGGTGAGCGGTCTATCACCACTGTTTCCCTGCCATGAGTGTTTTGCCATGACCACCCAACTCAATCGTCAGTTCCTCCTCGCCCAGCGCCCTGTCGGCCTGCCGAGCCGCGAGACCTTCAGCTACGTGGAAAACCCGGTTGGCGAGCCCGGCCCCGGGCAGATTCTGGTGAAAAACGAATACCTGTCCCTCGACCCGGCCATGCGCGGCTGGATGAACGACGCCAAGTCCTATATCCCGCCAGTGGGCATCGGTGAAGTGATGCGCGCCCTCGGCGTGGGCAAAGTGATCGCCTCGCAGAACGACAAATTTCCGGTCGGCAGCTACGTCAACGGTGCCCTCGGCGTACAGGACTACTTCCTCGGCGAACCCAAAGGCTTCTACGCCGTAGACCCTAAACGCGCACCGCTGCCGCTGTACCTCTCGGCTCTGGGCATGACCGGCATGACCGCCTACTTCGCCTTCCTGGATGTCGGCCAACCGAAAGAAGGCGACACCGTGGTGATTTCCGGTGCAGCCGGTGCGGTGGGCAGCGTGGTCGGGCAGATCGCCAAGATCAAAGGCTGCCGCGTAGTCGGTATCGCCGGCGGCGCGGAAAAATGCCAACTGCTCAAAGACGAACTGGGTTTTGATGGGGTGATCGACTACAAAAACGAAGACCTCCACGCCGGCCTGAAACGCGAATGCCCGAAAGGCGTGGACGTGTACTTTGACAACGTCGGCGGCGACATCCTCGACGCCGTTCTCACCCGCATCGCCCCGAAAGCACGCATCGTCATCTGCGGTGCCATCAGCCAGTACAACAACAAAGAAAACGTCAAAGGCCCGGCCAACTATCTGTCCCTGCTGGTCAATCGCGCCCGCATGGAAGGCTTTGTGGTGATGGACTACGCCAGCCAGTTCGCCGACGCCGCCAAGGAAATGGGCGGCTGGATGGCAGCCGGCAAGCTGAAGAGCAAGGAAGATATCGTCGACGGCCTGGAAACCTTTCCCGAGACCCTGCTGAAGCTGTTTAGCGGCGAGAACTTTGGCAAGTTGGTATTGAAGGTTAGTTAAAAACAGCGGGTATAAAAAAACCTGCTGGCGGTAGTGCCAGCAGGTTTTTATTTACCGCCGGGTTTATGGTTTCTCGACCAGTTGGATATCGTCAGGGCTTGCGGCAGATGCGCCATTATTATCAGCCGGCAACGTTTTCCTTGTTAATTTGCCCACTTCCATCTTCCCGCCCGTTTTTCTCGCTACGCGAGCCACTATATCTTTGACCTCCTCGCGACTGATGGCTTTCTTGTTCTGTTGCAACAGATAAAGCTTGGAGGCAATCGGTGCGGTATATGAATCACCGAAATACTTCCCTTGCGAATACTCCAGCCCTCCATCTGCATTTCTATTAAACACTAGAGCATTATCGGGGTATTTGGCCGCTATGCGAGCGGCTTCTGCCCGCGACTCATTGCTACCCACATCGTCTATCACCACACGGTTGCCATACGCATCCCGCTTATAGCGCGGATCACCCGCTTTGGACGACTTGATTTTTGTATAGGCTGCAGCTGGATCAGCTGCTTTATTGCTACCTAACTCCTCCCAGCGTGGATAGCCTTGGCGCGTTTCCATATCGAAAAATTTCGGACTCAGGTTATAAACCTGAGACTGATCAATTCCCGCCAACTGCTGTAATGTCGGCAACAATTTTCCATTCCGTTTTTGATTTTTGAAATGCCCCCAACCAAACAAACCAATCGTTCCAGGCTCGGTAAAGGCGGGATTTTTTGTTATCTTCAAAGCCATAAATCTATTGCGATAATCAACATCAGCCACAAAGTCATCCGATTCAGGCCGCACATCGAGAAAATGCAGCTTAACCCCCGCCTTCAGCCCGTGAACTATAAGATCATCATCGGGATAAATTGAACCATCGCCCAGCGTTACCGCATGTGCGTCAATGATTGCTTTGAATACATCCATATCTTTTTTTACGCCGTTTACCTTTTGTGTTTTCTCCAGATAATCATCTATAGAGGCGTAACCCTTTTTCTTAGCCAACAACAACGCCTCTTTCCCAAGTAAACGGGAATCCCATGTAGGCCTTTCCAGCAGTAAATTTTTTACCTTGCCATCGGTAATCAGCTGCTTTGGCAATCAGCAAATCAGCCTTGCCACCAAACACCTCCAGAGTGCCCGCCAGGGAGCTGGGTTTATTGCCTGTCACCTCGGTAAGAATCGCCGAGGCCGTCTGCTTGAGGTTGGGGTTAAGCAGCATCGCCCCGCCCAACTGGCTAACGCCATTGACCTGGCTGTTGTTAAACACCACGCCGGGTTGCTGCACATCGAATTCGTTGAAACGGTTATGGGACAGGCCGTTGGCGTTGGGGTTGGCGATGTTGATCACCGGCACGCCGTTGGCGGCATTGCCAAGTGTGGTGCCCGAAGGTTGATTGGTATCCAGCAGGATATCCGCCGCCGCCCAGCCCGGCACCGCGGCTAACAGCAGGGAGAGCGCCAGGCGCTTGAGTGACCAGGTGGGAGTGACGGGAGAAACAACGGCAGGAGAGACAGTTTGTTGTTGCCCTGGCTTGCGCTGCGCGCGAGTGGTCTCAGCGACGGGAATCAGAAAGCCCAGGGATTTACTAAAAATCAGGCGGAAACAATGCTTGTTCATATATATCGTCCGAATCAAATACAGCGCTTAAGTACGCTTAAGCAAAAGGACGGCGACGCCCTTGAATAATTACACTGCGGCTAAACAGAGCCGCTTGCTCTGAAACTTCCGTTTATTTCCTGGAACCTTCGTTGCCCGGATATGCAGGTGGTGATGGCGAATCTTTTTCTGATCCTTTGTTTGACGGCTCCAATATCCGCCGTCGGTTTTCTTCCAACTCACGCCTGATTTTTTCCTGCAGACGAAGTTTGTTCTGTCGGTCGTGTTCTTTATCCAGAGGATTCACGGCGGGAGGGCCGCCCGAGGCGGGTTCACTGGCATTGACCGGCAGCGAAAAAAGCAGCGCTGCGCCGTAAAAGGCATAGCCTGCGAGGGAAAAGTGGAAACAGAGGGAAAGGCAATTCAACAAAATCGGCATTGCGCCGGGACGCTGATTTTTTAGTGAACTCACGACAGCACCATCTCAGGATTTAGTTGGCCGCAAGTTACGCGAACAACCCGGGATGGACGTACACGAACCAACTGTACTATTCGTAAGGGTAATCCCACAAAAACAGGATCAGTCTTTCGTCAATTAAGTCGAACTTTAATAATGGGAAAATTCACACATGAGAAATAGAAAAATAACAGGAAACCATGAACAACGACTTAACAAGAAAAAGAACCTTCAGCACGGATATAAGTACTAAGTTGTATAAGTTTCACGGACACAGACAGCCAACAGCAGAAACACAAAGGCCCGCAAATGCGGGCCTTTGTGTGAGAGCGCACTGCCCTACTCGGCGTTGTCTGCCATGGATTGGCGCATGGCCAGGGCATCCTTGGGTAGATGCCGGCCCGCTTGCAGTAGCGCCAGCAAGGTCAGCAGCATGGCGATCGGAATCAGGTACATGGCGTCATGCAGGCCCACGGCTTTGAACGCTTCGTTCATCTCGGCGGCACCAGCGGCATACATGGCCGAATGGGCGAAGTGGTCAGACAGCCAGCCCACGACCACCGGGCCAAGCCCGCCGCCAAGCAGATACAGACCCGCGAAGAACAGCGCCATGGCGGTGGCCCGCAAGCGCGGCTCGATAACGTCCTGAATCGAGGTGTAAACGCAGGTGTAGAAGTTGTAGGAGAACAGCCAGCCGATACTGAAGATCCCTACGAACAGCGCGATCTCGCCCGCCCCCAGCGTCAGCGCCCAGCCGGTGGCGACCGTAGCGATCAACATCGAGGCCGCGGCCATCAGCAGGCGACCCCGCGGCGATTTCTGATGCGCCTTGTCGGCAAACCAGCCACCGATGGTCAAACCGAACAGACCGGTGACGCCGACGATGATGCCCGTCGCCACCGCCGCCTGGCCCAGGGGCATCAGGAAGTAACGTTGCAGCATCGGCACCATAAAGGAGTTGCAGGCATAGGTGGCGAAGTTGAAGCACAGGCCGGCAACGATCAGCCACCAGAAGGTGCGAATGCTCAGCACCTTGCGCACCGGGCGGTCGACCTTCACCGCCGCCACTTGCACCACCTCGGCGGCACCGCGCTGCGGTTCGCGGATCAGAAACATAAACAGGGCGAGGATCATGCCCGGCACGGCGGCGATAAAGAACGGCGCGCGCCAGCTGCCAAAGGCTTCGACCATCGCGCCGATGGTGAAGAACGCCAGCAGCAGGCCCAGCGGCAGGCCGAGCATAAAGATGCCCATGGCGCGGGCGCGTTTGTTGGCGGGGAACAGATCGCCGATCAGCGAGTTGGCCGCCGGCGCATAGCTGGCTTCGCCGATACCGACGCCCATGCGCACCAGCAGAAAGCTCCAGAAGCCAGTGACAAAACCGTTGATGGCGGTCAGGCCGCTCCAGGCCATCAAGCCCCAGCCCATGATCTTACGCCGCGAACCGGTATCGGCCATGCGCCCCAGAGGTACGCCGGCAATCGCATAGATGATGGTGAACGCAGTACCGACCAGACCGAGCTGCAGGTCGCTCAGGCTCCACTCATGGCGCAGGGGTTCGATGATGATCGCGGGAATGCTGCGATCAAAAAAGTTGAACAGGTTGGCGAGGAACAGCAAGAACAAGACACGCCAAGCATTGGCCGCCTGAGTAGCACTGGTCATAAAGGGTTCTCTTTTGTTGTTCTTATGAAGCCGGCCGGCCTCTACAGAAAACTGTAGGACAAGGCACCAGGGGGCAATCTAGAGCCTTCGGCTGTTTGTGTCTGTGAATATTCGTAAACCTTATGTAACTCGATATTGGGTAGGGCTTCGGCTTCCGGGGCATCGGCCATGCGGCGTTGAAACCCTTGGACGGGGTTAAGGCAAAGCGCAATGTTGAGACCGTTTGTCATTTGAGCTTGCGTGAACGTAAAGATATATCTTAAGTTATATCTTAGATAACCAAGACGAGAGCCAAACGATGCGAGACCACCATCACTATCACCACCATCACCCCCATATGCGCGAAACCGATGAATTCGAACGCCGCCCCGGCGGGCGTGGCGGGCGCGGGCCACGGGTGTTTGCCCCGGGCGATCTGAAATTGCTGCTGTTGGCGTTGATCGCCGAGCAGCCTAGCCACGGCTATGACCTGATCCGCCGGATCGAAGATCTGTTCGAAGGCGCTTATGCGCCCAGCCCCGGCGTGATCTACCCGACCCTGACCTTTCTGGAAGAAAGCGACCTGATCGCCAGCGAGACCAATGCCGGCAAAAAGCTCTATAGCGTGACCCTCACCGGTGAGGCTTCGCTGGCCGAGCAACAGGTGGCGCTGCAAGGTTTGAAAGTGCGCATGGATGTCAGCAAGCGCTCCCTGCGCGGCCACGACCGCCCTGCGGAAATCCACGAGGCGGTGCACAACCTGCGCCATGCCTTGCAACTGCACCACGGTCAGTGGAGCGAGGCGGAAATCATCCGCGTGCGCGACCTGCTGAATGCCGCCGCCACCGCCATCGCCACCGGCCCCCTCGCGGCCAAGGAGACAGAGCAATGAATACAGCCAATACCCAAGGCATCCACCGCGTTATGCATGAAATCAAGCGCCGCCGGCTGCAGGTGCTGCGGGTCACCGATATCACCCCACATATGCGCCGCGTCACCCTCGGCGGGCCTGAGCTCGCCGGCTTTACCAGCCTGGGCGCCGATGACCATATCAAGTGTTTCTTCGCGCAAAACGCCGCAGAGCAAGCGGCATTGGAAAGCATGCAGTTTGGTGGCAAGGGCAACGACGACGACCCTAAACCGGCCATGCGCGACTACACGCCGCGCCGCTATGACGCTGCGCTGAACGAACTGGATATCGACTTCGTGCTGCACGGCGACGGCCCGGCATCGACCTGGGCAGAACAGGCGAAACCTGGCCAACACTTCTATATAGGCGGCCCACGCGGCTCGATGATCGTGCCGGATATCTTTGACAGCTACCTGCTGATCGGCGATGAAACCGCCCTGCCCGCCATCGCCCGCCGTCTGGAAGAGCTGCCCGCCGGCCGTCAGGTACTGGCGTTGATCGAAGTGCCAAATGCCGCCGAGCAGCAAAGCCTGCAGAGCGCCGCGAGTGTCGAGGTGCAGTGGCTGCACCGCGAGGCTGGGCAGAATTTGCTCAGCGCGGTGAAAGCCCTCAATGGTCTGCCGAGCGGTTCGCTGTACACCTGGGTGGCTACCGAGTCGGCGACCTCGCGGCGCATTCGGCGCGTGCTGCTGGACGACTTCGGCGTCAACGAGGACTTCTTCAAAGCCGCCGGCTACTGGAAGCTCGACGAGACTAGCGAGGACTGATCCACCCGGCATCCCGCCATTCGGCCAGCCAGCCCAGGGATTCCTGGGTATTGGCGGTGGGCCGATATTCCGCCGCCAACCAGCCGCTGTAGCCTCCCGCTTGCAATGCCCGCAGCGCGCCAGCGAAGTCCACCGTCCCGGTCCCGGGCTGATGACGGCCTGGGCAATCGGCAAACTGCACATGGCCAATCTTGCCCGCCAGCGCGGCAATTGCCTGGGGCAGGTCCAGACCCTGGCGCGCCATATGGTAGAGATCCAGTTGCGCGGCAAAATTCGCGTGGTCCACCGCCGCGATCAGCGCCAGCAGATGCTCCGGGGTATTGATCAGAAAGCCCGGCATATCCAGCGGGTTGATCGCCTCACTCAGCACCTTGATACCCAACGGCTGAAAAGCCTCGGCCGTCTGCCGCACATTGCCGACCAGAGTGGCCAGCGCCTGTTCGCGGCTGACGCCTTCAACCAAGCGTCCCGGCAGCACATTGACGAACTGCGGGCGCACCATCGCGGCGTAGGTCAGGGCTTCCTGCAGCGCCTGATCGAACTGCGCCTGACGTGCGGGCACCGCTGCCAGGCCAGGGCCACCACCGGCCAGATCCGGCGCGGCGATATTCAGTAGCACCAGCGGCAGGCCGGCGGCGGCCAGTGCTTCCTTGAACTGGATGGCCGGCACCTCGTAGGGGTACTGCACCTCCACCGCGGAAAAACCGGCCGCGGCCGCCGCGACAATGCGCTGCAGCAACGGCAGTTCGGTAAACAGAAGGGAAATATTGGCGACCACTTTCAGCGCGGTAGCGGCCATCAGTGTTTCTCCCGGTAAAGCTCGACCAAGGTGGCCGGGTCGCGCTCAAGATTGCCGGTATTGCTGCCGTGCAGGCGCATCAGCTGTGCGGCAAGGGCGCTGACCGGGGTGCTGGAATCATGTTCACGAGCCAGTTTCACCGCGGTATCCAGGTCCTTGAGCAAGGTCCGCACATGCCATTTGATCGGTTCGAAATGGCTCTCGGCCATTTGCGGCGCGAGGATCTGCAGCGGTTTGGAGTCGGCAAAACCACCGGCCAGGGCGGGTGCCAGCAGACTGGCATCGACGCCGGACTTTTCCGCCAGAGCCACCACTTCGGCGATCACCAGGGCGTTGCAGGCGACGATCATCTGGTTGCACACCTTGGTCACCTGGCCGGCACCCACCGCACCCATGCGCGTCAGGCGTTGGCCGAGGTTCATCAGCATCGGTCGCACCTGCTCGATGTCATCTTCACGACCGCCGGCCATGATCGCCAAGGTACCGCCTTGTGCACCCGCCACACCACCGGACACCGGCGTATCCAGCCAATGCATGCCGCTGCGGCTTTCCAGCTCGGCAGCCATTTCGCGGGTGGCTGCCGGTTCCAGGCTGGAAAAATCCACCAGCAGCTGACCAGCTTTCGCCCCTTCCACCACACCGTGCTCACCGAACACCACCTTGCGTACTACGCGGGTGTCGGCCAGGCACAGCATCACCACATCGGCATGGGCGCACAGTTCAGCGGGGGTCGCCACCTGGCGGGCACCGGCGGCTACCAGCGGCGCGCATTTTTCCGGCGAGCGATTCCACACGGTCAGCGGATAGCCGGCGGCCAACAGGCGCTGGCACATGGGCAGGCCCATCAGGCCGATACCGGCGAAAGCAATAGAAGGAAGGGCGGCGTTCATCGAAGGCTCCATACACATCAGAATGACGCCATCTTAGCCCCCAACGCCGATTCGTAGGAGCGGCTACAGCCGCGATGGGCCTGGCCTGAAAACGCCACCGGCTCAAAAGCATCGCGGCTGAAGCCGCTCCTATGGACGGGGGTTGCGCTTAGGGGCGCTCTTGAATCAATACCCACGGCGCTACCACCACCGCCCACAACTGCGGGTCACGGGCCAGCAGGTCTTCAGCCAGGGCGGCTTCGACTTTGCTGATGGACTGTTCACCCAGCCACTGGCCAACCTGACTACCGTTGTCTTCAGCCACGGCGATGGCCACTTCCACCAGGTCCATGCCCGGCGTCACCCACAGCAACGCGCCACGGGCGAAGAACGGTTGCAGCTCCTGCCAGGTGATGGCGGCGGTTTCGCCGAGCAGCTTCGCGTACAGAGGATTGGCGTACAGGGGGTTGGTAGCGTCGGTCATCGCGGGCTCTTTGTTCGACAAAATGTAAAAGGTGGTCCAACGTTGGGGCGGCCATGATAGCGGTGCCTGGCGGCGAAACAAGCGCCGCCTGAGGTTCAGGCCGGCAGTGGCGGTACGCCGTTTTTCTATACATTTATTTCGATTTAGCGACATTGCTTACAGACGACATCAGTCGCCGCTTTTCAAGGCCCAAATCGGCACTCTAAACTCCGCCGTTAAAGTTGCCAGGGATTATGGCCGGGGGTTCGTCCCGGTTCAGCAACTGAAGACCAGCAGGGCATGAACCATCTGCGCACCTCGCGCGAGTGGGTCTTATAAAAAAACGAAAAACATAAGAGTGGAGCACTATGAACAAGGCTACTAAGCAACTGTTTGCTGCCATGGCTATGGCCGGCGTCGCCAGCTATTCACTAGCAGCTGACACCATCAAGATCGGCCTGGCCGGCCCGGTTACCGGCGCTGTCGCTCAATACGGCGAGATGCAATTCATCGGTGCCAAAATGGCCATCGAACAAATCAACAAAGCTGGCGGTGTAAACGGCCAGCAACTCGAAGGCGTGGTGTACGACGACGCTTGCGACCCGAAACAAGCCGTGGCCGTAGCCAACAAGATCGTCAACGACGAAGTGAAATTCGTGGTTGGCCACCTGTGCTCCAGCTCCACTCAGCCGGCTTCCGACATCTACGAAGATGAAGGCATCCTGATGATCACCGCGGCTTCCACCAGCCCGGAAATCACCGCTCGTGGCTACCAACTGGTATTCCGCACCATCGGTCTGGACAGCCTGCAGGGCCCGACCGCCGGCAACTTCATTGCCGACCACATCAAGCCGAAAACCGTTGCCGTGATCCACGACAAGCAGCAATACGGCGAAGGCATCGCTACCGCGGTCAAGCAGACCCTGGAAGCCAAAGGCGTGAAAGTCGCTCTGTTCGAAGGCATCAACGCCGGCGACAAAGACTTCTCGGCGATGATCTCCAAACTGAAACAAGCCAACGTCGACTTCGTTTACTACGGCGGCTACCACCCGGAACTCGGTCTGCTGCTGCGTCAGTCGGCTGAGAAAGGCCTGAAAGTCCGTTACATGGGCCCGGAAGGCGTGGGTAACAAAGAGCTGTCGGCCATCGCTGGCCCGGCTTCCGAAGGCCTGCTGGTAACCCTGCCGAAGTCGTTCGACCAGGACCCGAAAAACCAGGCGCTGGTTGAAGCCTTCAAAGCCAAGAAAGAAGACCCGAGCGGTCCTTTCGTGTTCCCGGCTTACGCCGCGGTACAAGTGATTGCCGAAGGCATCAAGAAAGCCGGTGACACCGACACTGCCAAGGTTGCTGCCGCCCTGCGCGCCAACACCTTCGCTACTCCGACTGGCGACCTGAGCTTCGACGCCAAAGGCGACCTGAAAGACTTCAGCTTTGTGGTCTATGACTGGCACGCTGACGGCACCAAAACCGAAGCCAAGTAAGTTTCGAGCCGCAACCCGAAGCCCACTGCATTTGCAGTGGGCTTTGTTTTAAGAGGTAAACGGGTCCACGCTCAGCCATAAGCGACGAGCTGTGCCCACGCGAAAACTTTCAAAACCCCATTCCCAAGCTATATAGCAAGGCAGACCGGCCCAGCAGGTCTGAACGGCGCGAGCCGGCCCCGTGAGGGGCGAAGCACATGGCGTGCTTCGTGATGGAAGCGATTGCCCCCCTGTTCTGCTGCAAACCACAGCTGACAGTACCCGCCCCGGCGGGATGCAGGCCCTGCATGACGCAATTGACGACCTGACGCTGCTATCGAGCCGTGCGACAGGTTTTGCAAGTTTTCAGGAGAGTTTTGATGCCTGACATCTACCATTTCTTACAGCAGCTGGTTAATGGCTTGACCATTGGCAGCACCTACGCCCTGATCGCCATCGGTTACACGATGGTGTACGGCATTATCGGCATGATCAACTTCGCCCACGGCGAGGTGTATATGATCGGCTCCTATGTGGCGTTTATCGTGATTGCCGGGCTGACCATGATGGGCCTGGACAGCCTGCCGCTGATTCTGATCGGTGCCTTCGCGGCCACCATCATTGTCGCCAGCGCCTATGGCTACAGCATCGAACGGGTCGCCTACCGACCGCTGCGTGGCAGCAACCGTTTGATCCCGCTGATTTCGGCAATCGGTATGTCGCTGTTTCTGCAGAACGAAGTACTCCTCTCGCAGAACTCCAAAGACAAAGCGATTCCAAACCTGATCCCTGGCAACTTCGTGTTTGGCGAAAGCACCATGAACGGTGTGGTGATCTCCTATATGCAGGTGCTGATCTTCGTCGTCACCTTCCTGGTGATGCTCGGCCTGACCCTGTTCATCTCTCGTTCCCGCCTGGGCCGCGCCTGCCGCGCCTGTGCCGAGGACATCAAGATGGCCAACCTGCTGGGCATCAACACCAACAACATCATTGCCCTGACCTTCGTGATCGGTGCCACCCTGGCGGCCGTCGCGGCGGTGTTGCTGGGCCTGCAGTACGGCGTGATCAACCCCAACCTCGGTTTCCTCGCCGGTATCAAAGCCTTCACCGCAGCGGTGCTCGGCGGTATCGGCAGCATTCCAGGGGCCATGCTCGGCGGCCTGGTGCTGGGCGTGGCGGAAGCCTTTGGTGCCGATATCTTCGGTGACCAATACAAAGACGTGGTGGCGTTCAGCCTGTTGGTGTTGGTGCTGTTGTTCCGCCCGACCGGCATTCTCGGTCGCCCGGAGGTTGAGAAGGTATGACTCACTCACTTGATACCAAGCGGCTCAAAACGGCGTTTTTCAGCGCCCTGTTGGTGCTGGCTGTGGCCTACCCGGTACTTGGCCTGAAGCTGAATATCGTCGGCATTCAGCTGGAAGTTCACGGTGCCAGCGCACCGGTGTTGTGGACCATTTTTGCCTGTGCGGTCGGCATGTTCTTCTGGCAGCTGTTTCGCAGCCAGTTCGACCAAGCCTGGAGCGCCGTGCCGAAAGTACCCGGCGTGCCGGCCTCGGCCAGCAACTTCCTGACCCTGCCTTCTACCCAGCGCTGGTTCGTTCTGGCGCTGGTGGTAGTCGCGCTGGTGTGGCCGTTCTTCGGCTCACGCGGTGCGGTGGATATCGCCACCCTGATCCTCATCTACGTGATGCTCGGCCTCGGCCTGAACATTGTGGTCGGTCTGGCCGGCCTGCTGGATCTGGGTTATGTCGGCTTCTACGCCGTCGGTGCCTACAGCTACGCCCTGCTCTCGCACTACTACGGCTTCGGTTTCTGGCTGTGCCTGCCGATTGCCGGCCTGATGGCGGCGCTGTTCGGTTTCCTGCTGGGCTTCCCGGTGCTGCGTCTGCGCGGCGACTACCTGGCCATCGTGACCCTGGGTTTCGGCGAGATCATCCGCATTCTGTTGCGTAACCTCACCGGCCTTACCGGCGGCCCGAACGGCATCAGCAACATCGAAAAACCGACCCTGTTCGGCCTGAGCTTCGAGCGCAAGGCAGCCGAAGGCCTGCAAACCTTCCACGAGTATTTCGGCCTCGCCTACAACTCGATCTACAAGGTCATCTTCCTGTACCTGGTGGCCCTGCTGTTGGTGCTGCTGGCGTTGTTCGTGATCAACCGCCTGCTGCGCATGCCCATCGGCCGTGCCTGGGAAGCGCTGCGTGAAGACGAGATCGCCTGCCGCGCACTGGGCATGAACCCTACCGTGATCAAACTTTCGGCCTTTACCCTGGGCGCCTGCTTCGCTGGTTTCGCTGGCAGCTTCTTCGCCGCCCGCCAAGGCCTGATCACCCCGGAGTCGTTCACCTTTATGGAGTCGGCGACCATTCTCGCCATCGTCGTGCTCGGCGGCCTGGGTTCGCAGTTGGGGGTGATTCTGGCCGCCATCGTGATGATCCTGCTACCCGAGCTGATGCGTGATTTCAGCGAGTACCGCATGTTGATGTTCGGTGCCTTGATGGTAGGCATGATGATCTGGCGTCCGCAGGGCTTCTTGCCCATGCAGCGCCCACACCTGGAGCTGAAGCAATGAGCCGCCCGATTCTTGAAGTAAGCGGCCTGTGCATGCGCTTCGGCGGTCTGTTGGCCGTCAACGGTGTGGGCCTGACCGTGCAGGAAAAACAGGTGGTGTCGATGATCGGCCCGAACGGTGCCGGCAAGACCACGGTGTTCAACTGCCTGACCGGGTTCTACAAACCCACCTCGGGCAGCGTGCTGCTGGACGGTGAAGCCATCCAGGGTCTGGCCGGTCACGAGATCGCTCGCAAGGGCGTGGTACGCACCTTCCAGAACGTGCGCCTGTTCAAGGACATGACCGCCATCGAAAACCTGTTGATCGCCCAGCACCGGCATATCAACACCAACTTCCTGGCGGGCCTGTTCAAGACCCCGGCGTTCCGCAAAAGCGAGCGCGATGCCATGGAGTTCGCCGCGCACTGGCTGGACAAGGTCAACCTCACCGAGGTCGCCAACCGCCCCGCCGGCACCCTGGCCTACGGTCAGCAACGCCGCCTGGAAATCGCCCGCTGCATGATGACCCGCCCGCGCCTGCTGATGCTCGACGAGCCGGCGGCCGGTCTGAACCCGAACGAAACCGAAGAGCTGAAACAGCTGATCGGCGTGCTGCGCGATGAATACAACGTCACCGTGCTGCTGATCGAGCACGACATGAAGCTGGTGATGAGCATTTCCGACCACATCGTGGTGATCAACCAGGGCACTCCCCTGGCCGACGGCACACCGGAGCAGATTCGCGACAATCCGGATGTGATCAAAGCCTATCTGGGGGAGGCGTAACTCATGCTGTATTTCGACAACGTTTCCACCTTCTACGGCAAGATCCAGGCGTTGCATAACGTCAACGTGGAAGTGCACAAGGGCGAGATCGTCACCCTGATCGGGGCCAACGGCGCCGGCAAGTCGACCCTGCTCATGACCCTCTGCGGTTCGCCACGCGCGGCCAGCGGCAGCATCCGCTACCAGGGCGAAGAATTGGTCGGGCTGGAATCCAGCGCGATCATGCGTAAAAGCATTGCGGTGGTGCCCGAAGGCCGCCGCATCTTTGCCCGCCTGACCGTGGAAGAGAACCTGGCCATGGGCGGCTTCTTCACCGACAAGGGCGACTATCAGGAGCAACTGGACAAGGTCCTGCACCTGTTCCCGCGCCTGAAGGAACGCTACAACCAGCGTGGCGGCACCATGTCCGGCGGCGAACAGCAGATGCTCGCCATCGGCCGTGCGCTGATGAGCAAGCCGCAACTGCTGCTGCTCGACGAGCCGTCCCTGGGCCTGGCGCCGATCATCATCCAGCAGATCTTCCAGATCATCGAACAGCTGCGCAAAGATGGTGTGACGGTGTTCCTGGTGGAACAGAACGCCAACCAGGCATTGAAGATCGCCGACCGTGCCTACGTGCTGGAGAATGGCCACGTGGTCATGCAAGGTACCGGTGAAGCGCTGCTGACCGATCCAAAGGTACGCGACGCTTACCTTGGCGGCTGACTCCAGCTCGCTACAAAAAGCCCCGCCTGGTTCGCCACGCGGGGCTTTTTGTTGGCTTCAATAAACCGATCCGTAGGCTGGGTTGAGCCTAGCGAAGCCCAACACAGCAAAACCGCGTCAGCCTGCAGTGGGTCAACCCAACCTACAGCGAAATTTTTCTGTCCCCTGCTGTAACACCCTGACTTCTCCTTTCTCTACTTCACTAAGCAAGGCTGAGCCCTCCTACGCCAATCCCGGCCCGGTGCTCTATTGCGCTTGCCTGGCAGGCAATACCGTACTTGCCCCCACCACCCACAAAGAGAAAAACCACCATGAAAGCATCCAAGCCCCTGCACACCGCCGCACTCGCTCTTGCCCTGGGCAGCGCCCTGAGCATGGCCGCCGCGCCACTGGTTGCCCATGCCGATGACGGCAAAGGCGACAAATGTTTTGGCGTGGCCATGAAAGGTAAAAACGATTGCGCCGCTGGTGCCGGCACCACCTGTGCTGGCACCGCCGCCAAGGACTACCAGGGCAACTCCTGGAAACTGGTGCCCAAAGGTACCTGCGAAAAAACCGCCAGCCCAACCTCGCCGACCGGCTTCGGCCAACTCGCTGCCTTCAAAGAAAAAGCCTGACCCCGCCGAGACGCACCGAGCATGAACCACCCCGCAACCACCCGCCCCGGTGCGTCTCGCACCCGCCAGCCTACCCGCGCCAGCAGCCTGCCGGCGCGTGCGGGCCTGGGGCTCAAACCCGAGCATTTCCAAGAGGTTCTCGCCAGCCTGCCGCCCCTGGGTTTCTTCGAAATCCACGCCGAAAACTATATGGTCGCCGGCGGCCCCTTTCATCATTACCTCGGGCAGATTCGCCAGCACTACCCGCTATCACTGCATGGTGTCGGTCTGTCCATCGGCGCTGAACAGCCGCTGGACGTGGAGCATCTGCAACGCCTGAGGGCGCTGCTGGAGCGCTATGAGCCCGCGGTATTTTCCGAACACCTGGCCTGGTCCAGCCATGGCCCTTATTACCTCAACGACCTGCTGCCAGTGGCTTACGATCAGGCCACCCTGGAACGGGTCTGTGCCCATATCGAGCAGACGCAGAACTACCTGAAACGGCCCCTGCTGTTGGAAAACCCGGCCACCTATGTCGAGTTCAGCGCCTCGAGCATGGGCGAGGCGGCGTTTATCCGTGAAGTGGTGCAACGCACCGGCTGCGGCCTGCTGCTGGACGTCAACAACCTGTATATCTCCTGCATCAACCATCAGCGCGATGCGCAGGCCTATCTCAATGAACTGCCGCTGACCGCAGTGGCGCATATCCATCTGGCCGGGTTTGCCGAGGATCAGGACGCCAGCGGTGCGCGCCTGTTGATCGACAGCCATGGCGCCACCGTGGATAACGCGGTCTGGTCGCTGTACGGCGAGATCATCGAGCGCCTCGGCCCATTGCCCACCCTGATCGAACGGGACAACGATGTACCGCCCCTGGCCGATCTGCTTGGCGAGGCTGAACAGGCCGAAGCGATCCTGACCCGGAGCCGCCGATGACCAGCCCGCAGGGTCAGTTCGCCAGCGCGCTGCTCAGTAGCAGCGGCGCTATCCCCGAGGGTCTGCACTGCGGCAATGGCTCCGACCCGGCGGCGCGCTTTGCGGTGTACCGCAACAATGTGCTGAGTTCGCTGATCAATGCCCTGGCCGACAGCTACCCGGTGCTGGAGCAATTGGTTGGCGTCGAATTCTTCCGCGCCATGGCCCTGCAATACGTGCAAAACAATCCACCACGCTCGCGTCTGCTGGTGCAGTACGGCGACGACCTGGCGGCGTTTATCGAGCAGTTCGCACCGGCCCGTGCCCTGCCCTACCTGGCGGATATGGCCCGCCTGGAAGCCCTGCGGATTCGCGCGTACCACGCCGCCGACGCCCTCTCCCTCAGCCATGCCGAGCTGGCCAGCGCCTTTGCCGCGAGCCCGGAACCCGCCGGCCTGCGGTTCCAGCTGCATCCCTCGCTGCAGCTGCTGGCCTCAAGCTTTGCCGTGCGCTCGCTGTGGGCGGCGCATCAGGGCGAGCTGGCGATCGAAACGGTGGATCCGTACCAGCGCGAATATTGCCTGGTGCTGCGCCAGCACCTCGATGTGCTGGTGATCGCCCTCGATGCGCCGAGCAGCACCTTTATTACCCAGCTGCAGGCCGGTGTGCCGCTGGGCACGGCGGCGGCCGCCTGCCCCGCCGACTTCAACCTCAGCGCCGCCCTGGCGCTGTTGATCAGCCATGGCGCGATCATCGCGCTTTCCACACGAGAACCAGCATGTACAGCACCAGCGGCCCGATAGGCCTTATCCACGCGTTGAACGCATTGTTCCAGCGTATTCCCCACAGCCTGATCGCCGTTGTCGCGCGCTTTTCCATTGCCGCGGTGTTCTGGAAATCCGGGCAGACCAAGGTCGAGGGGTTTGCCATCGACCTGGTCAGCGGCACCTTTCAGTTCGACCATCCCCGTCTGGCCGATTCAACCATTCCACTGTTCAGCAGCGAGTACGCCTTGCCGCTGATTCCGCCAGAAACTGCCGCCTACCTGGCGACCTTCAATGAACACTTCTTCCCCGTGCTGATTCTGCTGGGCCTGGCCACCCGCTTCTCGGCCCTGGCCTTGCTGGGCATGACCCTGACCATTCAGCTGTTCGTCTATCCCGACGCCTACCCCACCCACGGCACCTGGGCGGCACTACTGTTGTTGTTACTCGCCCGCGGCCCTGGCGTGCTATCGGTCGATCATCTGCTGAGCCGCCGCTACAGCCTGCTGGCGCGGCGCCACAAAATGGCCCGAACCCTGTAGCATTACCGCCCCCCTAGTCAGTGTTAACCGGGCCCCGCACATGTCAGTTGAAGCTTCCGCCGCTACCACCACCGATGACCGTGGTGAGTTTCTTGCCCTCGTGGAAAAAAGCCTGGTGCAGAACACCTTGGTCAAGGTGCTGCTGAGCAAATACCAGGGCGAGGAAAGCGAGCTGCAGCGTGTGGCGATTCGCCCGGTGAGCGTGCGCGGTCAGGCGTGTCTGTCCTTCGTGTACAGCTACAAAACCCGCGATATCACCAAAAACCTGCCGACCGGCGAAGCCCTGGCGCTGATCACCGAGCTGCTGCCGACGGCGTTCAAGAACGCGCACCTGCTGTCACTGACTGACGATGTGCAACTGACCTTCGGCAAGAAAAACAAAAGTCGCCTGTTTGTCGGCAAGGCAGCCGAGCGCGAAGGCCCCAGTGCCGGCCATGATCGCGAGAAAAAACGCTTTCTCGAACTGACCCGGCCCTTTCTCACCGACCTCGGTGTCACCACCGCCAAGCACGAACTGGTGCCGGCGATGGCGCGCAAGTGGAAGCAGATCAACAAATTCGTCGAAGTGTTTTCCCATGCCCTGGCTGGCTCGCCGCTGCAGCAGCGCGGGGTGGATGAAGCCATCCATGCCGTCGACTTCGGTTCCGGCAAGGGTTACCTGACCTTCGCCATGCATGACTACCTGCGCAACAGCCTCGGCCGTCAGGGCAAGGTCACCGGCGTTGAATTACGCCAGGACATGGTGCGCCTCGGCAACGATGCCGCCGCGCGCCTGGAACAGCCGGGCCTGAGTTTCGAACACGGCGACGTGCGCACCTACACCCCGGCGGCCATCGACATCATGATCGCCCTGCACGCCTGCGACGTGGCCACCGACTACGCGATTCACTTAGGCATTCGCAGCGACGCCTCGATCATCATGTGCTCGCCCTGCTGCCACAAACAGATCCGCCCGCAGATCAGCAGCCCGAGCATGCTGCGCCCGATGCTGCAGTACGGCGTACACCTGGGCCAGGAAGCGGAGATGGTCACCGACAGCCTGCGCGCCCTGCTGCTGGAAGCCTGCGGTTATGAAACCAAGGTGTTCGAATTTGTCTCGTTGGAACACACCAACAAAAACAAAATGATCCTGGCCGTGAAGCGCGCCGAGCCGGTCGACCCGGCCGAGATGATGGAAAAAATCCAGGGCATCAAAGCGTTTTACGGGATTCAGGAGCAGTGTCTGGAAACGCTGTTGAAGGCTGATCAGCGCCTTTAAAAGCATCGCGGCTGAAGCCGCTCCTACGAGACTGTGCGGTCCGTAGGAGCGGCTTCAGCCGCGATCCCGGCAAAGGAAATTTGTCAGTCAGCGCAGCGCCGTCAACTCATCCAACTCCTCCCGCCGTTGCTCAAACCACCCCAACAAATAATCCGCCAACACCTGGGTCCTTTTGGGCAATCCATGCTGATAGGCATGCACCAGAAACACCGGGCTGATCCGCGTCTGGTAGTCACGCAGCAACCACACCAAGCGGCCATCCAACAATTCCTGATGGACCAGATAGGAAGGCAGACGGGCGATCCCCGCGCCGCCCAGACAGGCCTTCTTCAGCAGGCTGTAATGGTTACTGGCAAACGGCCCGTTCACCCGCACCCGGGTCAGCTCATGCTGGCGGTGGTACAGCCATTCTTCCGCGCCACTGTAATGGCTGTTGAGTAGGCACACCTGTTCGCTCAAGTGCTGAGGGGTGTGTACGTCGCCATGCGCAGCCAAATAGGCCGGGCTGGCGCAGGTCAATTCCTGCATCGACAACAAGGGCCTGGCCACCAGGCGCTCATCGCGTTGCTCGCCACTGCGAATCGCCAGATCGAAGCCATCGGCCACCAGATCGCGGTAGGTGTTGCTCAGTTCCAGCTCGATGCGGATTTGCGGGTAAGCCTGGGCGAACTGCAGTTGCAGCGCGTCGAAAAAGGTATCGCCCAAGGACACCGGCGCGGTAATGCGCACCGCTCCGGTCGCCTCTTCCTGCAAGCGCGCCAGGGTTTGTCGGGCGCGAACGGCCTGGGCCACCAGAGCCTGGGCTTCCGGCAATAGCGCAGCGCCAGCGGCGGTCAGCGACAGTTTGCGGGTGGTGCGGTACAGCAGGCTGATGCCCAGTCCCTGCTCCAGCAAGCCGATGCGCTTGGACAACTGCCCCTTGCTGCACCCCAGGCGCTCGGCCGCCTGGGTAAAACTACCGGCTTCGACCAAGGTGGCGAAGGCAGCCAGGTCATCCATTTCACTCATCGCATTGTTTCCCAGTGAGAACCAAAGGTTTCCAATTAGCCGGATTATCGCCTACAAACCGCCGATCTACACTGCTCGCCACCCACCCCCCCGTTTTTCCTTTTTTTCGGAGCAGTGCCATGAAAATCATCTTGATCGGTGCCAGCGGCACCATCGGCCAGGCGGTAGAACGTGAATTGGCCGAGCGCCATGAAGTGATCCGCGTCGGCCACAGCAGCGGCGATTACCAGGTGGATATCCGCGACGTCGCCTCGATTCGCCAGCTGTTCGAGCAGACCGGGCGCTTCGATGCCCTGATCGCCGCCACCGGCAAAGTACAGTTCGGTGCCCTGGCCGAGATGCACGCCGAGCAGTTTGCCGTAGGCCTGAATGACAAGCTGATGGGCCAAGTGAATCTGCTGCTGATCGGCCGCGAATTTATCAACGACGGTGGCTCCTTTACCCTCACTTCCGGCGTGCTCAGCGATGACCCGATTGTCGCCGGCACTTCTGCCAGCATGGTCAATGGCGCCCTCAACAGCTTCGTCAAAGCCGCTGCCATCGAACTGCCGCGCGGCCTGCGGGTAAATATCATCAGCCCGACCGTGCTGGTGGAGGCCATGGGCAGCTACGGCCCGTTCTTCCGCGGCTTCAAACCGGTGCCGGCGGTAGACGTGGCGCTGGCATATGCCAAGAGCGTGGAAGGTAAGCAGACCGGGCAGATTTATACCGTCGGTTGAACCCAGAGCATCGCGGCTGAAGCCGCTCCTACAGGTTTGCAAAAACCGTAGGAGCGGCTTTAGCCGCGATGCCTTTGATTTGCAGCGCGCTCTTGTATCGGCAACGGGCCGTGGGTAACGTGGCCGCACTTGCCAGGAGACCCACCCGATGCGCGCTGTATGCCCTTTGCTGTTCGCCCTGTTGCCGATTTTCGCCAGTTGCACAATGTCCTACGGCCCGGAGGAAGCCCCGGTCCCGACCGGCACTCGCATGCAGGGTGAGTTGAGCGTCAGCGGCGGCAAATTGCTGCTACGCCCCTGCCAGGAACAACGTCATTTCCTGATCAATGACAGCGGCAACACCGGCTTACTGCAGGAATCCGCCGCCCTGCTGGATACCAAGGATGCCACCCTGTTCGCCGATGTCAGCGGCAACCTCGACGCCGCCAAAGCGGCCGGTAGTGATGGCCAGTTGAACCTCACCCGCCTGTACCGTGTACAGCGTGAAGGCCACGCTTGCGACGACCCCAACTTCAAACGCCAGGTACTGCGCGCCAGCGGCCATGAGCCGGACTGGAGCGTCAGCGTCAACGCCAAAGGCATGGTGCTCGAACGCCCCAATCAGGAACCCCTCGCTCTGCCCTATCTGGAAGAACAGCTGCCCGACGGCCGCTTCAACCTCACCAGCGAAGCCAACGGCTTGCGCCTGGAACTCTGGGTGGCACCGCAGCGTTGTGTCGACAGCGCCAGCGGCGCGGTGTCGTTCCTCTCCGCCGAGCTGCGTAGCAATGGCAAAGTCGAACGCGGCTGCGCCTACTTCGGGGGTTCACGTAACAACTGAGTGGCGTCGCGTTCACTCTTTTTTCACATTGATTTGATCTGCGCTTCACCGCGTTCTTTCTAGCATCGGCTCCCTTACTCGGGGAGCCTTCATGCTTACGTCACGTCGCCTGTATTTTGCTGTTGCTGCGTTGCTGGCCGTCATCACCACCGGCCTGGTGTTGCACTACCTGCCTGCCAAGGTTGACGCTACGCCGCTGCTCAGCGAGGCCCAGGCGGAATCCTGGGCGCGCCCGGTGGACAGCACCTTCAAGCTGTTCGAAATGTCCCCGACCCTGTACCGCAGCGCCCTGCCCAAGCCGCAGAACCTGGCCCTCCTGCAACAGTTGCAGGTGCGCACTGTGGTCAGCTTTATCAAAGACGACGATCACCAGTGGCTGGGCGATAGCAACATCACCCTGATCAGCATTCCGCTGCATGCCGACCGCGTCGACGATGCCGATGTGCTGCGTGTGCTCACCACCCTGCAGCTGGCCGAAACCCGCGGCCCGGTACTGATGCACTGCAAACATGGCAGCGACCGTACTGGCCTGATGGCGGCAATGTTCCGCACCGTGATCCAGGGCTGGAGCAAACAGGAAGCCCTGAGCGAAATGCTCAATGGCGGCTATGACCAGGCCGAGGATATGGCCGATGCCCGTCGCTATGTGGAGCAGGCCGACATCGGCAAACTGCGCGAGGCACTGACCAATGGCAAATGCGATACCAAAGTACTTTCCACCTGCTACCTGCGGCCCTGGCTGAGCACCTGGGTGTCCACCCTCCATCCGTAAGCCTGAGCGCTGCACAAAACTTCCAGACGCTGTTGGCCTGCCTTGGCATACTACGGCCACCCGCAGGCAAACTGATTGCAGCCCATGGCCACCACCCACTGGATCGATCTCGCTCAGGATGCCGACACCGGCATCGAGACCATCCGCGCGCATTTTCGCGGTCATGCCTATGACCCGCACTGGCACGACAGCTACCTGATCGGCGTCACCGAACAGGGCGTGCAGCAATTCAGCTGCCGGCAACAACGGCATATCAGCACGCCAGGCCAGGTATTTATGCTCGAGCCCGGCGAGATTCACGATGGCACCGCGCCCTCAGCCGAAGGCTTCACCTACTCGATGCTGTACCTCGACCCGCAGTGGCTGGAGCGCGAGCTGCATGCCCTGTTCGAACAGGCACCGGTGGCCTGCCAGCCGGGTTTTGCCAGCACCCTGATTGGCGACGTGGCGCTGGCCGGGGCCACCTTGCAGGCTTTTCAGGCCTTGCATGAGCAGGAGCTGCGGATCGTCCGCCAGACCGCCCTGGATGGCCTGCTAACGCAGATGACCGCGCACCTGCATTGGCGTCGGCCGCAGCAGCCACTCGACCCGCGCTTGCCACTGGTGGCGCAGCGCGCCCGCGATTACCTGCATGCCCATGTGCACGACGATATCGGCCTGGATGACTTGGCGCGGATCAGCGGGGTCGACCGCTTCCGCCTCAGCCGCGCATTCAAGGCGGCCTTTGGCCTGGCCCCACACGCCTACCTGATTCAACTGCGCCTGGCCAAGGCCCGCCATCTGCTGGCCCGGGGCGAAACCCCGGCGCAGGTCGCCAGCGCCCTCGGTTTTGCCGACCAGAGCCACCTCGGCCGTTGGTTCCGCCGCGCCTATCGGTTGACCCCGGCCGACTACCGCAAGCGCTGCACAAATCATCCAGACTGAGGGCCCTGGCCCTGCAACCATCCAGGCTCCTGATCCTGCCTGGAGCCCATCGTGGACCTGTTGCCCTTTCTGCTATTCGCCTTAGTCGCCTCCATCACCCCCGGCCCCACCAACCTGCTGGTGCTCAGCAATAGCGCGCGCTTCGGCCTTTGCGCCACGGCTCCTGTCGCCCTGGCCGCCTGCGGCGCTGCGGCGTTATTGGTACTGGTGGTGGGATTGGGCATCGGCGACACCCTGGGGCGCTATCCGCAGGTGCAACTGGCTATGGCCTGGGCCGGTATCGCCTGGCTCAGCTACCTGGCCTGGCAAATCTTCCGCAGCCCGGCGGTGGGCCTGGACAACGCCAGCCAACATAGCGGTAAACGCCTGAGCATGGCGGCCGCTGCCGGCCTGCAGGTGGTCAACCCGAAAACCTGGATGATGGCCCTGGCGGTGGTCGGCGTATTTGCCGCCCATGCCAGCGACAAACCCAGCCGCGTCGCCGTCCTGGCCTTGCTGTTCTTTTTCGTCGCGGTGCCCTGTATGGGCCTGTGGGCGGCGTTGGGCCAAGGCTTGACGCGCTTCTGTCGCAGCGATGCCGGCATGCGTCGTTTCAACCAGGCGATGGCGCTGCTGTTGCTGGCTTCGGCCTGGTTGAGCCTACTGGCCTGAGCGGCCAGCGTTTCGAGGGCACGGATTGCCTGCTAGGCTGCCGCCTTCGAACCCCAAAGTGAGGGAAGCACTTTGAAACCGGCAGTGATCGCCCTGTGTTTTTTACCCTTGGTAGCCCAGGCCCAGGTGTTCAAATGCGTCGCCAGCGATGGCACCACCACTTACGCCACCGTGCCCTGCCCCGAGGGCACTGGCGAAACCACCCGCATCATCGAACCGGTGCCGCCCAGCGGCGTGCTGAGTATTCCTGCCAGCGCGCCAGCTGCCGTCGACGAACCACAATCCAGCAGCGATGACGACGCCGGCAAAGCACCGAGCGCCACCGGCGTCACCGTGATCGAAGACAGCGATGCGGCTGGCCGCGATCAGAAACGCCAGCTGATGCGCGACGAAGCCGAGCAGCGCAAGAAGGATTCCTACGACGAGTCATTTCGCCGCCAAGAGGCGCGGCAAAAGCAAGAGGAACTGCAACGCCAGAGCACGCGGTAAAGCCCTTTGCTCGGGGATAGCTGGCCGTCGCCAGTCAGGCTCACATTCCATCCTTATAGGCAGGCTTCAGCCTGGATGCTCTTGAGGGCGATTTTCCCGCGTATAATCGCCGCCTTGCCAAGCTGCCGGGTGACCTCCGGCCCTGATACTGGATTGCCCTATGTTACGAATCACCGAATTCAAGCTGCCTATCGACCACGCCGAGGAGGCCCTGCGCCCTGCTCTGGTGCAACGCCTGGGCATTGCCGATAGCGACCTGCTGGACTTCACCCGTTTCAAGCGCAGCTACGATGCACGGAAAAAATCCGCCGAGCTGTGCTTTATCTACACCCTGGATTTTTCGGTGACGGACGAAGCGGCGCTGCTGCAAAAATTCAGCGACGACCGCCATATCAGCATCGCCCCGGACACCTCATACAAATTCGTCGGCCAGGCCTCCGAGCAACTGGGCGAACGCCCGCTGGTGGTGGGCTTTGGTCCTTGCGGCATCTTCGCCGCCTTGCTGCTGGCGCAGATGGGCTTCAAGCCGATCGTGCTGGAGCGCGGCAAGGAAGTGCGCCAGCGCACCAAGGACACCTGGGGCCTGTGGCGCAAAAGCGTGCTCAACCCCGAGTCCAATGTGCAGTTTGGTGAAGGCGGTGCCGGCACCTTCTCCGACGGCAAGCTGTACAGCCAGATCAAAGATCCGAAATTCCTCGGCCGCAAAGTGCTGCACGAGTTCGTCAAAGCCGGTGCGCCGGAAGAGATTCTCTACGTCAACAAACCCCATATCGGCACCTTCCGCCTCACCGGCGTGGTGGCGGATATGCGCGAGCAGATCATCGCCATGGGCGGCGAAGTGCGCTTCGAACAGCGCGTTACCGACGTGCAGATCGAGGACGGCCAACTGACCGGTGTGACCCTGGCCAGCGGCGAGCAGATCGCCAGCCGCCATGTGATCCTCGCCCTCGGCCACAGCGCCCGCGATACCTTCCGTATGCTGCATAGCCGCGAGGTGTTTATGGAAGCCAAGCCGTTCTCGGTGGGTTTCCGTATCGAGCACCCGCAGTCTCTGATCGACCAGGCGCGTCTGGGCAAATTCGCCGGCCACCCGAAGATTGGTGCTGCCGACTACAAGCTGGTGCACCACGCCAAGAACGGTCGCTCGGTGTACAGCTTCTGCATGTGCCCGGGCGGCACCGTGGTCGCCGCCACCTCGGAAGCCGAGCGGGTGGTGACCAATGGCATGAGCCAATACTCGCGTAACGAACGCAATGCCAACTCCGGCATCGTGGTCGGCATTACCCCGGAAGTGGATTACCCGGGCGGCCCGCTGGCCGGCGTTGAATTGCAGGAGCGTCTGGAATCGCACGCCTATGTGATGGGCGGGCGCAACTACAATGCGCCGGGGCAGTTGGTTGGCGACTTTATCGCCGGCAAAGCCACCACTGCGCTGGGCAGCGTCGAGCCGTCGTACAAACCCGGCGTACACCTGATGGACCTGGCCGACGCCCTGCCGGACTTCGCCATCGAAGCGATCCGCGAAGCGCTGCCGGCGTTCGACAAGCAGATCAAAGGCTTTGCCATGCACGACGCGGTGCTCACCGGCATCGAAACCCGCACCTCCTCACCGCTGCGCATCACCCGTGGCGACGACCTGCAAAGCCTCAATGTGCGTGGCTTGTTCCCGGCGGGCGAAGGGGCTGGTTATGCCGGCGGCATTCTCTCCGCCGGGGTCGATGGCATTCGCATTGCCGAAGCCGTGGCGCGGGATATCCTCGGCCTGCACGACGCCTGAAAAGCTGTTTTCGCAGGAACAAAACACCCGCTTTGAGCGGGTGTTTTGTTTAACCTGCAAACATCTCATTTGCCATATAATACCAAATGATATCTTTTCCCATTTACTAACTTATTACATTTACTTACACTCCCCCCGCCGCACCCTTACCCCATAAATTTTCTAACGCTCAGTCAATGCGCGAGGGGTTCGGCTTGCCTGCAAAAAGACAGGCCATCCAAAAAACTGCCGGACTTCGGACACAGGACCCTTCACATGCATCGTCATCACCTATCGCCCCTGGCTACCGCCATTGCCCTGAGCTTGTGGGTTGCCCAGGCCGCTTATGCGGCTGACCCTGCTCCCGCTGCGAGCACAGAACCGGGCACCGTCCTGGAACTGGGCACCACCGCAATCAATGCCAACAGCGTGCAAGGCCAGGCGACTACTGAAGGGACTGAGTCCTACACCTCCGGCATCCAGTCGACCGCCACCAAGCTGGCGCTGACCCCGCGTGAAACCCCGCAGGCCACCACCGTGATCACCCGCCAGCGTATGGACGACCAGGCGATGACCAGCATCAACGATGTGGTCGCCGCTACCCCGGGGCTGTTCCTCGACACCTCCAGCGGCCCGGGCCGGCAGACTTACACCGCCCGCGGCTTTGATGTCGATAATCTGATGTACGACGGCATCCCCAGCGGCTACCAGGGCTGGAGCGTGGGTGCCCAGCCGAACCTGGCGATGTTCGACCGCGTGGAAATCGTGCGCGGTGCCACCGGGCTGGTGACCGGCGCAGGCAATCCCTCGGCGGCCATCAACCTGATCCGCAAACGCCCGCTGGCCGAGCAGAAAGTCACCCTGACCGGTGCCGCCGGCAGCTGGGACAACTACCGCGGCGAGCTGGATGCGTCCAGCCCGCTGAATGACAGCGGCACCCTGCGCGGCCGGGTAGTGACCTCGTACAACGACGCCAACAGTTTTATCGACGATGCCGTCGATAGACACAGCCTGTTCTATGCGGTCACCGAAGCCGATCTGAGCGACGACACCACCCTGACCCTGGGTATCTCCAGCCAGAAAGACAAGACCAACTACTACTGGGGCGCGGCAATGGTCGGCCTCGACGGCCATCACCTGGACTACTCGCGTTCGTACAACCCCGGCACCAGCTGGGAGAACAAAGACCAGGAAATCAACACCGTATTCGCCGAGCTGCGTCAGCGCCTGGCCAACGACTGGAGCCTGCAGCTCAACGCCAACTACTCCGAGCAGAACGCGCTGTTCTCCGGTTCCTATCAGTCACGCTGGGCGCTCGATAAGAGCCTGGCGCGGACTGTCTACCAGGCCACTACCGATGAAAATCAGGCCGGCGTGGACGGTTTCTTCAGCGGTCCTTTCGAAGCGTTCGGGCGCGCCCATGAATTGGTAGTGGGTGCCAGCGAACGCATCTACGACAGCACCACCCATAACTATTCGCCGTACGCCTTCGACTGGCCGGTAACCGGCGGTGGCAAGCCGAATTTTGTCCACACCACCGATCAGCGCGAAGTCACCACCCAAGACGGCGTTTATGTGACCACCCGCCTGAACCTGGCCGACCCGCTGAAGCTGATCCTCGGTGGCCGTCTGGACTGGTATGACTACGACAACCGCGATGGTGCCGGCGACTACAAGGTCACCCGTAACGTCACCCGCTACTCCGGGCTGATCTACGACCTGGACGACCATCACTCGGTGTACGTCAGCTACAGCGACATTTTTACTCCGCAGAGCAACAACGACTCGGCCGGCACCCCGGTCAAACCTATCGAGGGCAAGAACTACGAGATCGGCATCAAGGGCGAATACTTCGACGGTGCCTTGAACGCCAGCCTGGCGCTGTTCCGCATCGATCAGGAAAACCGCGCGGTGGAAATTCTCGATCACGCCACCGTGTGCCCGAGCCTGGACACCTGCTATCAAGCCTCAGGCGAGGTGCGCAGCCAGGGTATCGACTTCGAGCTGCAAGGCGCGCTGACCGAGAACTGGCAAGTGGGTGGCGGCTATACCTACGCCCGCGTGCACACCATCAAGGATGACGCCAACCCGCAGAACGAGAACCAGCAGTTCGACACCGACTCACCGGCGCACCTGTTCAAGCTGACCACCAGCTACCACTTCCAGGGTGAGCTGGAAAAACTGCGGGTCGGCGGCAACGTGTCCTGGCAGAGCCGTATGTACAACGACTTCGTGGTGGCAGATGGCAGCACCTACCGCCTGGAGCAAGGCTCCTATGCGGTCACCGACCTGATGACCGGCTACCAGGTGAACCAGAATCTGGATCTGCAACTGAACGCGAACAACATCTTCGATCGCAAGTACTACTCGTCGATCTCCAACTCGATACTCTACGGCGGCGACGCCTACGGTAATCCGCGCAATCTGATGCTGACGGCCAAGTACAGCTTCTGACAGTGCGTTAGCGACAATCGAAGCTGAGGCCTCTCCCACCGGCAATCACCGCCTGGCGTGAGAGAGGCCCCATCATGACGAAGCGGGCCCTTCCAGCGCCGACAAGCGCTTCTCCAGCCCCAACGCCTTGAACCGCTCCACGACAAAATCGACAAACACCCGTGTCTTCTGCGGCAGCAGTTTCTGCCCGGCGAAGTACAGGGTCGTCGCCCCGGTATCTACATACCAATCCGGCAGCACCCGCTGCACCCCTCCCCGCTCCAGATACGGCAACGCGTGGGCGACGCTGACCAAGGCGATGCCCAGGCCGATCTGCGCCGCCGCGCAGGCTGCTTCCGGATCGCTCAAGGTCATTCGCGCCTGAATATCGATAGGTGCCAGCAGGCCGTCACGGTTGCGCAAGGTCCAGGGCCGCACGCGGCCGGTCTGCGGTGAGCGGATCAGGATGCCGGCATGCTGCGGCAAATCGGCGGGCGAGCGCAGCGCCGGGGCCTGTTCGAGGTAGGCCCTGGAGGCCAGCAGAATGCGATGGGCCGGTGCCAGTTCGCGGGCCACCACCCCCAACGGCAGATCGAAACCACCGCCGACGGCGGCATCGAAACCATCGGCAATCAGGTCCACTGGACGGTTGTCGAAATGCCAGTCCGGCACCACCCGTGGGTAGCGCTGCAGAAACTCGCCGAGCAGCGGCACCATATATTCGCGGCCGAAGGACAAACCCATGCTCACCTTCAGGGTGCCGGCCGGCTGGCTTTTCAGGGTGGTCAGATTGCCCATGGCCAGCTGCAGGGTGCTCAAGCCGCCCGCGGCTTCAGCCAGAAAATATTCCCCCGCCTCCGTCAGGCTCAGCTTGCGGGTACTACGCTGGAACAGCCGCACATCCAGGCTATCCTCCAGGCGGGCGACGTTCTTGCCCACCGCTGCCGGGGTCAAACCCAGGCGCCGCGCGGCTTGAGCAAAGCTGCCGGCCTCGGCACTGCGAATAAAACATTCGATGCAGTTGAGTGTGTCCATGGCTGATTCCATACCGTTTGGATCGAAAGCATATCCGTATTACCGGCTATTCGCAGGGTAATTCCCTGCGGATACTAGCCCCAACACCAAACGACACCCCTTAACGATTCACCCCTTACTTACTTTGGAGAACACCATGACTACTCAAGCATCCCTGAACGGTAAAGTTGCATTTGTGCAAGGCGGTTCCCGCGGTATCGGCGCGGCCATCGTCAAACGTCTGGCCCGTGACGGCGCGGCCGTGGCCTTCACCTACAGCCAGAGCGCACAGCAATCGGAAGGCCTGGTGGCCGAAATCGTTGCCGCCGGCGGCAAGGCCATCGCCATCCGTGCCGACAGCGCCAATGAACAAGCCATTCGCGGTGCCATCAGCCAAGCGGTGGAAACCTTTGGCGGCCTGGATATTCTGGTCAACAACGCTGGCGTCCTGGCTGTGGCACCCATCGAGCAACTGAGCATGGAAGACATCGACCGCACCCTGTCGATCAACGTGCGCAGTGTGGTGATTGCCAGCCAGGAAGCCGCCCGCCACCTGCGCGACAACGGCCGCATCATCACCATCGGCAGCACCAACGCCGAGCGCATTCCGTTTGCCGGTGGTTCGATCTACGCCATGAGCAAATCCGCCATCGTCGGCTTCACCAAAGGCCTGGCCCGCGATCTGGGCGGCCGTGGCATTACCGTGAACAACGTGCAGCCCGGCCCGGTGGACACCGATATGAACCCGGACAGCGGTGAATTCGCCGACACCCTGAAACAAGGCATGGCGCTGGCGCGCTACGGCAAAGTGGAAGAGATCGCCAGCTTTGTCAGCTACCTGGCGGGCCCGGAAGCCGGCTATATCACCGGTGCCAACCTGACCATTGATGGTGGGTTTGCGGCGTAACGCAACGTTCGACGTCTCCGTAGGAGCGGCTTCAGCCGCGATGCCTTTGATCGTTCAAGAGCATCGCGGCTGAAGCCGCTCCTACGGTTTTGCATTGGGTTTAACCGCGATACCGCTGATAACACACCGTCGTGCGCCGAGACCCATTGGGCCGGCGCTGTGGGTCGGCGTAGGTATGCAACTCGCTGAAGCCGGCTTTGCGCATCATGCCGGCCGAGGCGACATTTTCTTCGTGGCGGTCGATGTAGATGTCGACCAGCCCTTTCTCCCCGAGGCGCGCTACGGCCTTTTCCAACAGGATCGAGCCGAGTCCCTTGCCCGCCAGATCGCGGTGCACCACCGCTTCGCAGATATAGCCCTGGGCATCGTCGCGCCGCGCCGCCGGTTGCTGATCGGCGAACTGGCGGGTCTGGATAGAGCTGACAAAACCGACAATCCGTCCACCCTGCTCGGCCAGCACCGCTTCCACTGCGCCATCGGCAATGCCGTTCAGGTGCTCATGCACGCCGTCTTCGGGCAGGTAGTTCCAGGGGTTGGGACCGTGCTCCAGTAACAGCTGGGTAAGCTCGGCAACATCATCCGGTTGGGCAAAACGAAAGGTCAGCGCGGCATCGTTCATCGCTCAGAGTCCTGCGGTGGGGAGATCAGGCAACGCCTCGCCACGTTCGGCACAGGCTGCCACCTGTTCGATCAGGGAATCCATCTGGTAACCCTGGGCCTTGAGCCATTCAGGGTTGTAGTAACTGGTGGCGTAGCGCTCGCCGCCATCGCAAAGCACCGCCACAATCGAGCCGCGCTCGCCGGCCGCGACCATGCGCTGGGCCACCAGCAAGGCACCGATCAGGTTGGTGCCGCTGGAGCCGCCGACATGCCGGTCGAGGCGCTGCGCCAGGTAGTGCATGGCCGCCAGTGACAAGGCGTCCGGCACCTTGCACATGGCATCGATCACCGACGGCAGAAACGACGCTTCCACCCGCGGGCGGCCAATGCCTTCGATGCCCGAACCATGGTCCAGGCGCAGGCTGGCATCGCCTGTGCGGTAGTAGTCGAAGAACACCGAGCGCTCGGCGTCGGCGCAGAGAATTCGGGTGGCGTGGCGGCGATAGCGCACGTAGCGGCCGAGGGTCGCCAGGGTGCCGCCGGTACCGGGGCTGGAGACCAGCCAGCTCGGCTCGGGGAAATGCTCGAAGCGCATCTGCTGGAAAATCGACTCGGCAATATTGTTGTTGGCGCGCCAGTCGGTGGCCCGTTCCGCGTAGGTGAACTGGTCCATAAAATGGCCGCCGCTCTCTTTCGCCAGGCGTTCGGACTCGGCGTAGATCTGCGTCGGGTCTTTGACCAGGTGGCTCTGCCCACCGTAGAACTCGATCTGGGCAATCTTCTCTTTCGAGGTGCTGGCGGGCATCACGGCAATAAACGGCAGGCCGAGCAAGCGGGCGAAATAGGCTTCGGAAATCGCCGTCGAACCGCTGGAGGCTTCGATCACCGGTGCCCCCGGCTTTAGCCAGCCATTGCACAGCGCGTAGAGAAACAGCGAGCGCGCCAGGCGGTGCTTGAGGCTGCCGGTGGGATGACTGGATTCATCCTTGAAGTACAGCTCGATGCCTGGCAGACCGGGGATCGCCAAGGGGATCAGATGGGTGTCGGCGCTACGCTGGAAGTCGGCTTCGATAATGCGGATGGCCTCGCGGGCCCAGGCTCTTGCAGCAAGGTTTGAAACACTCATGGTTCACCTTCAATCGAGAATTCCAGCAGGGGTGGGCACCTGCGGGTCACGCCGCCATTGGCTCAGCCCTACACCAATAAAGACCAGCCCAACCGCCAGCAGTTGCCAGGCATTCAGGCGTTCGCCGAGAAACAGCGATGCCAGCAGCAGGGTGAACACCGGGATCAGGTTGGTAAAACCCGAGGCCTGGCTGGCCGGCAGACGGCCGACGCCAAAGTTGTACAAGCCATAGGCACCCACCGTGACCACGATGCCCAGGTACACCACCGCCCCCCAGCCCTGGGCGCTGACCTCGGCCGGCAGCCCGGCATTGACCAGCGCCAGGGGCAGAAAGAACAACGAACCGACAAAGGCCTGCAACGCCGTCAGCGCAAAAGCCGAATAACGGCTCGACAGGTGCTTGAGCAGCAAGGTGTAGCCGGTGGCGCAGAGCATCGCCAGGAATTCGAAGAAGTTGCCCAGCAGCGGCGCGGGCGCATGGGCATCGGCCTCACCGGCCAGACTCAGCCATACCGCGCCGACCACGGCCAGCAGAAAACCGGCCAGGGTGGTACGGGTGATGCGCTCACGCAGGGTCAGGTAGGCACCGACCGCCACCAGCAGCGGCAACAATGCGGTGATCATGCCGGCCTGCGAGGCGCTGGTGCGTTGCAGCGCCAGGGCTTCGAAGATGAAGTACAGGCACGGCTCGCAAGCCGTCAGGCCGAGCAGGTATTTCCAGTCGCCGGCGCGGTATTCGATGCGCCCACGCCAGCGCCAGGCCAGGAGAAACACCAGGCTGCCGAGGGCCATGCGGCCGAAAATCACCCACATCGGCGGCAGTTCGCTGAATGCCAGCTTCAAGGCAATAAACGAGCTTCCCCACAAGGCCATGGCGACTACCAGACATCCCCAGGCAAGCGCCTGACCTTCACGTTGTAACACGCACACCTCCACAATTTACTGACCAGCAGTATAGAAACCACGCCGTCAGCCGCCCAGTTACAGTGGAGCGGCTATCCTCTGCGCAACTGTTTTTGCCGGCCTCGCGGCCATGGAGTGTGCCTTTGTCTTTTCGCCATGTAGTGAGCAGTTTCTTTCGCATGGAAGCGGCCAGCGGCCTGTTGCTGATCGCCGCCGCGGTGCTGGCCCTGATCATCAACAACTCACCCCTGGCATTTCTCTACAACGGCTTGCTCGACACCCCGGTGGCAGTGCAGGTTGGCGCACTGGAAATCGCCAAACCGCTGCTGCTGTGGATCAACGATGGCTTGATGGCGTTGTTCTTCCTGACCATTGGCCTGGAAGTGAAACGCGAGGTGCTCGAAGGCCATCTGTCCCACCCCTCACAGATCGTGCTGCCGGGTATGGCGGCCATCGGCGGCATGCTGGTACCGGCGCTGATCTACTGGGCGATCAACCGCAACCACCCGGAAGCCATCGATGGCTGGGCGATTCCCATGGCCACCGATATCGCTTTCGCCCTCGGTGTGCTGGCGCTGCTGGGCGCACGAGTGCCGCTGACCCTCAAGCTGTTTCTGATGACCCTGGCGATCATCGATGACCTCGGGGCGATCATCGTTATCGCCCTGTTCTACTCCGCCGACCTCTCCACCCGCTCGCTGCTGCTGGCGGCCATCTGTATCGCGGTGTTGATCGGGTTGAACCGCGCGGGCGTGCAGAAGCTCAGCCCCTATATGGCGGTGGGCCTGATCCTCTGGGTATGCGTGCTGAAAAGCGGCGTGCACGCCACCTTGGCCGGGGTGACGCTGGCGTTCACCATTCCGCTGCGCACCCGCGATGGCGTGCCCTCCCCGGCGCGGGCGCTGGAACATACCCTGCACCCCTGGGTGATCTTCGGCATCCTGCCGCTGTTCGCCTTTGCCAATGCCGGCGTGCCCTTGAGCGGGGTAAATCTCGACAGCTTTCTGCACAGCATTCCCCTGGGCATTGCCAGTGGCTTGCTGGTAGGTAAAGCCGTGGGGGTATTTGGCCTGGCATGGCTGGCGATCGCGCTGGGGATCGCCAAATTGCCTGAAGGGGCGAATTGGGGGCAGGTGTTGGGAGTGGCGGTGCTCTGCGGCATCGGCTTTACCATGAGCCTGTTCGTTGGCTCGCTGGCCTTTGAGCCGGGGGTGAATCCGCTGGCGGGGATGGATCGGATCGGGATTCTCACCGGGTCGTTTTTTGCCGCGCTGATTGGTTACGCGATCATGGCCAAGGCCAGCGGCGGCAACGCCTAGCTGGCGGCTCGTCGCCAACTCGCTCTCACCATTGAAAAACGCCACCTGCCGGTGGCGTTTTTTATTACCTGCCCGCTTACAATCCGCCATCGCCCACCGGATGGGTATCCACACAAGGAACACAGGGATGCGTTTAAGCCGTTCACTTCTAGGCCTGGCATTGATGAGTGGTTTCAGTGCCAGCAGCCAGGCGGATGTCTTTCTTTGCGCCAGCCAGGCCGGCAAGTTCACCGCCCAGGCTACGGCCTGCCCGGCGAACGCCCCCGCCGCCGATCAGAGCGCGGCCTATGCCGCCATGAGCGATGCGCAGTGGGATTGGTATTACAGCCAGATCGAGTGCATAGACCGGACCTTTTACGATGGCGAGCATATGGTCGGCGACCCCGAGCGCATGCGTCTGATCAGCCGTCAGGTGACCCGCAAAAACCTGCCGCCCTATGTCGAGGAGCAATACGACCTCGCCGTCGGCAAACGCAAAGCCGAGCCCAAACTGGATATGCAGGCCTATATGGCCTGCGACCACGACTTGGCGGACAACCCGGAGCCCAGCACCGGAAGCAGCGTGAGCCTGCTGAGTCGGGTGCAACTGGACGCGGTGCGCACGCCGCAAGCCACCTCGATCACCTGGCTGAACTGGGCCTATAGCCGCGAAGACGAAACCCTGGAGCTGCTCGCCAGCCGCGATCAGACCGGCTACTTCACCAGCGGCGAAAGCTTTTTCCATGCCGTCGACCTGAACACCGGCAACCCACGCTGGCGCTATGACGCAGGGTCCGAGGTGCTCAATACGGCCATCAGCGATGATCGGGTATTTGTTGTCGCCGCCGGCGCGCCGCACCTTCGCGTTCTCGACCGCACCAGCGGCCAGGTGCTGAACACCCTCGCGCCGGAAGCCGCGGTCGCCAACCTGCTGGTGGTCGGTGATCTGCTGATCTACGAAGAAAGCAGCGAAACCGCAGAAAGCCTGGTGGCCGTGGACCGCCACAGCCTGGCTGAACGCTGGCGCGTCGAAGTGCCCAGCCATGGTGCCGACGCCGTGCAAGTGCTCGATAACACGCTGCTGTTGAGCGACGAAGCGTATCTGGTGCATGCCTTCGATATCGCCACCGGCAAACCACGCTGGCAGCGGCAGATGGCCGAAGGCGGCACGTTGAAGGCCGGTGCTCAGCTGTTCTACTGGAACCAGGACGAATACAGCGTGCAGACCCTCGCCGTCGACAGCGGCAAAACCCTCGCCACCTACACCTATAAAGAGGGCGAGAGCCTGGAGTTGGATGCGGATGCTCCAGCGTTCTTCAACGTGAACGACGACAGCGGCCAACTGCAAGCCATCGACCCGCGCAGTGGCAAGACACTGTGGTCTGTCACCCCACCGGAGGGCCGCTATATCAGCGACCTGCAGGTCGCCAATGGGGCGGTGGTGGCGCAGGACGATAACGGCGGGCTGATGCTGTTCGACCGCAAGACCGGTGCCCTGACCGATACCCTGCATACCCCGCCGGTGTATTTCAACGAGACACGGGACCCGCAACAGGTCGCGCTCAAGGGCCACAGTGCACTGCTGGTGTTCAAGCGCTAAACGATCAGCCGCGATACTTTTCCAGGCACCAACAAAAACGCCACCCGAAGGTGGCGTTCTCATCAGGCAAAAATCACTTCTTGCCGAGCTTCTTCAGCTCTTCATCACGCAGTTCGCGACGCAGGATCTTGCCGACGTTGGTGGTCGGCAATACGTCGCGGAACTCTACGGCCTTGGGCACCTTGTAGCCGGTGACGTTGGCGCGCATATGTTCCATGACCTGTTCCTTGGTGACGCTGGCACCCGGCTTGACCACGACAAAGATCTTGATCGCTTCGCCGGATTTCTCGTCCGGTACACCGATGGCCGCGCACTGCATCACGCCTGGCAGGGTGGCGAGCACGTCTTCCAGTTCGTTGGGGTACACGTTGAAGCCGGACACCAGGATCATGTCCTTTTTGCGGTCGACAATACGCAGGTAGCCATCTTCCTGAATCAGGCCGATGTCTCCGGTCTTCAACCAGCCTTCGCTGTCGAGGATTTCGTCGGTGGCTTCCTGGCGCTGCCAGTAGCCTTTCATCACTTGCGGGCCTTTGACGCACAGCTCGCCTACTGCGCCGATTTCCAGTTCCTTGCCGTCATCGTCGATGACTTTGCACAGGGTCGAGGGCAACGGAATACCGATGGTGCCCAGCTGGATGGCGTTGAACGGGTTAACGGTGGCAACCGGGCTGGTTTCGGTCATGCCGAAGCCTTCGCAGATGGCGCAGCCGGTGACTTCCTTCCAGCGTTCGGCGGCGGCTTGTTGCAGCGCCATGCCGCCGGAAACGGTGAGTTTCAGCGAGGAGAAATCCAGGCGACGGAAGCCTTCGTTGTGGCACAGGGCAACGAACAGGGTGTTCAAGCCGACGAAGCCGGTGAACTTGAACTTCGACAGGTCTTTGACCATGGTCGGCAAGTCACGCGGGTTGGTAACCAGCATGTTATGGCCGCCGAGCAGCATCATCGCCATGCAGTGAAAGGTGAAGGCATAGATGTGGTACAGCGGCAGTGGCGCAATGACGATCTCACAACCTTCATTGAGGTTGGCACCCATCAGTTGCTTGACCTGCAGCATGTTGGCGATCAGGTTGCGGTGGGTGAGCATCGCGCCCTTGGCCACCCCAGTGGTGCCGCCGGTGTATTGCAGCACAGCGATATCGCTGCTCTGCGGGCTGGCTTCCTGCACGGCCTGACCACGGCCTTTGGCCAGCGCATCGTTGAGTTTGACGGCTTGCGGCAGGTTGTAGGCCGGCACCATCTTCTTCACGTACTTGACCACGCTGTTGACCAGCAGGCGCTTGAGCGGCGACAGCATGTCGCCCACTTCGGTGACGATCACGTGCTTGACGCCGGTTTTTGGCAGCACGGCTTCAGCCAGGTGCGCCATGTTCGCCAGGCAGATCAGCGCCTTGGCACCGGAGTCATTGAATTGGTGTTCCATTTCCCGTGCGGTGTACAGCGGGTTGGTGTTGACCACCACCAGGCCGGCGCGGATGGCACCGAAGACAACCACCGGGTATTGCAGAACGTTCGGCAGCTGCACGGCGATGCGGTCGCCCGGCTGCAGATCGGTATGTTGTTGCAGGTAAGCGGCAAAAGCACCCGACAACTCGTACATCTCACCGTAGGTGAGTGACTTGCCCATGTTGCTGAAGGCCAGCTTGTTGGCGAAGCGTTCGCAAGACTGTTTCAGTACAGTTTGAATGTTCGGGTACTGATCGGGGTTGATTTCGGCAGCAACCCCAACAGGGTACTTATCCTTCCAGAAGTTTTCGATCATGGAAGCCCACTCCTAAGCAACAGCTAATCTTCACCGCGCGATGACGGATGTTTTTGTGATTTTCGTACGTTTTAGCCGTGCGGACAGGCCAAAAAGCGGGCCGAGATTAGCAGCTTTGAAGGGGGGGAACCAGCACCAAACATGACCTTACCGGTCAAAAAAATGACCGATAGCCAGGCTTTCGGTCACGTTTAAAACAAAACCCGGTTAAAGCCGACCAGCGGCTTTAACCTCGGCCTTTCAGGCGATATCGCGCAGCTCGCGACGCAGAATCTTGCCCACCGGAGTCATCGGCAGCGACTCCTTGAACACGATGTGCTTGGGAACCTTGTAGCCAGTGAAGTTCTCTTTGCAGTACGCCTTGAGTTCTTCAGCGGTCACCCCGCCTTCGCGGGCAACCACGAACAGCTTCACCGCTTCGCCGGATTTCTCGTCCGGTACACCGATGGCCGCGCAGCTCGCCACTTTCGGGTGGGCCATAACCACGTCTTCGATTTCGTTGGGGTACACGTTGAAGCCGGAGACGATGATCAGGTCCTTCTTGCGGTCGACGATGCGGGTGAAGCCGTCCGGGTCGATCACCGCGATGTCGCCGGTTTTCAGCCAGCCGTCGGCATCCAGCACTTCGGCGGTGGCTTCAGGACGCTGCCAGTAGCCTTTCATCACCTGCGGGCCTTTGATCAACAGCTCGCCACGCTCGCCCAACGGCAGCTCGATACCATTGTCATCGATCACCTTGAACGCGGTGCCCGGCACCGGAATACCGACGGTGCCCAGACGAGCTTTGTCGCCATAAGGGTTGGTACTGGCCACCGGCGAAGTTTCGGTGAGGCCGTAGCCTTCGACCACGGTGCAGCCGGTGACCGATTTCCAGCGCTCGGCGGTGGCTTTCACCAGTGCGGTGCCACCGGAGTTGGTGACCTTGAGGTTGGAGAAGTCGACATCCTTGAACTCGGGGTGCTCCATCAGCGCCACGAACAACGTGTTCAGCCCCAGCAGCGCGGAGAAGCGCCACTTTTTCAGTTCCTTAATAAAGGCACCGATATCCCGTGGGTTGCTGATCAGCACGTTGTGGTTGCCATTGACCATCATCGACATGCAGTTCGCGGTGAAGGCATAGATGTGGTACAGCGGCAGCGGCGCGATCATCACTTCCTGGCCCGGCTGCATCAGCGGCCGGCCATCCGGGCCGTGCTGCGCCAGGCAGGCATCGACCTGCTGCATGTTCGCCACCAGGTTGCCGTGGGTGAGCATCGCGCCCTTGGCCACGCCCGTGGTACCGCCGGTGTATTGCAGCACGGCGATATCGTCGAGGCCGACTTTCACCGGCTTCAGCGGCTGGCCACTGCCTTGCTTGAGTACATCCTTGAAGCCGATGGCCTGCGGCAGGTGGTACTCGGGCACGACCTTCTTCACATGCTTGACCACAGCGTTGATCAGCCAGCCTTTGAGGGCCGGTTGCAGATCGCCCATCTTGGCTTCGATCAGGTATTCGATGTCGGTGTCGGGCAGCACTTCCTGCACCAGCTTGCCGAACACGTTCAGGTACACCAGCGCACGTACGCCGGCATCCTTGAACTGGTGACGCATTTCCCGCGCGGTGTACAGCGGGTTGGTGTTGACCACTACCAGGCCGGCACGCATGGCGCCAAACACGGCAATCGGATAGTGCAGCACGTTGGGCAATTGCACGGCGATGCGGTCGCCGGGCTTGAGATCAGTGTGTTTTTGCAGGTAGCCAGAGAACGCGGCGGAAAGACGGTCCAGCTCGGCGTAGGTCAGGGTTACGCCCATATTGGAGAACGCCGGACGGTCGGCGTACTTCTTACAGGAGCGCTCAAACACCTCGATTACCGACTTGAAGGTGCCCAGGTCAATCTCGTTCGGGACGCCGGCCGGGCGTTTGTCGCTCCAGAAATCAGGTTGCATTATTTTTATCCTCGTTACCTGAGAGTGTCTGGCCCGCGCATTCGGGGCTGACGGGAACTTAGCAGCTCTGGCACATAGCGCAAATACCAAAGGCAGCGTCATTTATTACGTGAATCTTGCTCAACTCGTAGCGGCAGACTAAACGACGCCAGGCTGGGACAAGCCCCGACGCTCGCTCTACAATGCCCAACCTGCTGAAGCCGCTCTGTTGTGAAATTGTTGCCGCAGACCTTTTGCAGAACCTACCCGGCAGAACAAGGAACGAGGACTGCCCATGCACGATGATTTCTGGCTAACGGCCAGCGACGCAGCCCCGCTGTACGTCAACCGTTGGTACGCCGAGCAGGCACCGAAAGCGGTGGTGATGGTCGCCCACGGCATGGCCGAACATGGCGGACGCTATGCCCGCCTGGGTGAAGCGCTGGTGGCTGCGGGCTACGAGCTGTATGCCCATGACCAACGCGGCCATGGCAAAACCGCCCAGCGCGGTGTGCAGGGCATGTACGCCGAGCACCACGGCTGGCAGCGGGTGGTCAGTGATCTGGCCAACCTAAACCACCATATCCGCCAACAGCACCCCAATGTGCCGATCTTTCTCCTCGGCCACAGCATGGGCAGCTATATCGGCCAGGCTTACCTGATGCAGCACAGCTGCAGCGTGCAGGGTGCCATTCTGTCCGGCTCCAACTATCAACCGGTGGGGCTGTATAAAGCAGCGGCGGCCATCGCCCGCTTCGAGCGCTGGCGCCAGGGCGTCACCGGTCGCAGCGCGTTGCTCGAGTTTCTGTCTTTCGGCTCGTTCAACAAGGCCTTCAAACCGACCCGCACCCAATTCGATTGGTTGAGCCGCGATCCGCAGGAAGTGGACAAATACGTCAACGACCCGCTGTGCGGCTTCCGCTGCACCAATCAACTGTGGATCGACCTGCTCGAAGGCTTGCAGCAGATCACCCCGGTCAACCACCTCAAGCAGATCGACGCCGACCTGCCGTTGCTGGTGATCGGTGGCAGCCGCGACCCGGTCAGCGATGGCAAACGCCTGGAAGCGCTGACCGCCGCCCTGCGCGAGGCGGGCCACAAGAACACCCTGTTGAAAATTTACCCGGACGCCCGCCATGAGTTGCTCAACGAGACCAACCGTGACGAGGTGACGGCCGATCTGCTCGGCTGGCTGGACAAGACCTTGAGTCACAGCCGCCGTAGCCACCCCGAAACTCAGGAGCCTGCATGAGCCAATTGACTAACACCCCGTACGAAGCCCTCGAAGTCGGCCAGACCGCCAGCTACAGCAAGACCGTGGACGAGCGCGACATTCAGCTGTTCGCCGCGGTTTCCGGTGACCACAACCCCGTGCACCTGGATGCCGAATACGCCGCCAGCACCATGTTCAAAGAGCGCATTGCCCACGGCATGTTCAGCGGCGCTCTGATCAGCGCGGCAGTGGCGTGCGAGTTGCCTGGGCCGGGCACCATCTACCTGGGCCAGACCATGCGCTTCACCCTGCCGGTGAAGCTCGGCGATACGCTGACCGTGCGCTTGGAAATTCTGGAAAAGCTGCCGAAATTCCGCGTACGTGTAGCCACCCGTGTGTTCAACCAGCGCGATGAGCTGGTGGTGGATGGTGAAGCGGAAATTCTCGCACCGCGTTCGCAGCAGACCGTGACTCTCACCGACTTGCCGGCGATCACCATCGGTTAACGCTGTTCCAGTAGGAGCGGCTTCAGCCGCGTTGCTGTTGATTGTTCAAGAGCATCGCGGCTGAAGCCGCTTGTGTCAGCGCAGGACGTTAATATCCGAGGTGAGAGCAGTAGGGGGTAGGCTGATAAGCCGCAGTGCCCCGAGCACGAGTAGGAGCTCATGCCACCCCCTACATACCTCTGGCGTCCAAGCCCGAACAGTTGATCGAGCTGCAACTCGGACCGCACAAGCGTGGGCATCGCCAGAGGCGCTCTCGACCCTGATTCTAAGAGGATCTGACGATGAGTGCATGGGTTGGAATTGATGTATCCAAGAAAACTCTTGCTGTTTTTGTTCGGCCACAAGGAACGTCCTTCGAATATCCCAACACCGGCGAGGGCTGGGCACAGCTGCTTTGTTCCCTAGAAGGTTACGACGTTCAGCGTGTGTTGCTGGAAGCCACTGGGGGCTACGAGCGAGGCGTGCTGCAGCATCTGTTGACCAACGGTTTGGACGTGGTTCGGGTTAACCCTTAACGGGCAAAAGCTTTCGCGAAGGCGATGGGGCGTTTGGCCAAGACGGACCCCATTGATGCCGCCGTTCTTGCTCATCTGGCTGAGGTCATTGAGGCGAAGGCGTGCGAGGTGGAAAGCCCTGAGGCCCAGGCCCTGCGCGAGTTGGTGAGACGCCGCGAGCAACTCGTCCAGCAGCGTGACGACGAGCGTCGTCGCCGTAAGCAGGCCTGCAATCCTTTCGTTATCAATAGCCTCAACGCTTGTCTGGAAACGCTCAAGGCGCAGATATCTCAACTTGATCGAGCCATCGCTGAAGCTGCTAGAGAGGTGGACGAAGAGCGCTGCACCCGCCTGCGCGAAATCACAGGTATAGGCCCCGTCACCGTAGCGAGTCTGCTGACCTACCTGCCAGAGCTGGGGCAACTGGATCGGCGTCAAATCGCAGCCTTGGTAGGAGTTGCGCCCTACAACGCCGACAGCGGAAGCCAGCGCGGTGTCCGCCGGATAAGCGGAGGCCGCCCCCTATTACGAAGGGTTCTGTACATGACGTCCTGGTCCGTAGTACGCCGCCAAGAGGACTTCAAACGTCGGTACCAAGCCCTGCGACAACGCGGAAAACCGGCCAAGGTCGCCTTAATGGCTTGCCTGCGCGTCTTGATCACGCGCCTCAATGCCATGGTCCGAGATGGGACCTCCTGGCAACCCGCAAGCGCGTGATTAAGACAGTTGCTCCTACGAGAACTCAGTCCTGCCCCTCCTCACTCACCCGCACACTCGCCGTCATCCCGGCGCTCAGTTGCACGTCCGCCGGCAACGGGTCGAGCTTGATCCGCACCGGAATCCGCTGCGCCAAGCGCACCCAGTTAAAGGTCGGCTCGACGTTGGCGAGCAACTGGCTGTCGGGTATCGCATTGCGGTCGGTGATGCCGCGGCTGATGCTTTCGATCTGCCCGCTCAGGGTCTGTCCTTCACTCATCAGCCAGACTTTTACCGGCGCGCCGATGCGAATGCGCGGCAGCTTGGTTTCCTCGAAGTAGGCCTGTACGTAGAACGACTGCTCATCCACCAGGGCCATCACCGACTGCCCGGCGGTAACGTAGTTGCCCTGGGCCAGACGCAGGTTGGTGATCTGCCCGGTGCGCGGCGCACGCACCTCGCTACGCGCCAGATTGAGTTCGGCCAGGGCTACATCGGCCTGGGCTTCTTTCAGTGAGCCACGGGCGATATCGGCAGTGATCTGCGCGTTCTCCTTTAGCTCGGCGCTGATGGCTTGCGGCCCCAGGCTGGCACGACGCTGCGCTTCGTGGTCGCGCAGACGCAGTTGCTGCTGGCGGGTATTGGCCACGGCCTGGGCCTTGTCCAGGGCCGCCTGGTAGCGCTGCCGATCGAGACTGAGGAGCAGGTCGCCGGCCTTCACTTCCTGGTTGTCATGCACCTGAAGGTCGACCACCCAGCCGGACAGGTCCGGGGCGATCACCACCACATCGGCGCGGATGCGCGCATCGCGGGTCCAGGGCGACAGCATGTAATAGCGCCACAGGTCGTAGCCGGCCCAGATGGCCACAGCGACCAGACACAGGGTAATCACCACCCGCAGGGTTGAACGCATACCGCACTCCTCCTTACCAACGACTCGTTACGGCAACCACCGCCGCCAGTACACAGACAAACAAGGCGGTATCGAACAGCGCCTCATGCCAGATCCAGCGCGCCACACCAACGCGCTGCAAGCCCAGGCGCAAGAGCCCGGTGCACAGCAACGCCAGTAGCACGTACAGCAAAAACGGGCTGAGCAATACACCGCCCAGCGCCCACTCACGCAACGCCATGGTCCGCCTCCTTTAACGGCGCAGTTTCCTGCGGGGTGTAGGGGTTCAGTTCCGACTGTTCGCACCACAGCCGCCAGCTGAACTGCAATTGCAGCAGGGCGGCCTGGGCCAGGCGGCGGTCGATACTGTTGCCTGACTCGCGCAAGGCGCTGAGCAGATCGGCCACGGGCTTATCCAGTGCCGACACCGAATGGGCTTCCGGGCCTTCCAGCAGAACAGGTTCGAGGGCGCGCATAAAACGCGCTTCGGCATCGTGCAGATCCGGGGAATCAGACACCTCCAGGCAGCGGCGCAAGTGCAGCAGCTCATCGCCCAGGTCAAGGCCGCTGATGCCGTCGTCCCAGCGGCTGCGCGAGTGTGTCGGCAACACCGGATAGTGACGAGCCAGTTGCAACAGGCGGTCGGCCATGCGCCCGCCAAACCAGTTTTCCGCCCCGGCTAGCGGCCGCTGCGGCAAACGACTGAGGTCGATCAACATGGCGTGCAGCAGGCGCTCGGCATGCCACTCGGGGTTGCGCAGACTGATCAGCCGGAAAATCTGCACGGCAAAACCCACGCCCAAGACAATCGCCACGGCCTGATTGAGGAAGGAGGAGACATCGAAACGCATCAGGTTCTGCGGCGCGCAGAGCACGATAAATTGCAGGGCGAAGGAGGTAGAGGTACCGGCAGTCGCCGGCTTGGTCATGCCCAGGGCGGCGAAGAACAGCGGTACGCCCATGGCCAGGCAGAGCAAGGGAAAACCGCTCAGTTGCGGCAGTAGCAGTTGGCCAACCACGAAGGCCACGGGCAGCGAGTAGATCACCCCACGGAGAAATCCCAGGCCGATCTCTGCGGCGTTTTCGCGGTTGGCGAACAGGCTGCAGAGCACCGCTGTCATGGTCAGGCCGCCGGCGGCGGAGGTCCAGCCGGTGGCCAGCCAGAAGGTGGCGATCAGCAGAAACGCCACGCCGCTGCGAAAGCCATAGAGCGAGGCCATCTGGATATCGCGGTGCCAGGACATGGCGCGCGGCGCATCGGCCGGAGCCACGCCCTGCTCCACCGCGTTCAAGGTGTCGTGCGCGGCCAGCAGTTGCCGCACCAGCAAGGCCAGGCGGCCCAGGCAATATTGCTGCAACGTCGGCAGTTGCTCATCTTCGACGGCGGCCAGCAAGCGTTCACGCAGATCCAACAGCACGGGCACCTGGGGATCGTCCAGCGCCTGCTGCACCTGCTCCAACCAGGGCTGCACCTGCTGCGCCTCGGCGGGCGACAACTGGCGCCATTGCCGAGCCACACCTCGGGCCAGGCGCAACTGGGTGAGAAGGTCGCGGCTGAGTACCCGCAGCGCCACCGCCCGCTGCCGACCGCGACTGCCTTCGAACCAGGCATGCTCGCGCTGGGCATCCACGGCGACGATGCGGCCCAGGGCGCCAAGCAAACCCTGACGCTCCTGGCGCTCGCCGCTCAAGGCTGCTTTCGAGGCATGAATACCGGCCAGCCAGGCATCCCGCGCCTGCTTGGCCAACAACTGCTCGACCCGCTGCGGCCAGAGCAAGGCGCTGATTACCGTGGCGCAGACAATGCCCAGGGAGATTTCCGTACAGCGCGACACCGCCTGATCGAACACATTCAGCGGGTTGCTGATGGCCGGCAGAGCGATGATCACCACGGTGTAGCCGGCCAGCACAAAGGCATAGGACCAGGCACTGCGCATCAAGGTGGAAGCGGCGGTACAGATGCCCAGCCAGGTCGCCAGCACCAGCAGAAACAGCCAGGGGGCCTGAGCGAAAAAGGCCATCACCAGCACCGACATCAGCGTCCCCACCAAAGTGCCGCACAGCCGCGCCAGGCCCTTCTGCACCACCATGCCCGACAGCGGTTGAGCGACTATCACCGCCGTCATAAAAGCCCATTGCGGCTGCTCCAGGCCGAAACGCATCGCGCACCACAATGCCAGGCCAGCGCCTATCAGGGTTTTGATCGCGAATTTGACGGCGGGAAGATCAGGCGCGAGAAACACCTGTAACAATGTGCGCACGGCAGGAACCTGTCAGGGAACACCTATGCACGATAGCTGGTGGGCGACGAAATGGCAGCGGGATCAACCTGTAGGAGCGGCCTTCAGCCGCGATTGGCCGGACCTGAAAACGCTGATATTGAAGATCAAAAACATCGCGGCTGAAGCCGCTCCTACGGGGGAGCGATAGCGGTGACGGTGGCAAATCGCAGGCAAAAAAATGGGCAACCTAAGTTGCCCAAAAGCCTTGCGTGCCCATGAAACCGTAGTGCCGTCCTTAATGCGCTTTGTGCTTACGGATGTCGCTACGGATAAACCAACCAATCCCACCAAAGAAACCAACGGTCAGGGCCACAACTGCCAGCCCTGCGAATACGGCGATATCGAAATACATAAGAGCCTCCAGATGTGCCCGTGAACACCATGGCTTCTCGAACACTGCCTTGCGTACCCGGGTGTTCTTGAAGCGATGGGCAAAGGATAGGCACCGCGCGGGGTGGCGGACTTGATCTGAGTCAATGGCATTGAGGGTGGCGGGCTCGCCGAAGAAAAAAAGCACAGGTTGCCGCCAGGCGGCAGCAACGCGGGGATCACTCAGGGCTTTTTCGGTTTGTTCTTGGGCTTCTTGTTTTTCGCCTTGCTCAGCGGCAAGGCCTGTTCGAAGGCTTGGCGCACTTCGTTCAAGCGTTTTTCGTTAAGGTCGTGGATACGCTTGTCGCGCTCGGCGCTGAAGTCGATCAGCTTGCTGTCGTTGCTCATGGCTGGGACCGGATAAGGCGGAAAGTGAGGTTCAACCGCGGCGCGCAGGGTTTGCGCGTCTTGGCCACCTGATGCTGCCAATAATGCTGCGTTGGCCCGGCCATGACCAGTAGGGAGCCGTGTTCCAATTCCAGCGAGTGCTCGATACGCGTACTGCCGACCCGGCGCAAATCGAAGCGCCGCGTACCGCCCAGGTTCAGCGACACCACTGTCGGGTTCGCGCCCAACACCGCTTCGGCGTCGCTATGCCAGCCCATGGAGTCCTGGCCATCGCGATAGTGGTTGATCAGCAAACCGTTGAAGCGCTCGCCCGCCTCTTCCTGCACCCGTTCGCGGATCTCGGCCAGCAGCGGCGTCCAGGGCAAGGGCTGGTGGGTCATGCCGGAATAGCGGTAGCTAGCATCAGCGTCGCCGTACCAGGCCAGCAAGCGCGGCACGGGAAAGTGTTGGCCATGAATGAAAACGTGCGGTTGTTCCCAGGGTGTCTGGGCCAGGAGTTCGGCGAGCCAACGGTCCGCCGTACGCTCGTCCACCCAGTGCGGGGTGTAGCGCAGATCAGCATTGTCGAGGGAAATGGGCGGGTTATCGAAAAGGTCCACTCAGGTACTCAAATCACAAAAGCTCGGCACAACTTCTATACCTCGACATCCACCCACAGGCCCTGACGCGGTAGCTGTTGGATCAACTCCTGGTCTTCCTCGGCCACCTCGCCTTCAGCCAGTTCCGCCGCGCTATAGCCGCGGCGTTGCCGACGCCGGCGCTGCTCTTCCCAGAGCAGTTCTTCGGTCTCTTGCGCGTCGCGCTTGCCCAGCGCGACTTTATTTTCATGGGTGGTGCTTTCCACAGGCGCGACCACAGGCAGCGCGGGCACGGGCTTGATCAGGTCTTGCTGAGGCGGCGCCGTCACCAGGTGCGGCGGAATGGGCGGAATCATCGGCCATCCTCCATAGCGACAAATCGATCAGGGCAGAAAAACACGCCCTTGGTCAGGCTGTCGGCCATCAAATCGACGACTTTAGCGCTGTATCGCTACACTTTTACCATATGAAACGGGGTTTTGGCCCTTTTTGACGCGGTAAACGCCCACCCAGGCGAAAGGCCAGTAAGCAATTGATGTGCATCGCCTTTGGCCAGGGCCGCCGGGTTCCGTTACCATAGCGGGCTTTTTCATCGCGGGAGACAGGCATGGCGCAGCAGTATGAACCGGGGCAACGCTGGATTAGTGACAGCGAAGCGGAGTTGGGCTTGGGCACCGTCCTCGTACAGGATGGCCGCATGCTCACCATGCTCTACCCGGCCACTGGTGAAACCCGCCAATACGCCACCCGCAATGCACCGCTGACCCGCGTGCGTTTCTCGCCCGGCGATGAGATCACCCATTTCGAAGGCTGGAAGCTGACCGTTCAGGAAGTCGACGATATCGACGGCCTGCTGGTCTATCACGGCCTCAATGCGCAGCACCAGTCGGTGACGCTGCCGGAAACCCAGCTTTCCAACTTTATTCAGTTCCGTCTCGCCAGCGACCGCCTGTTCGCCGGGCAAATCGACCCGCTGGCCTGGTTCGCCCTGCGCTACCACACCCTGGAACACACCAGCCGCCAGTTGCAGTCTTCACTCTGGGGCCTGGGTGGCGTGCGTGCGCAACCGATCGCGCACCAGTTGCACATTGCCCGTGAAGTGGCCGACCGCATCGCTCCGCGCGTATTGCTGGCCGATGAAGTAGGCCTGGGGAAAACCATCGAAGCCGGCCTGGTTATGCACCGCCAGCTGCTGTCGGGCCGTGCCAGCCGCGTGCTGATCCTGGTGCCGGAAAACCTCCAGCACCAGTGGCTGGTGGAAATGCGCCGGCGCTTTAACCTGGAAGTGGCGTTGTTCGACGCCGAACGCTTTATTGAAAGCGATGCCAGCAACCCGTTTGAAGACTGCCAGCTCGCCCTCGTGGCCCTGGAGTGGCTGTGCGAAGACGACAAGGCGCAAGACGCCCTGTTCGCCGCCGGCTGGGACCTGCTGGTGGTCGACGAAGCGCACCACCTGGTCTGGCACCCGGAACAAGCCAGCCCGCAATACCAGTTGGTTGAGCAGTTGGCCGAGGTGATTCCTGGCGTCCTGCTGCTGACCGCCACCCCGGAACAACTGGGCCAGGACAGCCACTTCGCCCGTTTGCGCCTGCTCGACCCGGCGCGCTTCCACGATCTGGAAGCCTTCCGCGCCGAAAGCGCCAACTACAAACCAGTGGCCGAAGCGGTGCAAGAACTGCTCGACCAGGGCCGCTTGTCCCCGGCCGCGCATACAACCATCCACGGTTTCCTCGGTGCCGAAGGTGAGGCCTTGCTGGCCGCCGTCACCGATGGCGATATCGAAGCCTCCGCGCGCCTGGTGCGCGAGCTGCTCGACCGCCATGGCACCGGCCGCCTGTTGTTCCGCAACACCCGCGCCGCCGTGCAGGGTTTCCCCGAGCGCGAACTGCACCCCTACCCGCTGGCCTGCCCGGACCTGTACCTGGAATTGCCGGTGGGCGAACACGCCGACCTGTACCCGGAAGTCAGCTTCCAGGCCCAGCCGGAAGCCAGTGAAGAAGAACGCTGGTGGAAATTCGACCCGCGCGTCGACTGGCTGATCGACACCCTGAAAATGCTCAAGCGCGTTAAAGTGCTGGTGATCTGCGCCCACGCCGAAACCGCGATGGACCTGGAAGACGCCCTGCGCGTGCGCTCCGGCATTCCGGCCACGGTCTTCCACGAAGGCATGAACATTCTCGAGCGCGACCGTGCGGCGGCCTATTTTGCCGACGAAGAATTCGGCGCCCAGGTGCTGATCTGTTCCGAAATCGGCAGCGAAGGCCGCAACTTCCAGTTCTCCCATCACCTGGTACTGTTCGACCTGCCGGCGCACCCGGATCTGCTGGAACAGCGCATCGGCCGTCTCGACCGTATCGGCCAGAAACACACCATCCAACTGCACGTGCCGTACCTGGAAAACACCCCGCAGGAACGGCTGTTCCAGTGGTACCACCAGGCGCTGAACGCCTTCCAGGCCACCTGCCCGACCGGCAATGCCTTACAACACCAGTTCGGCCCGCGCCTGCTGCCGATGCTGGAAAGCGCCGACGATGGCGACTGGCAAGTGCTGGTCGACGAAGCCAAAGCGGAGCGCATTCGCCTCGAAGGTGAACTGCACAGCGGCCGCGACCGCTTGCTGGAACTCAACTCTGGCGGTTCGGGCGAAGGCCAGGCGCTGGTGGAAGCGATTCACGAGCAAGACGACGAATTCGCCCTGCCTATCTATATGGAAGAGCTGTTCGAAGCCTTCGGTATCGAAAGCGAAGACCACTCGGAAAACGCCCTGATCCTGCGCCCCAGCGAGAAAATGCTCGACGCCAGCTTCCCGCTCGGCGACGACGAAGGCGTGACCATCACCTACGACCGCAACCAGGCGCTGGCGCGCGAGGACATGCAATTCCTTACCTGGGAACACCCGATGGTGCAAGGCGGTATGGACCTGGTGCGCTCAGGCTCGATGGGCAACACCGCCGTGGCGCTGATCAAGAACAAGGCGCTGAAACCCGGCACCGTATTGCTGGAGCTGCTGTACGTCAGCGAAGTGGTCGCCCCGCGCGCCCTGCAACTGGGCCGTTACCTGCCACCCGCTGCCCTGCGCTGCCTGCTTGATGCCAATGGCAACGACCTGGCCGCCAAGGTTTCCTTCGAGAAACTCAACGACCAGCTGGAAAGCGTGCCACGGGCCAGCGCCAACAAGTTCGTGCAGGCCCAGCGCGACACCCTTAACCAGCAGATCAACTCGGCCGAAGGCAAGATCAGCCCGCGCCACGTTGAACGCGTTGACGAAGCCAAACGCCGTCTGGCCGCCGACACCCAGGAAGAGCTGGCACGCCTGACCGCCCTGCAAGCGGTCAACCCGAGCGTGCGCGACAGCGAGCTGGAAACCCTGCGCAGCCAGCTGGAACAAGGCCTGGCAATGCTGGACAAAGCCGCTCTGCGTCTGGAAGCGATCCGGGTATTGGTAGCGGGTTAAACCGCCCACGGGGATTAATCGCGCCCAATAAAAACGGCAGCCCGCGGGCTGCCGTTTTTGTTTCCACAACCCGTCGCTTAGTGCGGGTATTTCTGGTGGAACAGAGCGATTTGTTTCTCCGGTTTTTTCTCTTCTTTCATCAGACCGTACACCACGCGCTCGCCTTTCGGGCCACCGCCGATTTCGGTGTAGCTGAAGGTTGGCTCGCCGGTTTTGTACATATCCATCATGTCGCCGTAACGGGCGAACACGTAGATGATGCCGTCTTTACGGATTTCACCGTAGAACGGGTTGCCCGGTACCAGGCTGACGTCGAGGAAACGCGCGGCAGCGATGTCTTTCAGTGGCAGGTTCTGGTCTTCGGCTTTCAGGCCAAGAATGATTGCGCGACCGAAGTTGTCTTTCTTGTCCAACGGCTTCAGCGCAGGCGCTTTGCCGGTTTGCACGAATTGCGTGAACACCGCGTAGTCGTCGAAAACATACACTTCGGTCTGGGTACGTACCTGATACCAATCAGTGTTGTTCAGCGCTACGTCCGGCGCTTTGCTGGCAGGCTTGGCGGGCGTCTGCGCGGTGCTTGCGCAGGCGCTGACAGCAGCGGCCAGCAAGGCAATGGCGACGGGTTTGATGTAACGCGACTTGGTAAACAACATGGCAACTCCTCTGAGGTAAACGCAGGCTTGCAAACTGCCCGAGTTCCGTGACGGAGGAATTAATTTTTGATGTACGAATGATGACAACTACGACAGGTCAGCGCGGTCCGGGTGGGAGGGGCTTTCGCCGCGAGCTTTTAAAATCAACAGCGTCGCGGCGAAAGCCCCTCCCACAAGACCGCAGCGTATTTAATGCCCGCCGCTGGCCTCCGGCCCGGCCTTGGCGGTAAACGGCGGCTTGGCCAGCCAGACGATCACGATCAGGGCCATAAACATCCAGCCCAACAGGGTGAAGTAATCAATGGTGGAAAGCATGTACGCCTGGCTGGTGACCATCTGATCCAACTGCGCATACGCCTGCGGGCTGGCCCCGCCGAGGTTGTGCAGCGCAGTTTGGCTAGCCGGGTCGTAGACGCTGATGCTCTCGGTCATATAGGCATGGTGCTGGTCGGCGCGGCGAATCCAGATCCAGGTGGTCAGCGAGGCGGCAAAGCTGCCGCCCAGGGTCCGCAGGAAAGTCGCCAGGCCGGAGCCATCGGCAATCTGCTGCGGCGGCAGGTCGGAGAGCAGGATGGTCAGGGTCGGCATAAAGAACAGCGCCACACCCACGCCCATAAACAGCTGCACCAGGGCGATATGCTGAAAGTCCACTTCAGTGGTAAAGCCGGCGCGCATAAAGCAGCTCATGCCCATCGCCAGAAACGCCAGGCCCGCCAGCACGCGCATATCGAAGCGCGGCGCGTACTTTCCTATAAACGGCGATAGCAGCACCGGCAACACCCCCAACGGTGCCGCGGCAAAGCCGGCCCAGGTAGCCGTGTAGCCCAGCCGGGTTTGCAGCCACTGCGGCAGAATCAGGTTGATGCCGAAAAAGGCCGCATAGCCCAACACCAGCACCAGCGTGCCATAACGGAAGTTGCGGTAGGCGAATAGCCGCAGGTTGACCACCGGGTGCGCGTCGGTCATTTCCCAGATGACAAAGAACGCCAACGCCACCACCGAAATGGCGGTACCGATGATGATGAAGGTGGATTCGAACCAATCGGCGTCATTGCCCTTGTCGAGCACGATCTGCAACGCACCTACGCCGACAATCAGCGCCAGTAGCCCGACGTAGTCCATCGGCTGCCGACTGGTCACAACCGGGCGATCCGCCAGCTGCTGGCGCACGACAAAAGCAGCGAACAGACCGATCGGCACATTGATAAAGAAGATCCACGGCCAGCTGTAGCTGTCGGTAATGGTGCCGCCCAGAATCGGTCCGGCAATCGGTGCCACCACCGTCACCATGGCCAGCAGGGCAATTGCCATTCCCCGTTTCGCCGGCGGATAGATCGCGATCAACAACGTCTGCGCCATCGGGTACAACGGCCCGGCCACAACCCCCTGCAATACGCGAAAGCCCACCAGTTCCGGCATTGAACGGGAGATACCGCAGAGAAACGAGGCCAGTACAAATAGCAGGGTGGCCCAGAGAAACAACTTCACCTCACCGAAACGCCGGCTCAGCCAGCCGGTTAGCGGCAGGGCAATGGCGTTGCTTACGGCAAACGAGGTGATCACCCAGGTGCCCTGCTCCGAGCTCACCCCGAGGTTGCCGGAGATGGTCGGCAGCGCCACGTTGGCGATAGTGGTGTCGAGCACCTGCATAAAGGTCGCCAGCGACAGGCCAATAGTGGCGAGCACCAGGCTGGGGGGCGTGAATGACGCTTTGGTATCCATGGCACATCCTGGGGGCGAGGCTCAGCACTTAACGCTGAGCGGTTTTGGCCACGGCACTGTTCTGTTCGATCAAGCGCTGGATCAGGGCGTCTGCCTGGGCCAGTTGCTGCTGATACACATCGGTTTCCAGGGTCGGCTTTTGCGGCGGTTTTTGCGCCAGCACCGGGCCGCTCTGGTCGTGCAGGTCGACATCCACCTGGGTCGACAGGCCGATGCGCAGCGGGTGCTTGCGCAGCTCTTCCGGATTGAGCACCACGCGCACCGGTACCCGCTGGACGATCTTGATCCAGTTGCCGGTGGCGTTCTGCGCCGGTAACAGGGCAAAGGCGCTGCCGGTACCGGCACCGAGGCTGTCGATGGTGCCGCTGAACATGACGTCATCGCCGTACAGGTCCGAGGTGACGTGCACCGCCTGGCCAATGCGTACATCGCGCAGTTGGGTTTCCTTGAAGTTGGCGTCGATCCACAGCTGATCCAAGGGAATCACCGCCATCAAGGCCGTGCCCGGCTGCACCCGCTGGCCCAGTTGCACGGTGCGCTTGGCAACGTAACCGGTCACCGGCGCAATCAGGGTGGTGCGGGCGTTTTCCAGATAGGCCTGACGCAGCTGAGCGGCGGCGGCCTGCACATCCGGATGGGAGGCGACGCTGGTGTCATCGACCAGGGCGTTACTGGTATTCAGGCGCTGCAACGCGTCGTTCAGCGAGCCTTGCGCGGCAGTCAGGTCGTCACGGGCGTGGGACAGTTCCTCTTGGGAAATGGCACCGCTGGCGGCCAGGGTTTTGCGCCTATTGAAGTTTTCCTGAGCCTTTTGCACCGCCGCTTTCTGCGCCACTACCTGGGCTTTCTGGCCATCGACATTGCTGTACAGGCCGCGAACCTGGCGCACCGTGCGGGCCAGATTGGCTTCGGCACTTTGCAGGCCGACCTCGGCATCATTGGGGTCGAACTTGAGCAGTACCTGGCCTTGCTGCACCAGGTCGCCATCGTCAGCACCGATGCTGATCACGGTACCGGTCACCAAGGGGCTGATGGATACCACGTTGCCATTTACATAGGCGTCGTCGGTGTCGACGCTAAAACGCCCGTACAGGTGATACCAGGCCCAAGTGCTGGTGCCAGCGAGCAGCACCAAAACCAGCAGGCCCAGCAACATGGTTCTGCGCTTGCCGGAAGTGGCGGTGGTTGGTGGTGAGTTTTCAGTAGAAGTAGCCATGGCAATTACCTTGTTTGTTCGGGCTGAGGGGCGGCGCTACTGGTTGGGGTGACTGCGGCGAGCTGTTCGCCTTGGTAACCGCCGCCGAGGGCCTGCATCAGTTGGATCGACAAATCGATCTGCTCGGCATTCAAGCTGGCGAGCTGGCGTTGCGACTGGAGCAATTGTTGTTCGATGCTCAGCACGTCCAGGTAGTTGCCTATACCTGAGCCAAAGCGCTGCACGGCAGTGGCGTACGACTGCTGAGAAACATCGGTGGCACGCTGCTGAGCCACGATCTGCTGGGCGATGGCATGCAGTTGGTTGATGGTGTCGCTGACCTCGTTAAGGGCTGCCACCAGGCTCTTGTTGTACTGGGCAACCGCCAGGTCATAGCCAGCATCGCGGCTGTCGAGGTCGGCGCGCAGCCGCCCGCCATCAAAGATCGGTAGCGAGACGGCCGGAGCAATATTGAAGAACCGGCTCGGCGCGCCAAACAGCGAATCCCCCAGCAGCGATTGGGTACCGGCGGCAGCTGTCAGGTTGAGATTGGGGTAGAACTGGGTTTTGCCCGCGACAATATCCTTGCTGGCCGCTTCCACCCGCCAGCGTGCCGCCACCAGGTCCGGGCGGCGGCCCAGCAAGTCAGCCGGCAAGGCCGATGGCAGCGCCACGGCGGCGGGTTGCAACACCGCCGGACGGGCAATTTCGTTGCCACGGTCCGGACCTTTGCCGAGCAATACGGCCATGGCCACCCGCGCGCTTTGCAGGCGTTTCTCGGCGTCGATCAGTTGTTCCTGCGAGCTGGCGGCCAGGCTTTCGGTCTGCTGGTACTGGTATTGGCTGTCGATGCCCGACTGCAGTCGGCGCTGGCCAAGTTCGAGCATTTCCTGGGTGCGCTTTACATCCTGTTGCGCCAGGTCGCAAACGATATAAGCCTGGCCCAGGTTGCTGTAGGCACGGGCGACGTCGGCGGCCAGGGTCAACGAGGCAGCCTGGCGGTCGACTTCGGCAGCGCGAGCCTGACCCAAGGCGGCCTCCCAGGCGGCACGCTCGCCGCCCCAGAGGTCGAAGCTGTAATTGAAGCCAAGTTGGGCGCTACGCAGGGTGCTGTAGGCACTGCCCTGGCCCAGCGGGTCCTGGTCACGGGCCAGACGGGAGCGGCTGACGCTGGCCTCGGCATCCACGCTGGACATCCGTGCAGCATCGGCAGCGGAAGCGGCAGCGCTGGCCTGGTGGGCACGGGCACTGGCGATCTGCATATCCGGGCTGTCACGCAGGGCTTCGCTGATCAAGCTATCGAGCTGGTTATCGCCGAGGCTTTTCCACCAGTCCCGCTGCGGCCAGGCGGCGGCCGACAGGGTCACGCCATTGAGGCTCTGCCCCGCTTGCAGGCTTTGTGCGTCCAGGCTGACGCCTTCGGTTTCAAGACCACTGAAGTTGGCGCAACCAGCCAGCAGTATGGCGGCCAGAACCAGGCTGAGCGGGGCTTTCAGAACGAACTTCATACGTCACCAAAACGCTCGAGGACGATGGTGTCCCCGGCTGCGAGCAGAATTTTTTTCAGCAGATCTTCGAGGGTTTGCAGTTCCGCCGGAGTGAGGGCACCGGTGAACTCATTGATGGCGGCGGCACCGATGGTCGGCAGCAGCGCGTTCAGCGCCTGCCCCTCTTCCGTGAGCGAAAGACGCACCTGACGGCGGTCGCTGTCACTGCGGCAACGGGTGATCAGCTTCTTCTGTTCCAGACGGTCGAGCATGCGGGTCATCGAGCCGCTGTCCAGGGACAGGTGGCGGCATAACTCAGCCGGAGTGTCGTAGCCCTGCAGGATGATCATCAGCACCTTGAACTGCGCGGCGGTCACGCCGTGGGGTGACAAATAGCTGTCCAGAATGCGGTCTTTAAGCAAAGCAGCACGCCCCACCAGCAGACCGATGCGGATGTATTCGAAATTTTCGGGGGTGTAATGGGTCATGGAAATCACCGATAGCTGCCTAGGCAGGTAGTGGCGTCCAATTTACTGCCTAGGCAGCTAAAGTCAACGAAAATGCCTAGGCTGCTATAGGTTTTTTCGGATATGTATGATCGAGCCGCCCGATAGATGTCAGGCAGAGGCTGTTTTTTGCGTGGGAAATTAGGCGTCAGATAACGGCGGGAACGCCGCTGTGGAAGCGGAAATCGGCATCGGGGCTTTCGATCAGCTCCCGTTCCTTCTCAGCGATTTCAACGATCTTTTTCTGGATATCCGCTTCGTCGCCGTACTGGTAAGCGAGCTTGAGGTAATCCTGGAAATGTCGCGCTTCAGACTTCAGCAAGCTGCTGTAGAACTTGCCCAGCTCTTCGTCCAGATGCGGTGCCAGGGCCGCAAAGCGCTCGCAGGAGCGCGCTTCAACAATTGCGCCAACCAGCAGCGAGTCGGTCAGGCGGTAGGGTTCATGGTTGCGGACCAGCTTGCGCAAGGCCCCGGCATAGCGTGCCGAACCCACGTTGAACCACGGCATACCGCGCTTCTTCATCAAGCCCAGCACTTGCTCGAAATGGCGCAACTCTTCACGAGCCAGGCGCGACATCTTGTTTTGCAGATCCAGCTTGTTGCTGTACTGGAACATGAACTGAAAGGCCGAGCCGGCGGCTTTCTTTTCATTGTTGGCATGGTCGATCAACAGGATATCGAGGTTGTTCAGCGCCGCTTGCACCCAGCTGGCGGGGGTTGGGCAAAGCAGAAAGGCATCGATTTCGGGAAGAACAGGCATAAATCACGGCTGGGCTATGGGGGCAGGCGCGGGATTATACGGCGCTGTTCGGCCTTTCGCGCGGGGTAAAGCGTTGATCTGCATCACCAAGCGCAGCGGTGGACTAAAACTATAGTGAGGCCGCACGCTAATGCCGTCTGGATATCGAGGGATACGACCATGCAAGCCGTTCGCAGCATTCTGGTGATCATTGAGCCCGAACACCCCGAAGGGTACGCGCTGAAGCGCGCCAAGCTGATCGCCGGGGTCACCCAATCGCACCTGCACCTGTTGGTGTGCGACAAGAAACACGACCACTCGGGCTTGCTGGAGGTTCTGAGCAACGCCTTGCGTCTGGACGGCTATAGCGTATCCAGCCAGCAGACCTGGTTTGAAAACCTGCATAAAACCATCATCAGTGTGCAACAAGCCGAGGGCTGTGGCCTGGTGATCAAGGATCACCGTCCGGACAACCCACTGAAAAAAGCCCTGCTGACCCCCGAAGACTGGAAACTTCTGCGCTATTCGCCTTGCCCGGTGCTAATGGTGAAAACCGAACGCCCTTGGGCCGACGGCGTAATTCTGGCCGCCGTGGATGTCGGTAATTCCGACGGCGAACACCGCACCCTGCACTCCAGCATCATCAACCACGCCTATGAGATCGCCGGGCTGGCCAAGGCCCGCCTGCATGTCATCAATGCCCACCCCTCGCCCATGCTCGCCTCGGCCGACCCGGTGTTCCAATTGCGCGAAACCATCGAAGCGCGCTACCGCGAGCAGTGCAAAACCTTTCAGGACGACTACGGCATCAGCGACGAACAGTTGCATATCGTCGAAGGGCCGGCAGACGTGCTGATTCCTTTCACCGCGAAAAAACTCGGTGCCGTCGTTACCGTAATGGGCACCGTGGCCCGCACCGGCTTTTCCGGCGCACTGCTAGGCAATACCGCCGAAATCGTGCTGGATGTCTTGGAAAGTGATGTGTTGGTGCTCAAGCCAGACAGCGTGATCGCCCATCTGGAAGAGTTGGTGGCGCAACGCTGAGGTTCCGCGGCGCTCAGCCCGAAAAAACCGCCTCTCTGGGCGGTTTTTTTCGGCTTATACCCGGCTTTCCATGCCCTCGCGGAGAAAGCGCGGGGCGATGTAGCGGTCGTAATGGGCTTCGGAGAGTAAAAAAAATTCACGGTCGATGGCGTCGCGCAGCTCGGGCAGCGACCAGTCGCGAAACTCCGGCAGCAGCACCATGCCGTAGGCATCCAGCTGATTGATCACCCGCGCTCCACGGGCAATCAATTGATAGGCCCAGCAGTATTCCGACTGTTCCGGAACGAAGCGAATCTGCCGTTGTTCGAGCTGCTGGCGTAAACGGGAAGGGTCGAAGACGTCGACCTTGGCCGCCATTACCTGCACCAGAAGAATTTCCAGGCGCAGCCAGACGGCGCGTTTTTCCTCATCGTTATAGAGGTTCCAGTTCACTACCTCATGGTGAAAACGCTTGCAGCCGCGACAGACCAGATCCCCGTAAACGGTGGAACACAGGCCAACGCAGGGCGTTTTGATGCGGTGATTGGACATAAGCAGGCGATTACAGGGCAACAGGAACAGGCCGGCATCTTAGCCCTTTGTCTAAGTAGGGTCACCCCGGCGGATGTAGGGCTTTGTCTTACCTTTACTGTGCTTTTCCAGTAGAATCGCCGGGCCATTCTTAGGCGTGATGTCCGTTAGAAGCTGTTTTCAAAGCGTCACGAGCACAGTTAATCCCGCAGGAACGCAGTTGGCTGGGTTACCACGATTCACCGGTAGTCCAGCCAGCCCTCATCAAAACGTCCTGCAGGCGTAAAACTTTGAAAGCAGCTTCTGGATGCGTCCCGGACAACCCTATGGGACCACTGATGAGGGTAATAACTGTGCTTGAAGCCTATCGCAAACACATTGCAGAGCGTGCAGCTCAGGGCATCGTGCCCCAGCCGCTAAACGCCGAACAAACTGCTGGCCTGGTTGATCTGTTGAAAAACCCACCAGCAGGCGAGGAAGAATTCCTCGTTGACCTGATCACCAATCGCGTACCGCCAGGCGTGGACGAAGCAGCCTACGTCAAGGCCAGTTTCCTCTCCGCTGTCGCCAAAGGCGAAGCCACTTCCCCGCTGATCAGCAAGCAACGCGCCGTTGAACTGCTGGGCACCATGCAAGGCGGTTACAACATCGCGACTATGGTCGAGCTGTTGGACAACGCCGAACTGGCCGCTACCGCTGCCGAACAACTCAAGCACACGCTGTTGATGTTCGATGCGTTCCACGACGTAGCCGAGAAAGCCAAGAACGGCAACGCTGCCGCTCAAGGCGTGCTGCAATCCTGGGCTGACGGCGAGTGGTTCAAGAAGCGCCCGACCCTGGCCGACAAGATCAGCCTGCGTGTCTTCAAGGTAACCGGCGAAACCAACACCGACGACCTGTCCCCGGCACCAGACGCCTGGTCCCGTCCGGATATCCCGCTGCACGCCCTGGCCATGCTGAAAATGGCCCGTGACGGCATCGTTCCTGACGTGCAAGGCGCCATCGGCCCGATGAAGCAGATCGAAACCATGCGCGGCGAAGGCTTCCCTATCGCCTACGTTGGCGACGTGGTTGGTACCGGCTCCTCGCGTAAATCCGCCACCAACTCGGTGCTGTGGTTCTTCGGCGACGACATTCCGTACGTACCGAACAAGCGTGGCGGTGGTTTCTGCTTCGGCTCGAAAATCGCTCCGATCTTCTACAACACCATGGAAGATGCCGGCGCTCTGCCAATCGAGTTCGACGTATCGAACATGCACATGGGCGACGTGATCGACCTGTACCCGCACGCTGGCAAAGTCTGCAAGCACGGTACCGATGAAGTCATCACCTCCTTCGAACTGAAAACCCCGGTTCTGCTCGACGAAGTTCGCGCCGGCGGCCGTATTCCGCTGATCGTCGGCCGTGGCCTGACCGAGAAAGCTCGCGCCGAGCTGGGCCTGGGCCCAACCGATCTGTTCAAGCTGCCTGAAGCACCGGTCGACACTGGCAAGGGCTTTACCCTGGCCCAGAAGATGGTCGGCAAGGCCTGCGGTCTGCCGGTTGGCAAGGGCATTCGTCCTGGCACCTACTGCGAACCGAAAATGACCACCGTCGGCTCTCAGGACACCACCGGTCCAATGACCCGTGACGAACTGAAAGACCTGGCCTGCCTGGGCTTCTCGGCTGACCTGGTAATGCAGTCGTTCTGCCACACCGCGGCCTACCCGAAACCTATCGACGTCACCACCCACCACACCCTGCCGGATTTCATCCGCACCCGTGGCGGCGTGTCCCTGCGTCCTGGCGACGGCATCATTCACAGCTGGCTGAACCGCATGCTGCTGCCGGACACCGTCGGCACCGGCGGTGACTCGCACACCCGCTTCCCGATCGGTATCTCCTTCCCGGCCGGTTCCGGCCTGGTCGCCTTCGCCGCAGCCACTGGTGTAATGCCACTGGACATGCCGGAATCGGTACTGGTGCGCTTCAAGGGCAAACTGCAACCAGGCATCACCCTGCGTGACCTGGTGCACGCCATCCCTTACTACGGCATCAAAAACGGCCTGCTGACCGTTGAGAAGAAGGGCAAGATCAACGCCTTCTCCGGCCGCATCCTGGAAATCGAAGGTCTGGACGAGCTGACTGTTGAACAGGCTTTCGAACTGTCCGACGCCTCGGCCGAGCGCTCCGCTGCTGGTTGCACCATCAAGCTGCCGGAAAAAGCCATTGCCGAATACCTGACCTCGAACATCACCCTGCTGCGCTGGATGATCAGCGAAGGCTATGGCGATGCTCGTACCATGGAACGTCGCGCTCAAGCGATGGAAGCCTGGCTGGCCAACCCGGAACTGCTGTCTGCCGACGCAGATGCCGAGTACGCCGAAGTCATCGAAATCGACCTGGCCGACATCAAAGAGCCTGTGCTCTGCGCGCCGAACGATCCGGACGATGCCCGTCTGCTCTCCACCGTTCAGGGCGAGAAGATCGACGAAGTGTTCATCGGTTCGTGCATGACCAACATCGGCCACTTCCGCGCTGCCGGTAAGTTGCTGGACAAGGTCAAAGGTTCGATCCCGACTCGTCTGTGGCTGTCGCCGCCGACCAAGATGGACGCCCACCAGCTCACCGAAGAAGGCTACTACGGCATCTACGGCAAGGCTGGCGCGCGCATGGAAATGCCGGGCTGCTCGCTGTGCATGGGTAACCAGGCACGCGTAGCGGCGAATTCGACTGTTGTGTCGACTTCGACCCGTAACTTCCCGAACCGTCTGGGCGATGGTGCCAACGTGTATCTGGCATCCGCTGAACTGGCCGCGGTAGCGTCCATCCTCGGCAAGCTGCCAACCGTTGCCGAGTACATGGAATACGCGGCAAGCATCGACAGCATGGCTGCCGACGTGTACCGCTACCTGAGCTTCGACCAGATCGCGGAATTCCGTGACGCTGCGGCGAACGCACAGATTCCGGTCGTTCAAGCGTAACGAAACACCGCTTCAAAAAGAGCCCCGCCTTTGTGCGGGGCTTTTTTATGGGCGCGCTGGCGAGACGCCCCGCCCCTGCTAGGGTAAACACGTGGCGCGCCCTCTTGCGATGCCCTTATTTGCCACTCGGGAGTACACCCTATGAAGCACTGGATTCTTGCCGCTTTTTTCCTACTCAGCCTCGCCGGCTGCTCCAGCGAATACATCATCACCACCACCGACGGCCAGATGCTCACCAGCGAAGGCAAACCGGATCTGGACGAAGACACCGGCATGCTCGAGTTCGAGGATAGCGAAGGCCGCAAGCAGCAAATCCCGCAGTCCTCGGTAAAGCAGATGCTTGAACGCTAACCGTGTGACTTGATGAAAATCCCGCAGCGGCGGGATTCGTTATCCAGTACAGACAGTTGAAATTTCTGCTCTCCCCCTCGACAAGCGCAACGGCCGCACTTATCTTCGCCACTGGCCAGCACACTGGCCAACGTCGCTCGGACGGTTCCGGGCGCTTACGTCCTCGAGGAACACATGGCTGACCAAGCTCCGCGCCGTTTTGCGCGCATCGATCGTCTCCCCCCTTATGTTTTCAATATCACCGCTGAACTGAAGATGGCCGCGCGTCGTCGCGGTGAAGACATCATCGACCTGAGCATGGGCAACCCCGATGGTGCCACGCCGCCCCATATCGTGGAAAAGCTGGTGCAGGTTGCGCAACGTGAAGATACCCACGGCTACTCGACCTCCCGTGGCATTCCACGCCTGCGTCGGGCGATTTCGCGTTGGTATAAGGATCGCTATCAGGTTGAGATCGATCCTGAAAACGAAGCAATCGTCACCATCGGTTCGAAGGAAGGCCTGGCGCATCTGATGCTGGCCACCCTGGACCAAGGCGACACGGTACTGGTGCCCAACCCCAGCTATCCCATTCATATCTATGGTGCGGTGATCGCCGGCGCGCAGGTGCGCTCGGTGCCACTGGTGCCCGGTGTCGACTTCTTTGCTGAAGTGGAGCGCGCGATCCGCGAAAGCATCCCGAAACCGAAGATGCTGATCATCGGCTTCCCCTCCAACCCCACCGCCCAATGCGTGGAACTAGACTTCTTCGAGCGCATCATCGCCCTGGCCAAGCAGTACAACGTGCTGGTGGTCCACGACCTGGCATACGCCGACATCGTCTACGATGGCTGGAAGGCACCTTCAATCATGCAAGTGCCGGGCGCCAAAGATATTGCGGTGGAGTTTTTCACCCTGTCCAAGAGCTACAACATGGCGGGTTGGCGAATTGGTTTTATGGTCGGCAACCCGGAGTTGGTGAACGCCCTGGCGCGGATCAAGAGCTATCACGACTACGGCACCTTCACCCCACTGCAAGTTGCTGCCATTGCAGCACTGGAAGGCGATCAGACTTGCGTCCATGAGATCACCGCCAACTATCAGCAGCGCCGCGATGTATTGGTGAAAGGCCTGCATGAGGCCGGCTGGATGGTCGAGAACCCGAAAGCGTCGATGTACGTGTGGGCCAAGATTCCGGCACCCTACGCAAAGTTGGGCTCGCTGGAGTTTGCCAAGAAGCTGCTGGCTGAGGCGAAGGTCTGTGTTTCACCAGGCCTCGGGTTTGGTGATTACGGCGATGATCATGTGCGCTTTGCCCTGATCGAAAACCAGGATCGTATTCGTCAGGCGGTTCGCGGCATAAAAGCCATGTTCCGTGCCGACGGCTTGTTAGCTAAAGGCAAAGGCGACGCCCTATAGGCCTTCTAGAGCGGCCGCCGTTGGATCAACGGCGGCCCCACTCATCCACTAGCGCTGAACTTGTCATGCCCAGGGTTACCGAACGGGTGCTTTTCTCTCCCGTACAAGGCCCTCCTGATGCTTGATCTCACCACTTGGAACCTCACGATCCCGGCCCACGGCTCCGCCACCGCCATCGACACGGCCCGCCTCAACAACGGCTACCAAAGCCAATACTTCCGCCGCCACTCCGATGGCAGCGTGACCTTCTGGGTACCGGTAACGGGCACCACCACAGAAGATGCTCACTATCCCCGCACCGAGCTACGAGAAACACAAACGGATGGCACATTGAGCTATTGGCCGTACCAGACGGCGGACAGCTACCTGAGCGCCGTGCTGACGGTCAGCCAGGTGCCGAGCAAAGGCAAAATCATCATTGGCCAGATCCAAAGCGACGACCAACCAGGCAGTCAGAATGATCCGTTACTCAAACTGCAGTACCACTACCTGCGAGGCGTAGGACGCCTCGAAGCGCTTCTGCGAAAACGCCCAGGCGACCGCGCAGTACAGAACATCCTGCTAGCTGAGAACGTGCAACTGAACGAGCGATTCAGCTATGACCTACGCCTGACGCCAACCGGCAAGCTAGGCATCCGAGTGCAAAGCGGCGATGGTGATGCCGGCTCGTACTACCGCCAACTGAGCGGCTATTGGGGCAAGCAGAGTTTTTACTTCAAAGCCGGCGCCTATATTCAGGACAATTACGGCCCGGACAACGAAGGCGGCCGAGTGACCTTTTACTGGCTTAATAGCGTTCATCGATAAGGGCTGATTTAGCCTAGACGGCGCGCCCCTTTGGCGTTGCGAGCCCGTAAAATGCCCTCACTTCCGCCAATGTTATAGAGACTGAAATGGCCCGCCTGCAGCTGCAATTTCCTGAAAACCAATTTTGCTACAGCACCCACCTCACCGTGCGCGTCACCGACATCAACGCCGGTAATCACCTGGGCAACGACTCGATGATCTCGATGATCTCCGAGGCGCGCGCACGCTTTCTGTTCGACTTTGGCATTCATGAAACCGACGGCACGGGCCTCGGCATTATCGTCACCGACCTGGCCACAACATACAGAGCCGAAGCCCATGCACGGGACCAGTTGCTGTTTGAGGTTGGAGTAATGGACTTCAACAAGTATGGCGGCGACATCACCTTCCGCATTACCCGGCCCGCCGACAACAACTTGATTGCCATGGCCAAATCGGGTTTCGTGTTTTTCGACTACAGCGTGTCAAAGGTGGTGCCAATGCCGGAAGACTTCTTCGGGAAATTCAGCAAGGTTAACTGGCTGAACTAAGCCTTCTCGCTCTGCACCAAGCGCTTCCCGCGCCTGGTGTGTGCCGGCGCTAACTTTTTCGCGGACAAAAACAAACCCCCTACCCGTTTTCACGGATAGGGGGTTTGGAATTTAAGCTTGACGATGACCTACT
>NZ_JBSRZF010000026.1:0-63355 GCF_054057335.1 Pseudomonas sp. TE3786
TGTGGGGGGGGTGTTTTGGGGGTTTTGGTTCTTGGGGTTGATAGTCACACCCCCCCGTTCGCCCCGGCGCGGGCGGGGGCGCTTTTTTTTCCGGTACCCGGGTTTTTTTTTAATTTTGGGGGCCCCGGGGGGGGGGGGCGCCGCGGGGGTGGTGTGCACCTCACACCCCCCGCGGGCCCCCCCCCGCTCCTACGAGGCGTGCGTTTGCTTAGAGAACGACGCTCGGCAGCCACAGGGAGATTGCCGGGATATAGGTTACGGCCATCAGCACGGCAAACAGCGCCACATAGAACGGCAGCAGTGCTTTTACGGTGGCTTCGATGGTGACCTTGCCCACCGCGGCACCCACAAACAGCACCGCGCCCACCGGCGGGGTGATCAGGCCGATGCCCAGGTTCACCAGCATGATCATGCCGAAGTGCACCGGATCGACGCCGATACCGGTAATCACCGGCAGCAGGATCGGGGTGAGGATCAGGATCAGCGGTGCCATGTCCATCACGGTGCCTAGCAGCAGCAACATCACGTTGATGCACATCAGGATCACGTAACGGTTATCCGACAGGGTCAGGAACGCGGTGGTGATCTTGGTGGGGATTTCCATCAGGGTGAGGATGTAGCCGAAGCTGGCGGCAAAGCCGATCAGAATCATCACGATGGCAATGGTCCGCCCGGCCCGGTGCATCAGCTTGGGCAAGTCGCGCCATTTGTAGTCGCGGTAGATAAACATGGTGACGAAGAACGACCAGAGCACGGCAATCGCGGCGGACTCGGTGGCGGTAAACACGCCAGACAGAATGCCGCCCAGAATGATCACCATGGCCATCAGCCCCCACAGCGCTTCGGCGGCGATTTTCAGCGCCTTGCGCATCGGGATCACTTCGCCTTTGGGGTAGTTGCGCTTACGGGCGAAGATCATGCACAGAATCATCATCACTGCGCTGAGCAGCAGGCCCGGGCCGATACCGGCCATAAACAGCGAGGCAATCGACACCGTGCCGCCAGCGGCCAGGGAGTAGAGCACCGAGTTATGGCTGGGCGGGGTCAGCAGGGCTTGCACGGAGCCGCTGACGGTTACGGCGGTGGAGAAGTCGCGCGGGTAGCCGGCTTTTTCCATTTCCGGAATCAGCACCGAACCCACCGAGGCGGTGTCCGCCACCGAGGAGCCGGAGATGGCACCGAAGAAGGTCGACGCCATGATGTTTACCAGCGACAGACCGCCGCGCACGAAACCTACGCACACCCCGGCCAGGGCTACCAGCCGCCGGGACATACCGCCCTCGGCCATGATCGCGCCAGCCAGAACAAAGAACGGAATCGCCAGCAGCGAGAATTTGTTCACCCCGCCGGCCACCTGAATCATCAGGGCATCGAAAGGGATATCGATCCACCAGGCACCGATCAGCGCCGACAGGCCCAGGGCATAGGCCACTGGCATGCCGATCAGAATCAGCACGATAAAACTGCCCAACAGTATCAGCGCATCCATTTATTTGGCCTCCAGGGCTTCTTCAACGTCATAGCTCATGACGCGGCGTTTGCTTTGGTCGCCGAGGAAGAGTTTTTCCAACACGAAGATCAGCGTGATCACCCCGCCGATAGGAATCGGCAAGTACGAAATGCCCACGCGCAGCGACGGCATTTCACCGAGGTACTGGTTCCAGGTGCCGGCGCACAGCTTGGCACCCTTGCTGATCATAAATATGCAGATCAGCGCCATTAGCAGTTGCACCACTATCGCCAGGGTTTTGCGCACCGGCGGCGGCATGCGTTCGGTGGCCATGCCCACGGCCATATGGGCACCGGCGCGGTAACTGGCAGCAGCACCAAAGAAGGTGAATACCACCATCAGCAGAATGGCCGTCGGCTCAGGCCAGCTGGAACCGCTGCCGAGCACGTAACGGGCAAAAATGCCCCAGGGAATAATCAGGGTCATAACCAGTACCGACACACCGGCGATGCCGATGCAGGCGCGGTAGATCTGGTCATTGATGCGCAACAGCGTGTTTCTCATGGGACTTCACCAGCGGCGTTTTCAGGGTGATGGACTTGTCGCGGTCCCCTGTAGGAGCGGCTTCAGCCGCGATGTTGTTGAGATCACAAGCATCGCGGCTGAAGCCGCTCCTACGGGAGTGTCGATCTACGAGGTTACTTAACGGCTTCGATACGCTTGATCAGATCGGCATACGGGGCACCGTATTGCGCACGCACTGGGGCAGTCGCATCCACGAACTCTTTGCGCTGAGCGTCGGTCAGGGTGATGAATTCCACACCGGCCGCTTTCAGCTTCGCTTCGCTGCTGGCGTTCTTTTCATCCCACAGTTTGCGTTCTTCAAACTGCGCTTCGCGGGCGAGTTTTTTCACCAGGGCTTGCTGCTCGGGGGTGAGTTTTTCCCAGATGGTTTTCGAGATCACTACCGGCTCCGGCAGAATCAGGTGGCCGGTCAGGGTGTAGAACTTGGCGTTCTGATAGTGGTTGTGCTCGAGCATGGTCGGCGGGTTGTTTTCCGCGCCATCGATCACGCCGGTTTGCAGGGCACTGAAGATTTCCCCGGTGGCCATGGCGATGCCGTTACCGCCCATGGCGTTGATGGTGTCGATAAACAGCGGGTTGCCTTGCACGCGGATTTTCATGCCCTTGAGGTCGGCCATCTGGCGCACCGGCTTCTTGGTATAGAGGTTACGCACGCCGCCATCCATCCAGGCCAGGGCCACCAGGTTGAAATCGGAGTTGGTGATCTTGTCGAGGATTTCCTGGCCGATCGGGCCGTCGATCACGTCGCGCATATGCTGGTTGTCACGGAAGATAAACGGCATGTTGAACACGTTCACATCCGGTACCACCGGGCCGACGATGCCCAGGCTGACGCGGGTCATCTGGATGGCACCGAGCTGCACTTGCTCGACCACTTCCTTTTCCGAGCCGAGTACGCCACCGGCGAACATCTTGAAGGTGATTTCGCCTTTGGATTGCTCTTCAAGCTTCTTGCCCATCTCCTGTTCGGCCACGACCGGCGGGTAGCCAGTGGGGTGCACTTCGGCGAACTTGATATTCAAGGCATGGGCGCTGCTCGACAGGCAAAACACCAGGGGCAGGGCGGCGGTTAGCAAGGTACGTTTGAAGTTCATCGTAAAGCTCCGGTTTTGTTTTTGTTTGAGGGTGGCTTGTTACTGATTTTTTACCGATGACGGTGGCCTGGTTCAGCTGGCGAACGGTGTTTCCTCCAGGCCTTGCACGCCCGGCTGCAAGGCGAACACGCCACCGGCCAGAGGCTGGTCGCTGAGGTCGCCGCCGGGGCGGATCGAGGTGACGAACAAGGTGTCCAGCCGGGTGCCACCAAAGGCGCACATGGCCGGTTTTTTCACCGGTACGGCGAGGGAACGGTCGAGCTTGCCCTCGGGGGTGAAGCGGTGCACCAGGCCGGCGTCGTTGCCGCAGATCCAGTAGCAGCCATCGGCGTCTACTGCTGCGCCGTCGGGGCGGCCCTGGTGGTGGTTCATGTCAACGAACAGGCGGCGGTTGCGCGGTGTGCCGCTGTCGATGTCGTAATCGAAGGCCCAGATTCTCTGCACGCTGGGGTGCGAGTCGGAGAGATACATAGTGCGGCCGTCCGGGCTGAAGCCCAGGCCGTTGGGCACGATGAAGTCACTGAGCTGGGCGGTGAGTGGCTCGCGCTGGCCGGCGCTGTAGCGGTACAGCGCGCCAACCGGTGAGCCTGCGGCCATATCGAGAAACATGCTGCCGGCCCAGAAACGTCCCTGGCGGTCGCAACGGCCGTCGTTGAAACGCATCTCGGTGCGGGCGTGTTCGACCGCTGCCAGGGGCGTGCCGGTGAGGCTGCCATCGTCCTCGGCGCTCAAACGGAACAGGCCGCTTTGCATCCCGGCGATCCAGCTGCCATCGGCATGCCGGGCGATGCAGGCGAGCATTTCTGCAGCCTGCCAGCTGTGGCTCTGGCCATCGCTGGCACGCCAGCGGTGCAGGCGCTGGGCGGGAATATCCACCCAGTACAAGGCTTGTTCCGCCACGCTCCACACCGGGCTTTCACCGGTGGCGTTGCGGGCGTCGACAATCAGTTCAGCATCCATGGCAGTGCAGTTCTCTGTGTTGTTTTTATGAGAAGCGCTACAGCGTTAAATCAGGTGTGGCTCAGTTGTCGCCAAACGGGCCGGCGGCCACAAAGGCACCACCCTGGTAAACCATCGCCGGGTCGTCGGCGGCCGGCATCGGCTGTGCTTCGACCTTGGCGCGGAATACTTCCGAGCTGTCTTTCGGTGCGTAGCCGAGGTGGCAGGCCAGACGGTTGTCCCACCATTGGGTGGCGTTGGCCGAGGCGCCATAGACCACGGTGTGGCCGACGTTGGCGGTATAGAGGGCGCGTTCCAGCAACTGGGTGAGGTCTGCGAAGCTCAGCCAGGTGTGCATCATTCGGCGGTTCTGCGGCTCGGGGAACGAGGAGCCGATGCGGATGCTCACGGTCTCGATGCCGTAGCGATCGAAGTAGAAGCTGGCCATGTCTTCGCCATAGGACTTGGAAAGACCGTAATAGCCATCCGGGCGGCGAGGGGAGGCGGCGTCGAGTTTCTCGTCCTGCTTATAGAAGCCGATCACATGGTTGGAGCTGGCGAAGATCACGCGCTTCACGCCATGGCGGCGCGCCGCTTCATAGATATGGAACACACCGCAGATATTGGCACCGAGGATTTCCTCGAACGGCCGCTCTACCGAAACACCGCCGAAGTGCAGGATGGCGTCCACCCCCTCGACCAATTGATGCACGGCCTGTTTGTCGGAGAGATCGCAGATTTGCACTTCTTCATGGCTGCCGGCGGCCGGAGCCATTTCCGCGATATCGGAAAGGCGCAGCACCTTGGCGTAGGGGCGCAGGGTTTCGCGCAGCACTTTACCCAGGCCGCCAGCGGCACCGGTAAGAAGAAGGCGATTGAACGGAGTGGGGGCGTTAGTGGTACTGGTCATGACGGGGCCCTGAATTTCTTGTGTTTGTTTTTATGGGTTCGATCAATGCCGATCAACAATGCTCGATAGCGGTGCGCTGTTATCGGTTGTCGTATGACTTGGCTGGATTATCAACAGCCCTCGCAATCTTTGTCAACGCGACTTAGGTAGAAAATTCGCTAGGGGTTTTGCTCGGTAGACTGCCTTCAACCTAGCACTACAGACACCGCGGAACTTACCGTGGTTGGAGGTGTAAGGCTTCTGGAACAGCCTTTTGCCGGGTTGGCGTGATGCTGAAAGAGGGTAAAGCAACAAGGTTGGGCAGGGCGAGTACGCCTATGGTCGTAGACGACCGGCAAAGAAAAGGGGATGACAGTCTTGATAGTTGTACGATAACGTAACTCTGCGTTTGCGATTGAGCCCGGCGCCTTTTCTTTGGCTGCAGGGCGATCCTTCTGCCACGCCTTAATCCACTACGCGCTTTACAGGGTGTTCGAATAATGAATCCACAAGAACTGAAGTCCATCCTCTCTTCCGGCCTGCTGTCTTTCCCTGTGACTGACTTCGACGCAGCCGGCGATTTCAATCCCCAATCCTATATCCGTCGCCTGGAATGGCTGGGGCCATACGGTGCGTCGGCCTTGTTCGCCGCCGGTGGTACGGGCGAATTCTTCTCGCTGACCAATCGCGAATACTCCTCGGTGATCAAGACTGCCGTAGACACCTGCGCCGGCAGCGTACCGATTCTGGCTGGTGTAGGCGGCCCAACCCGCCAGGCCATCGAAATGGCCCAGGAAGCCGAGCGCCTGGGTGCCAAAGGTTTGCTGCTGCTGCCGCACTACCTCACCGAAGCCAGCCAAGAGGGCGTGGCCCTGCACGTTGAGCAAGTGTGCAAGTCGGTAAAAATCGGCGTGGTGGTCTACAACCGTAACGTTTGCCGCCTGACCCCAACCCTGCTGGAACAGCTGGCCGAGCGTTGCCCGAACCTGATCGGCTACAAAGACGGTCTCGGCGATATCGAACTGATGGTGTCCATCCGTCGTCGCCTCGGTGATCGTTTCAGCTACCTCGGCGGCCTGCCGACCGCGGAAGTCTACGCCGCTGCCTATAAGGCGCTGGGCGTACCGGTTTACTCCTCGGCGGTGTTCAACTTCATTCCGAAAACCGCGATGGACTTCTACCACGCCATCGCCAAAGACGATCACGAGACCGTCGGCAAGATCATTGATGACTTCTTCCTGCCGTACCTGGATATCCGCAACAAGCGCGCCGGATACGCCGTGAGCATCGTCAAGGCCGGTGCCAAGATCATTGGTTACGATGCCGGCCCGGTACGTGCACCGCTGACCGACCTGCTGCCCGCCGAGTACGAACAACTGGCGGCGCTGATCCACGCCCAGGGTCCGCAATAATCGCCCCTCGAAAGAGGTCTGCAACCTAGCGCATTCCGTTATCAGCCAGCCGCCACACCAGGCGGCTGTGGTTTCTTCAGGAGGCTCCCGTGGCCAACAGCGAACAAAAGCGTTTCGATAATTTCATCGGCGGCGAGTGGGTGGCGGGTGCCAGCTATTCGAACAACGTCAACCCGTCCGACCTGGCCGATGTGATTGGTGAATACGCCCAGGCCGATGTCGCCCAAGTCAACCAAGCCATCGACGCCGCCCGTGCGGCGTTTCCGGCCTGGTCCACCTCCGGCATCCAGGCGCGCAGCGATTCCCTGGATAAAGTCGGCAGTGAAATCCTCGCCCGCCGCGAAGAGCTCGGCACCCTGTTGGCCCGTGAAGAGGGCAAAACCCTGCCCGAAGCCATCGGCGAAGTGACCCGCGCTGGCAATATCTTCAAATTCTTCGCTGGCGAATGCCTGCGCCAGGCTGGTGAAGTGCTGGCCTCGGTGCGTCCCGGCGTTTCCGTGGAAGTCACCCGTGAGCCGCTGGGCGTGGTCGGTCTGATCACCCCGTGGAACTTCCCCATCGCCATTCCGGCCTGGAAAGTCGCCCCGGCCCTGGCCTATGGCAACTGCGTAGTGCTGAAGCCGGCTGATCTGGTTCCGGGCTGCGCTTGGGCGATTGCCGAAATCATTTCCCGCGCCGGCTTCCCGGCTGGCGTGTTCAACCTGGTGATGGGCTCTGGCCGTGTGGTCGGTGAAACCATCGTCAATAACAAACAAGTCGACGGCATCAGCTTCACCGGTTCGGTTGGCGTGGGTCGCAATATCGCCACCCAATGCGTCGCCCGCGGTGCCAAGGTGCAGTTGGAGATGGGCGGCAAGAACCCGCAGATCATCCTCGACGACGCCGACCTCAAACTGGCTGTGGAATTGGCAGTACAAAGCGCCTTCTACTCCACCGGCCAGCGTTGCACCGCCTCCAGCCGTCTGATCGTGACTGCCGGCATCCACGACAAGTTTGTTGAAGCCGTGGCCGAGCGCATGAAGTCGATCAAAGTCGGCCACGCCCTGAAAGCCGGCACCGATATCGGCCCGGTGGTTTCCCAAGCCCAACTCGACCAGGACCTGCGCTATATCGGCATCGGTCAGGAAGAGGGTGCGCGCCTGGTGGCGGGCGGCGGTCTGGTGACCTGCGATACCGAAGGCTACTTCCTCGCGCCCACCTTGTTTGCCGACAGCAGTGCAGAGATGCGCATCAGCCGTGAAGAAATCTTCGGCCCAGTGGCCAACGTGGTGAAAGTGGCAGATTACGAAGCGGCATTGGCGATGGCCAACGACACCGAGTTCGGGCTGTCGGCGGGTATCGCCACCACCTCGCTGAAATACGCCAACCACTTCAAGCGTCACGCCCAGGCCGGCATGGTGATGGTCAACCTGCCAACCGCCGGTGTGGACTACCACGTGCCGTTCGGTGGTCGTAAAGGCTCGTCCTACGGTTCGCGCGAACAAGGCCGTTACGCGGCCGAGTTCTACACCACGGTAAAAACCACCTACATCGGTTAACCCCGTTGCGGTGGCGGGGAGGGCGGCGTCGGCCGCTTTCCCCACACACATCAATTCAGCCAGTCCCCGCATAAAAACAAATAGGGAAACGGTTATGAACACAGCACGCTCCGGGCAAGCGCATGCCAGCGCTCCCGTCATCACTGAATTGCAGGTTGTCCCGGTAGCCGGGCACGACAGCATGCTGCTCAACCTGAGCGGCGCCCATGGTCCGTTCTTTACCCGCAACATCCTTATTCTCAAAGACAGCGCCGGCCATGTCGGCGTTGGCGAAGTGCCGGGCGGCGAACGTATTCGCCAGACCCTGGAAGACGCCCGCAGCCTGCTGCTGGGGCAATCCATCGGCAACTTCAATGGCTTGCTCAACCAGGTGCGGCAGACCTTTGCCGACCGCGACAGCGGCGGCCGTGGCCTGCAAACCTTCGACCTGCGCATCACCATCCATGCCGTCACCGCACTGGAGTCGGCGCTGCTCGATCTGCTCGGCCAGTTCCTCGACGTGCCGGTAGCGGCCTTGCTCGGCGAAGGCCAGCAGCGTGAGGCGGTGGAGATGCTCGGCTACCTGTTTTATGTCGGTGACCGAAATAAAACTACCCTCGGTTACCGCAGCGAAGACGATGCCGATGACGCCTGGTTCCGCGCGCGCAACCAGACCGCGCTGGACCCTGAGAGCATCGTCCGCCAGGCTGAAGCCGCCCACGCCCGCTATGGCTTCAACGACTTCAAGCTCAAAGGCGGCGTACTCGCCGGTGCCCAGGAAGTGGAAGCCATTCGCGCCCTGGCTGAGCGCTTTCCGGATGCGCGCATCACCCTCGACCCCAACGGCGGCTGGTCGCTGAAAGAGGCGGTGAGTTTGTGCCGTGATCTGCATGGCGTACTGGCCTATGCCGAAGATCCCTGCGGTGCCGAAAACGGTTTTTCCGGCCGCGAAGTGATGGCCGAGTTCCGCCGTGAAACCGGCCTGCTCACCGCCACCAATATGATCGCCACCGACTGGCGGCAGATGGGCCACTGCATTCAGTTGCAGTCGGTCGACATTCCGCTGGCCGACCCGCACTTCTGGACCATGCAAGGCTCCGTGCGCGTGGCGCAGATGTGCAACGACTGGGGCCTGACCTGGGGTTCGCACTCCAACAACCACTTCGATATTTCCCTGGCGATGTTCACCCACGTGGCCGCCGCCGCGCCGGGCAAAGTCACCGCCATCGACACCCATTGGATCTGGCAGGACGGCCAGCACCTGACCCGTAACCCGCTGCAGATCGAAGGCGGCCTGGTGCAGGTGCCGAAGACCCCGGGCCTGGGTGTGGAGCTGGACTGGGATGCGCTGGCCAAGGCCAACGAGCTGTACCAGGGCATGGGCCTGAATGCCCGCGATGACGCCGTGGCCATGCAGTTCCTGATTCCGAATTGGACCTTCGATAACAAACGGCCTTGCCTGGTGCGCTAACCGCGGACCCCGCAGCATTTTTATCCCGCCACAAGAACAAACGTGGGAGTAACACGCGATGCAAGACACCAAACCTACCCGGGTGCGTTACCTGATTCTGCTGATGCTGTTTCTGGTCACCACCATCAACTATGCCGACCGCGCGACCATTTCCATCGCCGGTTCGAGCCTGCAGAAAGACCTCGGCATCGATGCCGTGACCCTGGGCTATATCTTCTCCGCCTTTGGCTGGGCCTATGTGCTCGGGCAGGTTCCGGGCGGCTGGCTGCTGGACCGCTTCGGCTCGAAGAAGGTCTACGCGGCGGGCATTTTCATCTGGTCGATGTTCACGCTGTTGCAAGGTTTTGTCGGCGGCCTGCCGGTGGCCTGGGCCGTGACCACGCTGTTCGTGCTGCGCTTTATGGTCGGCTTTGCCGAGGCACCGTCCTTCCCTGGTAATGCCCGTATCGTCGCGGCCTGGTTCCCCACTGCCGAGCGCGGCACGGCCTCGGCGATCTTCAATTCGGCGCAGTACTTCGCCACCGCACTGTTCGCGCCGATCATGGGCTGGATCGTCCATGCCATGGGCTGGGAGCATGTGTTCGTGGTGATGGGCGTGTTGGGCGTTATCTTCTCCGTTATCTGGATGAAGACCATCTACAACCCCAAGGAACACCCGCGCATCAATCAGGCGGAAATCGACCATATCGAAAGCAACGGCGGCCTGGTGGACATGGACCAGAGCCGGAAGAAGGATGGCCCACGCTGGGATTACATCCGTCAGCTGCTGACCAATCGCATGCTGCTGGGCGTATACCTGAGCCAGTACTGCATCAACGCCATCACCTATTTCTTCCTCACCTGGTTCCCGGTGTACCTGGTGCAGGAACGCGGTATGACCATCCTCAAGGCCGGTTTCGTCGCCAGCCTGCCGGCTATCTGCGGGTTTATTGGTGGCGTGCTGGGCGGGGTTATTTCCGATCACCTGCTGCGCAAGGGCCATTCCCTGACCTTTGCCCGCAAGCTGCCGATTGTCTGTGGGTTGCTGCTGTCGACCACCATGGTGTTCTGCAACTACGTGGAAGCCGAGTGGATGGTGATAGGTTTCATGGCCATGGCGTTCTTCGGTAAAGGCATTGGTGCGCTGGGCTGGGCCGTGGTGGCCGATACCTCGCCGAAACAGATTGCCGGTTTGTCTGGTGGCCTGTTCAACACCTTTGGCAATATTTCCTCGATCACCACCCCCATCGTGATCGGTTACATCATTGCCGCCACGGGCTCGTTCAAGTGGGCCCTGGTGTTCGTCGGTGCCAACGCCTTGCTCGCGGTATTCAGCTACTTGGTGATCGTCGGCAAGATTCAGCGTATCGAGCTGAAAGAGCCGCCAACCAGTGGCGGCCTGCACCACAGCGAAGACTTGAAACCAGCCCACTCCTGAGGAGCGAGTGTCATGCAGTTGATTGAACATTCCGACTCGCCGCGCTACATCCGTTTGCACGAGCTGGATAACGTGGTGATTGTGGTCAACGACCAAGGGGTGCCAGCGGGCACCACCTTCGCCGATGGCCTGACCACCCTTGAGCGGGTGCCGCAAAGCCACAAGATCACCCTTGAGGATATTCCCGAGGGCGGACGGATCATTCGCTACGGGCAGACCATCGGCTATGCCCTGAAGCCGATCCCCCGTGGCAGCTGGGTGCAGGAGGACCAATTGCGCATGCCCACCGCGCCGCCGCTGGACAGCCTGCCGCTGGCCACCGAGGTGCCGGCCCGGGGGGAACCGCTGGAGGGTTATACCTTCGAGGGCTATCGCAATGCCGACGGCACCGTCGGCACGCGCAATATCCTCGGCATCACCACCACCGTGCAGTGCGTGACCGGGGTGCTCGACCATGCGGTAAAACGCATCAAGGAAGAGCTGCTGCCCAAGTACCCGAATGTCGATGATGTGATCGCCCTGACCCACAGCTATGGCTGCGGCGTGGCCATCACCGCCACCGATGCCTATATCCCGATTCGCACCGTGCGCAACCTGGCGCGCAACCCCAACCTCGGTGGCGAAGCGCTGGTGATCAGCCTGGGCTGCGAGAAGCTGCAAGCCGCCCAGGTGATGCACGAAGACGACGCCTCGGTGGATCTCAGCGAACCCTGGCTGTACAAGTTGCAGGACTCCAGCCACGGCTTCACCGAGATGATCGAACAGATCATGGAACTGGCCGAAGTACGCCTGAAAAAACTCGATCTGCGCCGCCGCGAAAGCGTGCCGGCCGCCGAGCTGATTCTGGGCATGCAGTGTGGTGGCAGCGACGCTTTCTCCGGCATCACCGCCAACCCGGCGCTGGGTTATGCCAGCGACCTGCTGCTGCGTGCCGGTGCCACCGTGATGTTTTCCGAAGTCACCGAAGTACGCGATGCCATCTACCTGTTGACCTCGCGAGCGCAAGACAAAAAGGTCGCCGAGGAGCTGGTGCGCGAGATGGACTGGTACGACCGTTACCTGGCCAAAGGCGAAGCAGACCGCAGCGCCAACACCACGCCGGGCAACAAGAAGGGCGGCTTGTCGAATATCGTCGAGAAGTCCCTGGGCTCCATCGTCAAGTCCGGCAATAGCGCCATCAATGGCGTGCTTGGTCCTGGCGAGCGCTTTAACCAGAAAGGCCTGATCTTCTGCGCCACGCCGGCCAGCGACTTTGTCTGCGGCACCCTGCAACTGGCTGCCGGCATGAACCTGCATGTGTTCACCACGGGCCGCGGTACGCCCTACGGACTGGCCATGGCCCCGGTGGTAAAGGTATCGACCCGTACCGAACTGGCGCAACGCTGGCCGGACCTGATCGACATCGACGCCGGGCGCATCGCTACTGGCCGGGCGAGCATCGAGGAGCTGGGCTGGGAGTTGTTCCACTACTACCTGGATGTGGCCAGCGGCAAGAAAAAAACCTGGGCCGAGCACCACAAGCTGCACAACGACATTACCCTGTTCAACCCGGCACCGATTACCTGAGTGCCGGTGTAGATCAAGAGCATCGCGGCTGAAGCCGCTCCTACGGATTGTGCGGCCTCGTAGGAGCGGCTTCAGCCGCGATTCCCTGCAAACGTTGGAGTCCGCATGAGCAAGCCCAAGGTTCTACAGGTAGGCCCGATCACCGAACGCTTTCACCGCAGCCTCGCCGATCACTACGACGTCACCCCACTGTGGCAGCAAGCCGACCCGCACACCTTCCTCAACACCCACGGTGCCGAGTTCGAACTGCTTGCCACCTCGGCACGTTTCGGCTGCTCGCTGCCACAACTCAACGCCATGCCCAAGCTCCGAGCGATTTGCAGCTTCGGTGTCGGCTACGACTCGATTGCTGTAGACGCCGCCCGCGACCGTGGCATTGCCGTCAGCACCACCCCGGATGTGCTCAACGATTGCGTGGCGGATCTGGCCATGGGCCTGATGATCGATACCTCACGCAAGCTGGCCGCCTCCGAGCGCTTTCTGCGGGCCGGTGGCTGGCTCAAGGGCAACTTCCCCCTGGCCCGTCGGGTCAGTGGCAAGCGCCTGGGCATTGTTGGCTTGGGGCGTATTGGTCTGGCGGTGGTCAAGCGCGCCAGCGGTTTTGATATGGCGGTGCGCTACCACAATCGCTCGCCGGTCAAAGACAGCCCCTACACCTATGCGGCGAGTCTGCTGGAGCTGGCGCGCTGGGCCGATTTTCTGGTGTTGACCTGCCCGGGCGGAGCGGCTACTCAGCATATCGTCAACGCCGAGGTACTGGCGGCGTTGGGGCCGACCGGCATCGTGATCAACGTCGCCCGTGGCTCGGTGATCGATGAGCAGGCGCTGGTGGCCGCATTGCAGGATGGCAGCCTGGGCGGTGCCGGCCTGGATGTGTTCGAAGCCGAGCCCAAGGTGCCCGAGGCGCTGTTCACGCTGGATAACGTCATGTTGCTGCCCCATGTCGGCAGCGCCACCGAAGAAACCCGGCTGCAGATGGAAGAGCTGGTGCTGGCCAATCTGCAGGCCTTTGTCGAACGCGGTGAATTGCTGACCCCGCTGTGAGTTCGCGGGCTTGCCCGCAAACCGCGCTCGGGCCACAAGCCTGGGGGCGTTCTTCCTGGAGCTGTCGCTACACCCCAAGGTGCGCCACGAGCGCACCTTTTTTATGGGCGGGGATTTTCTCTTGACCTGCCCTTCTGAATCCCAGCCTGCGCTGAGATGACGGTGATAGAAGCGCAAACCTGCGTCGTCCCAGCGCAGGCTGGGGCCCAGAATCTTCCGCTGTACGACAGCCCCCGAATGCAGCCTAGAATCTCCCCAAGCCCAAATCGAGGATGTCCCGGTGCCCACCCTCACCGACACCCTGGCCACCCTCTACCGCGACGAATCGCGCCGCGTGCTGGCCACCCTGATCCGTTTGCTCGGCGATTTCGACCTGGCTGAAGAAGCCCTGCACGAGGCCTTCCGCGTCGCCATGGAGCAATGGCCACGCGACGGTGTGCCGGCTAATCCGCGTGCCTGGCTGGTCTCGGCGGGACGCTTCAAGGCCATCGACAATCTGCGCCGTCAGGCGCGTTTCGACGCCCTCGAGCAGCACGCCGAGCAGCTCGCCGCCCTGAGCACCGATGAGACCGACGTTGACAGCGTTGAAGACGACCGTCTGCGGCTGATCTTCACCTGCTGTCACCCGGCCCTGAGCGCCGACGCCCAGGTCGCCCTGACCCTGCGGGAAATCTGCGACCTGAGCACCGAAGATATCGCCCGCGCCTACCTCAGCAGCCCCAGTACCCTGGCCCAGCGCATCGTGCGGGCGAAGAACAAGATCCGTGACGCCGGTATTCCCTATGAGGTGCCCAGCCGTGCCGAACTGCCGGAGCGCCTGGAGGCGGTGCTGCGGGTGATCTATCTGGTGTTCAACGAAGGCTATTTCGCCAGTTCCGGCGATTCCCTGACCCGCAGCCACCTGTCCAGCGAGGCCATTCGCCTGGGACGTCTGCTCCTGGAATTGCTGCCGGAGGCGGAAGTGATGGGCCTGCTGGCGCTGATGCTGCTCAACGAATCGCGACGCCCGGCACGGCTGTCGGCAGAGGGCGAACCGGTGCGCTTGAGTGAGCAGGACCGCTCGCTGTGGTTGAGCGAGCTGATTGCCGAAGGTGATGCCCTGGTGCTGCAGGCCCTGCGCTCGCGGCAGTTTGGCGTCTATACCTTGCAGGCGGCGATTGCCGCCGTGCATGCCGAGGCGGCGCACGCTGATGCCACCGATTGGGAGCAGATCGTCGGTCTTTACGGTGCCCTGATGCAGGCCGCGCCATCGCCGGTGGTGGCGCTCAATCGGGCGGTGGCGCTGGCCATGGTCGAGGGCCCTGAGGTGGCGCTCGCGCAAGTGCAGGCCCTGGCCGCCGGCGAGCTGGCGGATTACCACCTGGCCCACGCGGCGCAGGCCGATCTGCACCGCCGTCTGGGCCAGAACCGGGCGGCGATAGCGGCCTATCAACGGGCGCTGGCCTTGGCCCAGCAGGGGCCGGATCGGCAGTTTCTCGAAGGCTGCCTGCGGGAACTGAACGAGCAGTAGGCGACCGCCTGTCGCTGCCTGAAATATTTTTTCTACGGCTGTCGATTGGCGCGCAGGCCATTCGACTAATGAGCAAACAGCCCCTTTGTCTGGAGTGCCCGCGATGAAATACCTCTGCCTGGTCTACAGCAACGAACACGAGCTGCACAGCCAGCCCGACAGTCCCAAGGACGAAGAGTGTTTTGCCTACGCGCAGGCCGTGCAGGACAGCGGCCGCATGCTCGCCGCCGAAGCCCTGCACCCGGTGGAAACCGCCACCACGGTGCGGATGCGCGGCGGCAAGCTGTCTATCACCGACGGCCCGTTTGCCGAAACCAAAGAGCAACTGGCCGGCTTCTACCTGATCGAGGCCCGCGACCTCAACGAAGCCATCCAGATTGGCGGCAAGATTCCCGCTGCCCGGGTGGGCTGCGTCGAGGTGCGGCCGGTACGTGAGTTGGACGTTTAAGCGAATCACCTGCAAACGGAGGTAACGCGATGAACAGCAAACCCGAAATCGTCAGCCCGGAGCACTGGCTTGAAGCGCGCAAAGCCTTGCTGGTGCGGGAAAAGGCCTTTACCAAAATGCGCGACCTGCTCAACCAGGAGCGCCGCCGCCTGCCCATGGTGGCGGTGACGGCGGATTACCGTTTCGAGGGCCCGCAGGGCGAGGTCAGCCTGCTGGAGCTATTCGCTGGCCGCAGTCAGTTGCTGGTCTACCACTTTATGTTTCACCGTGACACGGGCGAGGGCTGCCCGGGCTGCTCCTTTGTGGTCGATAACATTGGCCACCAGGCCCATATGCAGGCGCGCGATACCCAACTGGTGCTGGTGTCCCGCGCACCGTTGGCCGAGATCGAGCCGTTCCGGCAGCGCATGGGCTGGAGCTTGCCGTGGTTCTCTTCGTTCAACAGCCGCTTCAATTACGACTTCCACGTCACCCTCGACCCCAGCGTGGCACCGGTGCAGTACAACTACCGCGACCAGGCCGAGCTGCAGCGCCTGGGCCTGGACCACCACCTGAGCGGCGAGCAGCCGGGCGTCAGCGTGTTTCTGCGCGATGGCGAGCAGGTGTTCCATACCTATTCCAGCTATGGCCGCGGCCTGGATCTGCTCGATGGCACCAATAACTGGATGGACCTGACCCCCTACGGTCGCCGCGAAGGCTGGGATGGCATGCCCGACCTCGGCGGTGCAGGCAAATTCTGGTGGAAGCTGCACGACCAATATGAGCAACCCAGCGGTGCCGCCCACAGCTGCTGCAAGCAATGACCACAAGCAGAAGCGCATGCGCGCCATAAATGCCCGGTGCCAGTGCCGGCTTACTTGAACGAGACTGCCTGAACCATGACCCGGAGAGCCTCCATGTTGAGTTCTATCGTGATTGCCGTGCTGCTGGTGCTGGCGGCGTTGCTGCTGGTGGTGTCGCGCCAGCCGGATACCTTCCATGTCCAACGGTCGCGCAGCATTGCTGCGCCGATGGCGACGGTGTTTGCCCAGGTCAACGACTTTCATCTGTGGCAGCAATGGTCGCCCTGGGCCAAGCTCGATCCGCAGATGCAGGTGACCTACAGCGGCCCGAACAGCGGGGTCGGCGCGGTGCAGAGTTGGGTGGGTAACAAGCAGGTGGGGCAGGGCAGTTCGACCATTGTCGAAAGCCGGCCGAATGAGTTGATCCGCATGAAACTGCAGTTTCTCAAACCCTTTGCCGCCAATAACGACGTGGCCTTCACCTTCGTTCCCGAAGGCGACAAGGTGCGCGTCACCTGGGCCATGAGCGGGCCGAAGAACCTGCTGATGAAGGCCCTGCATATGGTCATGGATATGGACAAAATGTGTGGTCAGGCCTTTGAGCAGGGGCTGGCGCAGTTGGAAGCACAGGCGCAGCGCCCCTGAAACCCCCGATGTTTAGCTGTGCGGGTGGAATGCCACGCGGTTACCACCCTGATTCTTGGCGTGATACATCGAGCTGTCCGCCTGCTTGAGCAACTGCATGGGCGCGTCGCCGTGTTCGGGGTAGAAGGCCATGCCGATGCTCGGCAGGATCTGCACCTGCACACCGGCCAAGTCCATGGGCTGGCTCAAGGCGTCGAGAATCTTCTGCGCCACCTTTAGGGCATGGTCGGGCAGTTCGACGTTTTCCAGCAGCAGTACGAATTCATCGCCGCCAAACCGCGCCACGGTGTCCACCTCACGCACGCTGGCCTTCAGCCGCGCCGCCACCGCTTGCAGCAACAGGTCGCCGGTGGCATGGCCATGCTGGTCGTTGACCGCCTTGAATTTATCCAGGTCCAGGTACAGCAGCGCCACTTGCCCATATTCGCGGCGGGCACGGGCCAGGGCTGTGTGCAGACGGTCATGCAGCAGCGCGCGATTGGGCAGGCCGGTGAGTTGATCATGCTGGGCGATATGCAGCAGGGTGGCGGTTAGTTGTTTGCGCTCGATGGCTGCGGCGATCTGGGTGGAGACAAACTGCAGCAGTTCCTGGTGCTTGTCGGTGTACGGGTCGCTGCCGGCATAACGCTTTAACACCAAGGTGCCGATGATGCTTTGGTGCGAATGCAGCGGCACCCCCAGCCAGCACTGTTGGCCATCGCTGCCGAGCAAACGGTGCAGGCGCTTGGGTAGCCAGGGTTGGGTTTGCCGGGTCAGCAACACCGCGTGGCCGCTGCGCAGGATTTCCTGGTTGAACAGGCTGATATCGGTTTTGGTCTGCGCCTGGGGCTGCTCATCGACGTGATAGGCAAACGCCAGCTCGCCGTCTGGTTCGTCGCGCAGGCTGACGGAGAAATTCAGCGCCGGCAGCAGCGCGGCGATGATCTGGTGAATGCGCTCGAACAGGCTTGGCAGGTTTTCCGCAGTGTGCGCAGCTTCGGAAATCGCATAGAGCGCCGCCTGCATCGACTCGGCCTGTTTGCGCGCGCTGATATCCCGCGCCACCGCCACCCGCAACTGATCGGAGGGCGACCAGCGTGCCGACCACATGATATGCACCACCTGGCCATCTTTGCGCAGATAGCGATTCTCGAAATGCAGCTTGGGTTCGCCGGCCATGATTTCGGCGGCGGCCTGGATGGTTCTGTCGCGGTCGTCGGGGTGCACCAGCTCAAGCATCTGCCGGCCAACGATCTCTTCCGGGCTGTAGCCGAAAATCTGTTCGAAGGCGGCGCTGACATAGACGAAGTGACCCGAGCGATCGACAACGCATACGGCGTCGAGCAGCAGGTCGATAAAACTGGGTGAAGGTGCATAGAGGCTAGGCATGGTGCTCAGCATAATGCCTGGATTGGGGGGCTGCCATGTTCGGTGGCGGCTAATGGCTATCAGCTGTTCCTGGCAGCTGTTCCTGGCGTTACTGAAACGCAGTAGAACAGGCATAAAAAAGCCCGTCACAAGGACGGGCGAAACGTGTTTACACACGAGGAGTAGGGCGGGTGGAGCAAGCGATAGTGCCGCTCCACCGTTGACGTCGGTCACATCACAGCAGCGACCAGGGGTAGCTGATAAACAGGCGGTTTTCGTCGAACTCGTTGGTGCTGTAGTCGCGGCGGATGCTCGCGTTGCGCCACTTGAAGTTGAGGTTCTTGAAGGTGCCGCTCTGCACGGTGTAGGCCAGCTCGGACTCGCGGCCCCACTCCTTGCCATCGGTGATCGCGCCGGTGTGCACGTTGTCACCGCTGATATAGCGGTTCATCAGGGTCAGACCCGGCACGCCGACGGCGGTGAAGTTGTAGTCATGACGCAGCTGCCAGGATTTTTCCTTGGCGTTGTCGTAGCTGGAGTTGTAGCTGTCGTTGGCCAGGGTGCCGCCGCTGGTGCCGTTGACGCGCATCCAGGCGTTGTCGCCGCTGACTTTCTGCAGGCCGACATAGAAGGTGCTGCCACCGTATTTGGCCGAGAGCAGGGCGAAGCCGGTTTTGTTGTCCAAGTCGCCGGCCAGTTGGCTGCCATCTTCCTTGCCGATGAAGTAGCCGAGGTTGGCACCCAGGGTTACATCACCCACCGGCTGGCTGTGCAGCACGTTGAAATATTGCTGCTGGTAGATATCTTCCAGCTCGGCATACCAGAGGCCGACGGTGGTGCGTTTTTCGTTGAAGTTGTACTCGCCGCCGCCGAAGTTGAAGCGGTCGGAAAGCACTGCCGCACGGCCGTTCATGGACATGTCTTCCATGCTCGCATCGTTACGCGGGCTGTTCTGCCGGAACTGGCCGCCGTACAGGGTCAGGCCAGTGATTTCCTGGGAAGTCACCTGACCGCCGCGGAAGGTTTGCGGCAGCGAGCGGCCATCGTCGGAGCGCAGAATCGGTAGCACCGGCATCCATTCGCCGATCTTCAATTCGGTATTCGACAGCTTGGCCTTGGCGGCTACGCCCAGGCGGCCGAAGTTGTCGGCTGGGCGGCCGTCGTCATGGATCGGCAGCAGTTGGCTGCCCCCAGTGCCTTTACCGCCATCGAGTTTCTGCGAGTACAGACCCAGCACATCCACACCGAAACCGACCGGGCCCGGGGTATAGCCGGATTTCACATCGAGAATGAAGTTCTGCGTCCATTCCTCGGCCTTGTTCTGCGGGTTGGCCGCACTGGGGTAGGCCGGGTTGGTGAAGTTACGGTTGAAGTAGGCGTTACGCAGGTTAAGCGTGGCCTTGGTGTCGTCAATAAAACCTTCGGCCTGACCAAGCAGTGGCAGAGCCAGCAAGCTGCCGGCACCCAGCAGGGTTAGTGAGCGCGCGGTGCGGGTGGTCGGTTTGCGGGTGGTCATTGTTGTTGTGCTCCCATTTTTTGAAAAAGCCGTTCCACTGCCGGCCAAACCGTGGCCTGCATCATGGGTGGAACCGGTGGTGCCCCGTGCCAGGGCGTTGAACTTGAACCGTAAACACGGCCAAGCCATTGCTGCGGCTTAGCGACTAGCCGTCAGCGAATTCGAGAAGATGGGGTGGCCCGTGGGGGCGAACGAACGACCGGGCCGAGGGGCGGCGCGGCAGGGGATTGGCGATGGTACGAGTCGTCATGGGCGTGGTCCTGCGTTTTTATTGTTATTGTCGTCATATGTTGTCGTACAACTGTGCGGGATTATCGGCAGAGCCATTCGCCTTTGTCAACGCACTGTTAGACCAAAGTGCTAGAGGATAAATTTCGTTAGCTCAGTAACGACGCAGCTTTCAAAGGGAAAAGCCGAGCGCTGGCGTAGGCGCTGGCGACTTGCGTAGCCGTAAAAGTAAATTTTCGTTGTGTGATGTCTGTTGTCAGCAGCCCGTCAGCTGGCTGCCAGCGGTGTGCGCGGCCGCAGGGCAGGGGTGGCGTCGCGCAATGCTGCGCCGCAGGCGTGAATAAATCCTTGGCGTCAGTTTTTTGTTCTGAAAACGACTTCGGCATAGCTATTTGCTATGCCGCTGGCTCAAGCCCCTTGTAGAACCTCCTCTGGCGTCGCAACTTCGCACGAATCTTGAATGACAGATCTGTCGTTGAGCATGTGATCGATAGAGGACTAGCGCGATGATTGCCGCCTTGCAACGCCGTTTTGCCAACCTCGGTATGGCAAAGAAGCTGGGCACTGGATTTAGCCTGGTATTGCTTCTCACCGGCGTGGTCGCCGCCATCGGCCTGACTTCGCTGCAGGCCATCAGCCAGCGCTTCGACGGCCTCAAGCAGATGTCGGCGATCAACAGTGCGGTGTTGCGCGTGCGTCTCGACGAGCAGGCGTTCTCCATCAGCGGCGATGCGAAAGCCGCCGACTCGCTGCGTAAAGGCGTGGAGGGCATTCTCGCCGCCACCGCTGCGTTGAAGCGGCAATCAGCGGCCAGTGCGCCGGCGATGGCGGCGGTGGAACAAGCCCTGAGCAGTTACCGCGCCTCGTTCGATCAGTTTGTCGAGTTGGCCCTGGCCAAGGACCTGGCCCTGGAAATGGCCAGTTGGTCGGTAACCAGCGTGGCCAATAACCTCGATCTGCTGCAGGCCGGGCTGGCCGACGACGGTGCCTATGAACTGAAGGATTCCCAAGGCCAGAACGGTGCCGAATTTATCCAGCAGGCCGGTCAGGTCAGCCAGGTGTCGCGCCTGATGCTGCAAGCCATGAACGAAGCCCACGCGCGTCTGGCACAAAGCCGCAAGGCCGCGGAAGGCGAGGCCCCGCAGGCGAGCAAGATCGCCCAGGCCGACGACGCCTTGCAGCTGGCGGAAACCTTGAAAGGCGCGGTGAAAGACGCCGGCTATGTCAGCGTGCTCAACGACGTCAGCACCAATATCACCACCTTCAGCGGCAAGCTGGCCGAATACACCGACCTGTTGGGCAAGGAGCGTCAGGTGTATACGCAGATGCGTGAGCGCGCCGAACAGGTGATGAGCGAAGTAAATCAGGCCTATGCCGCGCAGGACGCCGCCATGCAGGCCGAGCTGCAAGCCAACTCGGTGCTGATCCTCGGTTCCTCGGCCCTGGCGATTCTGGTGGGGCTGTGTGCATCGCTGCTGATTACCCGGGTGATCGTCAAACCGCTGCAGAGCGTGATCCATGTGGCCACGCGCATTGCCGAGGGCGACCTGAGCACGCAGATCCAGGTGCGCGGCAACGATGAGGTGGGGCAGTTGTTAAGCGCTATGCAGCAGATGTCGATCAGCCTCAGCGGCATGGTTGGCAGCCTGCAGGTCGGCATCAACCAGATCGCCACCTCGGCGCGTTCGCTGTCCGCCGTCACCGAACAGACCAACGCCGAAGCGGCCAGTCAGAAAGAAGAGACCGAACAGGTCGCCACCGCCATGAACCAGATGACTGCCACCGTCCACGAGGTGGCGCGCAATGCCGAGGAAGCGGCCGGTGCCGCGGAAACCGCCGACACCAAGGTCGCCAATGGCCAGAACGTGGTACGCCAGAGCATGGCGCGGATCGAGCAACTGTCGGCTTCGTCGAGCTCCGCCAGCGCCAGCATTCAGAGCCTGAGCAGTGAGATCCACAATATTGTTTCGGTGCTCAGCGTGATCAAGAGCGTGGCCGAGCAGACCAATTTGCTCGCCCTTAACGCGGCCATCGAAGCGGCGCGGGCTGGCGAGCAGGGCAGAGGGTTTGCGGTGGTGGCCGACGAGGTGCGGGCCCTGGCCAAACGCACTCAGCAATCCACCGAAGAGATCGAACGGCTGGTCAGCGCCTTGCAAAAAGGCGCGCAAAGCTCGGTCACACAGATCCAGAGCAGCACCGCCCTGGTGGAGCTCACCGTCAGCGACGCCCTGGAAACCGAAAGCGCCCTGGGCAGCATTGCTGCGGCGGTGTCGGTCATTCACCAGATGAACCAGCAGATTGCCGCGGCGGCTGAGCAACAAAGCTCAGTGGCCGAAGAGATCAACCGCAGCGTGACCAATATCCGCAGCAGCGCCGATCAGTCGTCCATGGCCATGCAAGGGACGGCTGCATCCAGTATCGAGCTGGCCAGCTTGAGTCATGAGTTGCAGGGGATGGTGGAGCATTTCCGCTTGGCGTGAAGGCGGCAAAACGCATAACCCGTAGGAGCGGCTTCAGCCGCGATGCTCTTCAAGGTCAAAAGCATCGCGGCTAAAGCCCCTCCCACAAAAAACTAGGCCTTACGCCAATTGAGGATCAGCAAGGTCAGCACCCCCGCCACAATCCCCCAGAACGCCGAGCCAATCGAAAACAAGCTGAAGCCCGAGGCAGTGACCATAAAGGTGATCAGCGCCGCTTCGCGTTCCTTGGGTTCGGCCATGGCGTTGGTCAGGCCATTGATGATCGAGCCGAACAGCGCCAGGGCGGCAATCGACAGCACCAGCTCCTTGGGCAACGCGGCAAACAGCGCCGCCAGCGTTGCACCGAAAATCCCCGCGAAGCCGTAAAACACCCCGCACCACATGGCGGCGGTATAGCGTTTGCTGTGGTCTTCGTGAGCATGCGGGCCGGTGCAGATGGCGGCGCTGATGGCCGCCAGGTTGATGCCGTGGGAGCCAAACGGCGCCAGCAGCAACGAGGCGATGCCGGTCACGCTGATCAGTGGCGAGGCCGGCACGCTATAGCCGTCGGCCCGCAGCACGGCGATGCCGGGCATGTTCTGCGAGGTCATCGCCACCACAAACAGCGGAATGCCGATGCTGATGGTGGCGGCCAGGGAGAAGCTCGGGGTGGTCCATACCGGCACCGCTACCTGCAGATGAAAACCGCTGAAGTCCAGCAGGCCCATAGCCCCCGCCAGCGCGGTGCCGACCAGCAGCGCGGCCAGTACTGCATAACGTGGCTGCAAGCGTTTTACCAGCAGGTAGGTAAACAGCATGGTCACCACCAGAGCGGTGCGATGCTGGGCGGCGACGAAGATTTCGCTGCCGATCTTGAACAGAATGCCCGCCAGTAACGCCGCCGCCAGCGAGCCGGGCAGGCGTTTGACCAAGCGTTCGAAGCTGCCGGTCAGGCCGCAGATAATCACCAGTACGGCGCAGGTGATATAGGCACCAATCGCCTCGCCATAACTCACATGGCCGAGGCTGGTGATCAGCAGCGCAGCGCCCGGTGTCGACCAGGCCACGGTGATTGGCGTGCGGTAACGCAGCGACAGGCCGATGCTGCAGATCGCCATGCCGATCGACAGCGCCCATATCCATGAAGAGATCTGCGCCGTGCTCAGCCCGGCAGCCTGGCCGGCCTGGAACATCAGCACCAGGGAGCTGGTGTAGCCGGTCATCATGGCGATAAAGCCGGCGACTACCGCCGATGACGAGCTATCGGCCAGCGGCCGTAGCGGTTGCGCAGCAGAGGTTTCTGGAAGGCCCATCACACGTCCTTGAAGATTGGGTAGAGCGAGGCGACCAACAGCAGCGCCATGCTGATATTGAAACAGCGTAGCGCCCGCGGGTTACCCAGCCAGTTGCGCAGCAGGCTGCCGGCGGCGGTCCAGACGCTCATGGTCGGGCAATTGACCAGGGCGAACACCGCGGCAATCAGCAGCACATTGACCACGAAATTTTCCTGCGGGGCAAAGGTGGTAATGGCACCGATGGCCATGATCCAGGCCTTGGGATTGATCCATTGAAAGGCCACTGCCTGGAAAAACCCGAAGGGTTTGCCGCGCTCGGCGCTATTGGCTTCGGGTGGCGCGGAGCGGGCGATTTTCCACGCCAGATAGAGCAGATAGATGGCACCCACATAGCGCAGCAGCACGTACAGCATCGGCACCTGTTTAAACAGTTGGCCCAGGCCCAGACCGACCGCCAGTACCAGCGACATCAACCCGCAGCTGATGCCGAGCATATGCGGCAAGGTGCGGCGAATGCCGAAGTTCACCCCGGACGCGAGCAGCATGGTGTTGTTCGGGCCGGGCGTCACCGAGGTGACGAAGGCGAAGGCGACAAAGGCAAGCAGCAGGTCGAGGCTCATGGTGTTCCACTCCGGATGAGCGCTCAGCCTAAGCGTGGCGAGGGTTGCCGTCCCGATACAGCAATTGGCGCAAACAGCCATACAGTTGTGCTGGATCGGCTGTTTCTCACGGACTGTGCTTACTCGTCGCCGGAAATCGCCTGGCGGGCCAGGGCCTGGTTTACCGCAAACCAGCCATTTACCGCCTGCTCGCCGGTTTCATCGAAGGCGCGGCGCAGCAGCTTCACCTGTTCGCGGCGCAGCGCGCCTTCCAGCTTGCCGCCCTCCGGAGTGAGATAGAGCAGACGTTTGCGTTTGTCGTCGGTGGCGGCATCGCTGTGCACCAGGTCCATTTCCAGCAACTGGCGCAGCGGCATATTCAGCGCCTGCTTGCTGACCCCGAGCACAGCCAGCAGCTCCTTCATATTCATGCCCGGACTTCGGGCAATGAAGAAAAGGATGCGCTGGTGTACGCGACTCAAGCCCCGGCGAGCGAGCATTTCATCGGCTTTGGCGGTGAATGCCTGGTAGCCGAAGAAAAACGCTTCCATGGCATTTTGCTGAGTGGTTGAGTTTTTAAGGTCAAGCATATTGACGTTCTTATCCGTATCGTCGTAGTTTCGGTTCAAGCGATTTCGGTCAACCAGTTTGACTTATTTTTCCCTGCCTTTGCTACCGGTGACTTGTATGGCCTTCTCCGAACGTATCAGCCGTCTTAAAAGCTCTTTGATCCGCGAAATTCTGGCTGCTGCCCAGCGTCCGGAAGTGATGTCGTTTGCCGGTGGCCTGCCGGCCGAACCCATGCTGCCGAAGGTGGAGTGGGCCGAGATGCCGCTGAGCATGGGCCAATACGGCATGAGCGAAGGCGAGCCGGCCCTGCGTGAAGCCATCGCCGCCGACGCCCGCTCCCTGGGCATCGCTTGCGACGCCAGCCAGGTGCTGATCGTCAGCGGTTCGCAGCAGACCCTCGACCTGGCCTCGAAGCTGTTTATTGATCCGGGCACCGAAATCCTTGTGGAAGCGCCGACCTACCTGGCCGCGCTGCAATCCTTCCAGTTGTTCGGTGCCGATTGCCTGAGCGTGCCCCAGGAAGCCGACGGCCCGCAGCTGGATGCGCTGCGCCAGCGCCTGGAGCAGCACAAGCCAGCATTCGCTTACCTGATCCCGACCTTCCAGAACCCCTCAGCGGTGCGTTACAGCGAAGCCAAACGCGATGCCGTGGCCGCCTTGCTCGACGAGTTCGGCGTGACCCTGATCGAAGACGAACCCTACCGCGAGCTGGTGTTCGATGCCGGCAGCGCCACGCCCATCGTCAGCCGCCTGAAAAAGGCCAGCTGGATCTACACCGGCACCGTGTCGAAAACCCTGCTGCCGGGCCTGCGTGTCGGCTTTTTGATCGCCACCCCGGACCTGTTCCCGCACCTGCTGCGCCTGAAGCAATCGGCCGACCTGCACACCAACCGCGTTGGCCAATGGCAGGCGCTGCAATGGCTGGGTACCGAGAAGTACAAATCGCACCTGGCCGAGCTGCGTGACTTCTACCGCGTGCGCCGCGATGCCATGCAGGTCGCGCTGGAAGAACACTTCGCCGACCTGGCCGAGTGGAACATACCGCAGGGCGGCCTATTCTTCTGGCTCACCCTCAAGCAGCCGTTGGACACCCGTACCCTGCTGGATGCAGCGCTGAAAGAGAACGTGGCCTTTATGCCTGGCGAGCCGTTCTTCGCCCAGCCGGAAGAAAACCCCGGTTACCTGCGGTTGAACTTCAGCCATATTTCGCCGGACCGCTTGGGTGAAGGGTTGTCGCGACTGGCCAATGTCATCCGCCAAGCGCAGCTGGATCAGGCCGCATAAGTCATCGAATAACCCGCACCACAGGAGGTTGCTATGTACAAGGTTTACGGCGATTACCTCTCCGGCAACTGCTACAAGGTCAAATTGATGCTGCACCTGCTCGGCAAAGAGTCGAAGTGGGTGCCGGTGGACATTCTCAAGGGCGAAACCCAGACCCCGGACTTTCTCGCCATGAACCCCAACGGCAAGATTCCGGTGCTGCAGTTCGAAGACGGCAGCTGCCTGTGGGAGTCCAATGCGATTCTGAATTTCCTCGCCGATGGCAGCGAGTTCCTGCCCACCGAGCCGCGCCTGCGTACCCAGGTGCTGCAGTGGCAGTTCTTCGAGCAGTACAGCCATGAGCCGTACATTGCCGTGGCGCGCTTTATCAAGCTGTATCAGGGCTTACCGGAAGAGCGCCGGGCTGAGTACGAGGCCACGCGCAAGGGCGGCTACAAGGCACTGAAAGTGATGGAACAGCAGTTGAAGCTGACCCATTACCTGGTGGGCGATCATTACTCCATCGCCGATATCGCCCTGTATGCCTACACCCATGTGGCGCACGAGGGTGGTTTCGATCTCGAACCCTACCCGGCGGTACGCGCCTGGCTGGACCGTGTGGCCAGCCATCCCAAGCATGTGGGGATGCTGGATTGAGCGGTTCGCTCAGCCAATAAAAAACCGGCCTTGTGCCGGTTTTTTATTGGCTGTGGGAAAGCTGCGGGCAAAAAAATAGGCGCCTAGGGGGCGCCCGGAGAATCAAACGATGCATAGGGTCTGAACGGCCCTGCGGAGTTAAGTTCAACCGGATGTTCATCGCTTTGTCATATGGCCCGCGGCATCAACGGAAAACAGCAGGCAAAAGAAAGGGCACCCGAAGGTGCCCTAAAAAGATCTATGGAGTAAGTCCACTGTCTCTGAGTCGCCGCGCCCGGCTTAAGTTCAGCCAGGCTCGACGAACGGTCATCACTTGCCCGGGGTCAGCATCAGCCGTTTGGTGCCGTACACCTTGTCGAGGTTCTGCGACTGGAACGGGAAGGTCATGTACTGGCCCTTCAGCCAGGCGTCGATACCGTCGGCATAGTTCGGGCTGGCCGGGTTGCCGGATTGACCGGTGCTGTTCAGGCCCATCATCGGTTCGGGCTGGCCGAAGTCGACGACGATGCGCATGGCCGGAATCAGCCAGGTATCGAAGCCGTCGCCCCAGTGGAAGGCCGAGACGTTGAGGGTGCTGTGATCGCCGTCGGCGGGGTACGGGCCGCGGTCCAGATAGCCCTTGAGCGCATTGATGCTGGTGGCATCGCCACTGCTCATGTACTTGGCCATCTGCGTGGTGTCGGTGGCGAAGGTGTAGCTGTGCAGCTTGCCCCATTGCCAGGTGGCGCGGTCGGCACCCAGTTTGCTTTCGCAGAAGTTCACCGCGGCCACCAGGCTGCGCGCGAGAATCGCCGGTTTGTCTTCTTTTTGCGGGGTTTTCACGTCATCCCAGAACGGGCTGTCGTCGCGCCCCAGCAGATGGTCGGCAGGTGCCGAGTAGGACAGGTCGGCGCTGTCCACCAGGGCTTTCCAGGCGGCGCTGCTGTCCGGGCCCAGTTCGTCGAGGAAGGTCTGACGCATGCTTTCCTGCAGAAAGGCTTCGTACAGCGCCGCATCGGCCGAGGTGGCGCGCAGGTTGCCGTCGAAGGCCATCAAGCGGCTATAGGCTTCCCGGGCTTTGGCGCGGTCGGCAGCGGGCAGGGCGTCGATGGCTTTTTTCAGCGGCTGGGCCATGCCCGGTGCTTCGAACATACCCTGCAGCTTGGCCACGAAGGGTGAAGTCTGGTCGTACTGCATGGCGATCATGCTTTTCGCATCGTGCTTTCCGGCACCCGCAAGCTGCGCGATGCGCTCGCCGCGTTCCGGGTAGTACCAGGAGTTGGACAGCTGCATGCCATACCCGCGGGGGATGGTGCGCTGGTTGGCGGTGCCCAGCCAGCCTTGCGGCGGGTCCTGGTCATAGGGGTGCAGCATCGGGTCGGCATAACCGTCCCAGTCGTACTGGCCATTCCAGCCGGGGGAGGGCAGCAGGCCCACACCTGCTTTGCGGTTGGGGTAGCGGCCGGTCACTTGCCAGGCAATATGCTCGGCATCGGCGAATACCAGGTTCAGCGGGATGGCGCGGATATCGCGGGCGGCTTCGAAGGCCTGGTCCACCGATTGCGCGCGGGACAGGTTGAAGAAGGCATCCAGGGTCTTGTCGCCATCCAGCGCCGCGCTTTGCAGGGCCAGGCCATAGCCGCTCTGGATCTGCAGCGGCTGCAGCATTTGTTTGCGCTCGCCGAGCACACTGTTTAGCAGCGGGCCGTGGCGGGTCTCGTAAATCGCCTCGCGCACCGGGCGCTGGCCTTTGATAAAGAAAGTTTCCTGACGCACCTTGGCCGCTACCCACTTGCCGTCGGCCTCATACAGCACCTGGCTGCCCTGGCGTTTGATCTTCTCCAGGAACAGGTCCTGGTTGTCGCCCATGACCATGGTCATGCCCCAGGCCAGCTTGCCGTTGAAACCGGCGACCACTGCCGGTACGCCAGCGATGGAAACGCCGGCGGCCTGGAATTTCGGCGAACGGATCTGCACATAGTTCCAGGCCGAGGGCATGGATAGCGGCAGGTGGGTGTCGTTGGCCAGCAGGCTCTTGCCGCTGCGGCTGCGCTGCGGGGCAATGGCCCAGTTGTTGGAGGCGGCGACGCCGAGCATATCGAGGCCGGCGATTTGTTCGGTGACCTTGCCGAGGGCGCTCAGCCCCTGGATCTGCCCGCTCAATACCAGGCCCTTGAGCTTGTCGGCTTCATCGAATGGCAGGGGTTCGTCGGGGTAGGTCGGGGTCAGCCAGGCCAGCTTGTCGCTACCGACTTTCTGTGCGAGCGCCAAGGAAGCGATCTCTTCCTGCAGGTTCACCGACAGGCCAAAGTTCAGCAGGCAGAAGATCAGCACCGAGTCTTCCGGCTTCCAGTAGGCCGGCTTGTAGCCGGATTCGGCCAGGTCCATGGGCAGCCGGTCCTGGTAGCGATACAGGTAGGCGTTGACGCCGCGGGCATAGACTTCGAAGAACTTCTTCATCCGCGGTGAGGAGCTTTTGTACAGCACTTCGGCGCTTTGCTTGAGATTGACCGCGCGCATAAAACGGTCGATCTCCAGGGCCCCGGGGCCGACCATCTCTGACAGACGACCTTCGGCCATCAAGCGCATGCCCACCATCTGGCTGAGGCGATCACCAGCGTGCACATAGCCGAGGGTGAACAGCGCGTCGTGGAAGGTGGTGGTTTCAATCAGTGGCATGCCCAGGGCATTGCGGCGGATCGACACGCTCTGGGCCAGGCCCTTGACCGGCTGGATGCCGGAGGTCGGCGGCAAGCTGTCGGCATAGTGGCTGTTCAGCCAGCTCTGGCAACCGCTGATACTCACAGCGCCGACAATGACAGCGGCACCTGCGAAGCGCGTGAAGAATGGCGACGCCATGGTTTGAAGCTCCTGCTACGTTGCGAAAAACGAATAAAAAACGGCAGGCGCTACGTTAGTGAGGCGTCCGCCGCCGCGCAAGCGAGGACGGGCGTGAAGCGCGGGTTATTTTTTCGCTTGCGGGTTGATGCGCTCGGCCAGGGCATAGGCCCGCTCGGTGGCCGGCCGCGCCTTGATGGCATTGAACCAGCGCTGCAGATCGGGGAAATCGGCCAGGTTCTGCTGTTGGCGCTCGTGGGGCACGATCTAGGGGTAGCTGATCATGTCGGCGATGCTGTAGTCGTCGCCGCAGATAAAGCGGCGGCCTTCCAGTTGCTTGTTCAGTACGCCATACAGCCGCGCGGTTTCATCCACATAACGCTTCATCGCGTAGGGGATTTTCTCCGGGGCGAACAGATTGAAGTGGTGGTTCTGTCCGGCCATCGGTCCCAGTCCGCCCATTTGCCAGAACACCCACTGCAGGCACTCCTGGCGGCCGCGCAGATCGGTGGGGAGAAACCGGCCGGTTTTCTCTGCCAGGTACAACAGAATCGCCCCCGACTCGAAAATCGACAGCGGCTCGCCGCCGTCTGCGGGCTGATGGTCGACGATGGCGGGGATACGGTTATTGGGGGAAATCTTCAGAAAGTCCGCAGCGAACTGCTCGTTCTTGCCAATGTTGATCGGGAAAACCTTGTACGGCAGACCGGCTTCTTCGAGAAACAGCGAAATCTTGTGGCCGTTGGGGGTGGTCCAGTAATACAGATCGATCATCGGGAAGCTCCGTTAAGACAAGTAAGCAACTGACTGACAGGAAGCAGGGATGGTTCAGGCTAGAGCCGTAGGAGCGGCTTAAGCCGCGATTGATGTTTGCAGGGCATCGCGGCTGAAGCCGCTCCTACAGTACGCAGATTGAGCGCAGCGAAGCCCAACAATTGTGAGCAACGTTGGGCTTCGCCTTCGCTCAACCCAACCTGGGTGACGACTTACGTCGTCACGCCGCGTGGCATTTTTTGAATTTCTTGCCGCTCCCGCAAGGGCAGGGATCATTGCGGCCAACGTCTTTCAACGCATTGCGCACAGGCTCTTGATGCCCGTGGTTGCAGTCCGGGCCGTGCACGTGGCCGTGGTCATGGTGGTGATCATGGTCGTGGTCGTGGTTGCAGTCGGGACCGTGGACGTGGGGTTCTTGGCTCATTAGCGGGTTACTCCGGAATAAAATCGCCGGGAATTATCTCGCCATTTCGCTCCAGGTGCACGCTCGAGCCGAACAACACCCCGGTATCGGCTACGCCATAGAAGCGGTAGCGGATCGGCTGGTCGTGTTTTTCCAGCATTTTGGCGATGGGTTTGAGCTTGCCCCAGAGGTTGGTGCGCAGCGGAATCTTGATCCGCCGATGACCGTTGGCGGGCACTGTGGCCCAGACATCCGACTCGCCATCGGCCAGTTTGATGTCATTGAGGTAGAGGCTGAAGGTCAGGCCGCGGATGGGCAAGTCGCGGTCGTTGGGATTATCGATGCGCAGATGTAGCAGGAACTCCTGCTCCACCAGCTTGGCTTTGATCACCTCGACTTTCTGCAGCTGGATGCTCGGGTCTTGCAGATTGCCGGCAAACCACGAGCATCCACTCAAGCCCGAAACCAGGCCCAGCAGAACGATAAAGGCAAAATGGGTGGTGCACTGCCGCATCGACTTACTCCCTTGTCAGCCGAGTGTGTCCCAACCCGCAGCTTCCCGGCAACGTGTTGTTTATATAAAAAAATCTACGCCATACTTCAGACTGTGTGAAACCTTGGGCCTGACTCGGACAGGAGTGTGACGATGAGCCGCTACGAGATCGCTTTCTCTGGACAGCTGGTGCCCGGTGCCCAGTTGGACCTGGTGAAAGCCAATATGGCCAAACTGTTCCAGGCCGATGCCCAGCGCATTGCCTTGCTGTTTTCCGGCCGCCGTCTGGTGATCAAAAACAACCTGGACGAAGCTGCCGCAGAAAAGTACCGCGCCACCATCGAGCGAGCCGGTGCCGTGGTTGAAGTGTGCAATATGGATGTCGAGATCGAAGAGGTGGAGATGGCTCCGCCACCGCCTTACGAGCCGCCAGCGCCAGCGCCTGCTCCGGTTGCCGCACCGCTAGCGGCTGCCAGTAGCGCGGGTTCGCCCAAGCCGCTGGTGGTGGCACCCCGAGACGAATACATGGCTGCCTTCAGCGACGTGGAAGCACCCGATTTCGGTATTGCCCCGGTGGGTGTCGATCTGCAGGACGAGAAACCCGAACCGGTTGCGCCCAAGGTTGACCTCAGCCAGTTCAGCCTGGCTCCGGCCGGCAGCGATATGGGCCAGGCCAAAACCGCCCCGGCCGGCCCGCCGCCGGATATCTCGCACTTGAAATTGCAGGAATAAAAACAAGCCCGCGAAAGCGGGCTTTGTTTTTTGTGGGAGGGGCTTTAGCCGCGAGCTTTTAAGGTCAAGAGCTCGCGGCTGAAGCCCCTCCCACAGAAAGCATGGCGTTATACAAACCCCGCGCAACACTTCTTGAACTTCAATCCCCCACCACAGGGGCACGGGTCATTGCGCGTGGCCTTCAACGGCACGGTGCTGTCGATGAAGTACCAACGCCCGTCGATCTGCACAAATCCCGAACGCTCGCGGTGGGCATGCTCTCCGTTGTCGTCGTGCCAGCGTGCGGTAAAGGTGACGAAGGCGTGTTCCGGCTTGCCGCCATGCACTTCGGCACTTTCCACCTCCAACCCCAGCCAGGTGCTCTGGGCGCTCCATATCTGCATGGCGACGGTATCCAGATCGGCTTGCTGGGCGGGCAGGGTAGTGGCCTTGAGATAATCGATGCGGCCCAGCACATAAGCGCTGTAGCGCGAACGCATAAGGGTTTCCGCGCTCGGTGCCGGGGTGCCGTCGTGGTAATGGCCGCAGCAGGTGCTGAGCAGATTGCCGCTGCCGCAGGGGCAGGCGGCGTCGGCGGTTGTGTTTGTTGGGGGCATGGCGTCTACCACCAGTACTTACCGAAGTTTTCCGGGTTGGCCCAGAACTTGGCATTGAGCCAGTCGGGTACCTGTTTGTATTCACGCAGATCGTAGGTGAACAGGGTTAGCACCTGTTCGTCGCGCTTGAAGCGTTCGCTGGCTTGCAGGGCCAGGGCATACAGGTCGGTGTCGTGCAGGCCGCAGGCGGGCAGGTCGACCAGCACGGCCAGGCGGCTGGCATTCAGGTTGCGGATGCCGCCCAGCAGTTCCAGGCCGGTGCGTTTGGGCAGGTGTTCCAGGCAGTCGGCAATCAGGGCCAGGTCGAAACGTTGCGCTGCCAGTTCGGCGGGCAGCGGGCCGGCCGGGGCGACGGCGCAGACGCTGTCCGGGTGGGCCTGCTGGAAGGCCAGTACGGCCGGAAAGTCCACTGCACCCACCACCAACAGGCGCTTCGGTGCGTAACGGTCCAGAAGCGCTGCCACCGCCTGTTGCGGGGTGCGCGCAGAAAAGCTGTCGGTCATCGAAAATCCTCGAACATGAGCGACAAGCCTAGCTTGATGCAGCGATATGGCCTAGTGCTGGCGGATTCTAAAAGTGCCGTCTTTAATCCGAGAGTGTCGGTTTACGCCGATCCCCTGAGGAGAGTGTGCATATGAGCATTAAACGGACTGCGGTACCCCTGATTCTGTTGAGTACCTTGCTTACCGGCTGCGCCGGTTTACAGAAAAGCGATTGGCCAACCTGTGCAGCGGTTGGTGGTGTAGGTGGCGCCGCGTTGGGTGCCATTGAAAGTTCGTCCTGGGCTGGCTGGGGCGCCTTAGGTGGCGCGGCACTGGCCGCCGGGTATTGCTGGAGCCATGGTGATGGCGATGAAGACGGTGACGGCGTGCCAGATAGCCGTGACAAGTGCCCGGGCACTCCGCCAGGCACCAAAGTGGACGCCAATGGCTGCCCACCACCGGCTGTGGTCGAGGAGGTGCAAGAGCAAGTCGTAGTGGTTGAAGACGAAGTCATCGTGGTGCGCGATGTGTTGTTCGAATTCGACTCGGCCAAGCTCACTGCCACCGACAAAACCAAGCTCGACACCATTGCCACACGCCTGAAAAACGAAGCGCCGAATGCCAAGCTGACCGTTAGCGGGCATACCGACAGTGTCGGTGCCGACACCTACAACCAGAAACTTTCGGAACGCCGCGCGCAGTCTGTGGCGGACTATCTGGTGGCCAATGGCGTATCGCCGAACAACGTCGTAGACGTGGTCGGTGCAGGCGAAAGCACCCCAGTGGCGGACAACAAGACAGCCGATGGCCGTCAGCTGAACCGTCGCGTGGAAATCAAGATTCATCGTTAGTAGAACCGCTAGCCCCCGTGAATACTGCGCTGTACGCCTTGTGCGGCGCAGTTAGCGGGTCTTTACTCCTGAGTTACCGGCACTCGCCGGTGACTCAGGAGACTATAAAATGCCAACCTTATCCTTACGGGTAACGGTACCCATTCTTCTGGTCAGCAGTGTTCTATCTGGTTGCGTGTCGACGTCCAGTAACGGGGATGCCGTGGTCAATCAGGGGAACTGGCCCATTTGTACCGTTTTCGGTTTGATCTGCTATGCGCTGGACGGTGACGACGACTCCGATGGAGTGCATGACCGCCGTGATGTCTGCGCCGACACCCCCGCCAATACCCCGGTGAACAACAGTGGTTGTCCGCTGCCGCAATACCCTGCGGCCGCTCCCCCACCGCCACCTGAACCTGAACAGCCTGCTGTGCAGAACGAGACCATCGTGCTCAGCGATGCCGGCGATGTGCTGTTTGCGTTCGACTCGGCCGAGTTGAGCGAAAGCGCCAAAAGCGCTCTGGTGGAGATCGGCAAACGTCTGAGCGGTGCCAGCCTGGTGAGCGTGCAGGTAGCTGGGCATACCGACAGCAAAGGTTCGGATGCCTACAACCAGAAACTCTCGGAACGACGTGCGCAGAGCGTGTCGACCTTCCTTACCAGCCAGGGCATCCCGGCGAGCAAACTATCGGTCGTTGGCTACGGCGAAAGCCAGCCGGTGGCCGATAACAACACGGATGGCGGGCGGGCGCAGAACCGTCGGGTGGAGCTGCACGTCACTCGATAGGGGAAAAACCGCTAGGGCAATATCGTTGCAACAGGTAGTAAAACTCAGCGGAGGCCATGGGCCTCCGTTGTTTTTTGTTTGCCGCGCTGGTTTCGGTCACGCCCGAGAGGGTAAGGTGCGCGAGGAGTAAAAAATAATAAGGGGGAGGCTGGGATGAAGGTGTTTTTGCACGTGGGGAAAACCGCCGTGGCGGTGTTCTGGCTGCTGGTGCTGGTCAACCTGTTCAGCCCGCTGAACAAACCGGTGGATCTGTTGCTCGATGTGCTCGGTGGCCTGGTGCTGCTGGCCCATGTGCTGGAGCTGGGGATGTTCGGCAATCGCCTGCGCGGCCTGGAAAATCTCAACCTGCACCGCCTGCAGGTGCTGTTGTTTGGCATCTTTCATCTGTACGGCCTGGCCGAGCCAGAGGCCGCTGCTGTGCTGGACGCTGTCCCTGCGCCAATTGCCGAGCCGGTTGCCGAGCCGCCCGCTGTGCTCAGCGAAACCGCCGTGGTCGCCGCCCCCGACAGCGCTTCGGAGGTGCAGCATGCATAAGCCATTAGTCGCCGCATTTGCCCTGCCGCTGCTGTTGGTCAGCGCCTTGGCCCAGGCCGAGGTGCAAGTCTCGGTCGCCGCCAACTCCATGCTGCGCCTGCCCAACTCCACCAGCACCTTGCTGCTCGACCGCCTGCAAATTGCCGAGTCGGCCACCCTGGTGGTGCCGGCCTCGGTCACTGAAATTCGCGTGGGTAACCTGGAAATGGGCCGCGACGCGCATATCTCGATTGCCCCCGGCGGCGAACCGTTTCGCCTGCAAGCGCGGCATGCCGAACTGGCCACGGGCGTGCATATCAATGCCCGAGGGGCCAGCGGCAGCTTTGAAAAACCGGCCTCGCCCGGGCGTAACCTCAGTGTGCGGCTGGAACAGGCGCAGGTGGGCGAGCTGAGCGTGGATGTTCGCGGCGGCATCGGTGCCCCCGGTTACCAAGGCCTGGACGGTGCCGACGGCGAACCGGCCGGTTGCACCTGGGGCCAGGCCGGCGACGGCTACGATGGCCAGAATGGCGGCAACGGCCAGACCGGCGCGGCCGGTGGCCAGGTACGTTTCGAAGTGCCGGCTAACTTTCCGGCGGAGCTGCTGACGGTGAAAGTCGACGGCGGCGTCGGCGGTGCGGCGGGCGAGGCGGGTAAAGGCGGCCTGGGTGGTGCCTCGAAAGGCTGCGTGGTGTACCACGCTGCGGGTGCCAAGCCCGGGAAGCCGGGTCAGCCAGGGCAGCCGGGCGGCAATGGCAGCGCCGGCAGCTTCAATCTGGTCAGAATCCAGTAACGGCCAATCGCGGCTGAAACCGCTCCTACCGGAAACAGCGACCCTCTGTAGGAGCGGCTTGAGCCGCGATGCTTTTAAAAGCTCGCGCGCGTCGCCGCAACGGTGATGACGGCAATCCCGATCAACAAATTGAACCCCACCAAGCGTCGAATCTTGCCCAGTACCGCGCCACCCGCCGGCCAGTCTTCGCTGGCAATCGCACGTTTGAGCTCGGGCAGTAGCAGCGCCTGAATGCGGATAAACAGGGCGAGCATGGCCAGGTACAGGCCCATCATCACCTGCACATACTTGGGCGCTGTCTCGAAACCGCCAAAATGCAGCTGTAGCATGCCGACGCCGCTGATCGGCAACAACAGCACACAAACCCACACAAAAACAAAGAAGCGTGGAAACACTTCGCCCCACAAACGCAGGCGCGGCGGGGCTTCCAGGGCCGATACGGCGGCCGGGCGAAGCACCATCCAGGCGAAGAACATGCCCCCCACCCAGACAACGGCAGCCAAAACATGCAGGGCGTAGAGCAGGGCATAAACAGTCATTCACAATCTCCGGTCGGCGGTTGGCGAAACGCGCGCTATCATAGCCGCCCAGTTTGACCACTGAACATTTATCCCGCCCGCTCACCTCGCAGAACCCTCCGTGCTCAGTACCGAAATCAAGTCCCAGATCCAGGGCGCTTATTCCCGCTTTCTCGAAGCCAAAGGGCTGAAGCCTCGCTATGGCCAGCGCTTGATGATTGCCGAGATCGCCAAGGTACTGGGCACCATCAAGGTCGACGACGAAGGCCGGCGCAGCAGCGACCCGGCCGTGGTGGCGGTAGAGGCGGGCACCGGTACCGGCAAGACCGTGGCCTACAGCCTGGCGACCATTCCGCTGGCCAAGGCTGCCGGCAAACGCCTGGTGATCGCCACGGCCACCGTGGCCCTGCAAGAGCAGATCGTGTTCAAGGATCTGCCCGAGGTCATGCGCAACAGCGGTTTGAGTTTCACCTTCGCCCTGGCCAAGGGCCGCGGCCGTTACCTGTGTCTGTCCAAGCTCGACCTGCTGCTGCAGGAAGGCGAGTCGCAAAGCGCGACGGCGGCGTTGTTTGAAGAGGAAGGCTTCAAAATCGAAGTCGACCAGGGCAATCAGAAACTCTTTACCGAGATGGTCACCAAACTGGCCGGCAACAAGTGGGACGGTGACCGCGACAACTGGTCCGAGACCATCGACGATGCCGACTGGGCGCGTCTGACCACCGATCACAGCCAATGCACCAATCGCCATTGCCCGAACTTTCAGACCTGCGCTTTCTATAAAGCCCGCGAAGGCATGGGCAAGGTCGACGTGATCGTCACCAACCACGATATGGTCCTCGCCGACCTGGCTCTGGGCGGCGGTGCCGTGCTGCCGGACCCGCGCGATACCCTGTATGTGTTCGACGAAGGCCACCACCTGCCGGACAAGGCCATCGGCCATTTCGCCCACTTCACCCGTCTGCGCTCCACCGCCGACTGGCTGGAGCTGACGGCCAAGAACCTGACCAAACTGCTGGCGCAGAACGCCTTGCCCGGAGACCTCGGCCGGCTGATCGAGCAAGTACCGATCCTGGCCCGGGAAATCCGCACCCAGCAGCAATTTATGTTCAACGCCTGCGAGCAACTGGCCGACTTCAAGGCCGGTGAAGATATGGAAGGCCGCGAGCGTCCACGTCACCGCTTTATCGGCGGTGTGGTGCCCGAACACCTGACCGAGATGGGCCTGGAGCTGAAAAAAGGCTTCTCGCGCCTGACCGACCTGTTTACCGGCCTCACCGAACTGCTGAAAAAGTCCATGGATGGCGAAGCCACCATTGGCATTGCCAGCCACCAGGCCGAAGAGTGGTACCCGCTGTTCGGCAGCTTGCTGGCCCGCGCGCAGAACAACTGGGAACTGTGGCTGGCCTTTACCGCCGAAGATCCGGAGGAAAGCCCGCCGATGGCGCGTTGGCTGACCCTGGCCGAGGGCGGTGCGATGTTCGATATCGAGGTGAATGCCAGCCCGATCCTGGCCGCCGAAACCCTGCGGCGCAGCCTGTGGAATGTCGCGTATGGCGCGTTGGTGACTTCAGCCACCTTGACCGCGCTGGGCACTTTCGACCGTTTTCGCATGCGCGCCGGCTTGCCGAAAGTGGCGGTCACTGCCGTGGTGCCGAGCCCCTTCCAACATGCCGATGCCGGTGTACTGCGGGTGCCCGACCTGAAAGCCGACCCCCGCGATGCCACGGCCCATACGGCGGCGATCATCCGCGAGCTGCCCGGCCTGGTCGAAGGCTCGCGCGGCACCCTGGTGCTGTTCTCTTCGCGCAAACAGATGCAGGACGTGTTCGACGGCCTGGAGCGCGACTGGCGCAAGCGTGTATTTATTCAGGGCAATCTGTCCAAGCAGGAAACCCTCAACAAGCACAAGGCCCGCGTCGATGATGGCGAGGCCAGCGTATTGTTCGGCCTGGCCAGTTTTGCCGAAGGAGTGGATTTGCCCGGCGCTTACTGCGAACACGTAGTGATCGCCAAGATTCCCTTTGCCGTGCCGGATGATCCGGTGGAAGCGGCCCTCGCCGAATGGATCGAGGCCCGTGGTGGCAACCCGTTTATGGAAATCGCCGTGCCGGATGCTTCACTGCGTCTGGTGCAGGCTTGCGGTCGCCTGCTGCGCACCGAGGCTGATCGCGGCACTATTACGCTTTTGGATCGACGCGTTGTTACCCAACGCTACGGCAAGGCCATTCTCAATGCCTTGCCGCCGTTTCGCCGAGAAATTACTTAAGACAGCATCAATCCAGATGTCCGCTGTCTATTGGCTGGTTGTTTAGGAGAGCCTGTCACATGATTCGCCGTTCACTGCCCGGTATTTTCGCCTTGATGGTTGCAGCGCCCCCCCTGGCGCTGGCCGCCGAGCAACAGACGCTGTTCAACTTCGTCAGCCCCGCCGATGTGGTGCAGGTGCAGACGCAGAACACCAGCCTGCCTTCGCTGACCGCCGAACTGGCCGCCGAAAGCGAGCCGATGCGGCGGGTGACTTTCAACCCGTCCGATAATCCCAACTTGCGTCTGACCCCGCAGAACGGTGTGTGGGATTGGTCGAAAGCCAATGTCATGACCTTGCGTATCCAGAACGCCATGGATTGGGCCTTGACCCTCGATATCCGTATGGAAAGCAGCGACGGCAAGGTGCTCACCAGCCGTATCGCGCTGCCGGCCGGCCCGGCGCAGAACCTGCTGATTCCTTTGCACGCCACCTCGCCACGAACCCAGGGCATGCGTGCTGGTCCGGCAATGCCGTGGACCGTCGAGGGTCAGCGGGTGATTCTCGCCGATACCGTGGAGGGCGACCTGGACCTCAGCAAGGTCACCGCCGTGGGTATCTATATGAGCCGTCCGGATGTGCCGCAGAGCATTCTGCTCGGCCGCTTCGGTGTGCGTGAAGGCGATGAAACCCAACAGCAGCTGTTCACCGGCATCGTCGACGCCTATGGCCAGTACACCCGCAGCCAGTGGCCGGAAAAGGTCGCCAGCGACGAGCAACTGAAAGCCGCCGCTGCCAAGGAAGCCGGCCAGCTCAAGGGCTGGCTGGAAAAACGCACGGCCACCGACCAATACGGCGGCCTGCTGGGCGGCCCGACCTTCGAAGCCTCGGGTTTCTTCCGTACGGAAAAGCGTGATGGCCGTTGGTTCCTGGTGACCCCGGAAGGCCACCCGTTCTATTCGCTGGGGGTTAACACCGTCAGCGCCGGCAACAGCGCCACTTATGTTGAAGGCCGGGAAAGCATGTTCACCGGTCTGCCTAAAGACGGCGAGCCGCTGGCGGCCTACTACGGTGGCAGCAGCAGCCGCGCCAACACCGGTGCCGCCAAGGGCCGCAACTTCGACCAGGGGCGCTGGTTCGATTTCTACCGCGCCAACCTGCAACGTACCTGGCCGGAGCAAAAATGCGCCGACCTGGCGGACAAGAGCAGCGCCCAGGTGGTCAGCGATGACGAAAGCGAAGCGAGCACCGACGAAGCCGCCAAGCCGGCCGCCAGCGCCACGCCGACGCCAGCCGTAGCGGCCAAACCGGCCGTGGCCGAAGAAATGTGCGTGACCAAGAGCTTCGATACCCAGCGCTGGACCCAGAACACCCTGGACCGCCTGCAAGCCTGGGGCTTCAACACTGTCGGCAACTGGAGCGACCCGTCGCTGGCCGCCGCCAAACGCATGCCGTACACCTTGCCGCTGTCCATCAGTGGCGACTACAAAACCATCAGCACCGGCGTCGATTGGTGGGGCGGTATGCCTGATCCGTTCGACCCGCGCTTTGCCATGGCCGCCGAGCGCGCCGTGGCCATCGCCACCCGCGATCACCGCGACGACCCTTGGTTGGTCGGTTTCTTCGCCGACAACGAACTGGCCTGGGCCGGTCCGGCCAATGACCCCAATGCGCGCTACGCCCTGGCATATGGCACCTTGAACCTGACCACCGACGTGCCGGCCAAACGCGCCTTCCTGAAAATGCTGCGGGACAAGTACCGCAACCAGGACGGCCTGTCCAAAGCCTGGGGTATCGAACTGCCGGCCTGGGAACTGATGGAGGACCCGGGCTTCCAGGCACCACGTCCGAACCCTGAGCACCCGGCCATCGAAGCCGACATGCAGCAGTTCCAGCGTCTGTTCGCCGATACCTACTTCAAGACCATCGACGATGCCCTCAACTGGCACGCGCCGAACCATCTGCTGCTGGGTGGCCGTTTCGCCGCCAGCAACCCGGAAGCCGTGGCGTCCTGCGCCCAGTACTGCGACGTGCTGAGCTTCAACTTCTATACCAAGGAACCGCAGCACGGTTATGACTTCGCCGCGCTGAAGGCCCTGGACAAGCCAGTGATGGTCACCGAATTCCACTTCGGTTCGCGCGACCGCGGCCCGTTCTGGGGTGGCGTCAGCGAGGTGTACAACGAAGAGCAGCGTGGCCCGGCCTACGCGCACTTTGTTGAGGAAGCGGCGAAGGAGCCGATGATCGTCGGCACCCACCTGTTCCAATTCCTCGACCAACCGGTAACCGGTCGCCTGCTGGACGGCGAAAACGGCCACTTCGGTCTGGTGGCGATCACCGACCGGCCGTTCGATGGCTTCGTCAAAGCCGTGCGCATAGCCAACACCGAGGCCCTGCAAGCGGTACTCAAGCCTGTGGTTGCTGCAGCGCCTGCCGAAGCGGCCAAGCCCGATGGCGGCAAAGGCGGCGAAGGTAAGGGCGAAGGCAAGGGCAAAGGCGGCGAAGGCAAAGGCGGTCCAGGTGGCGCTGCCGGAGCTGGCCATGGTGGTCCTGGCGGTGGTGCCGGCGGTAGCCGCAGCTAAGGCTGCGCCGATTTTTCGGATGGTTTCCTGCGCGTGATGGGCAGCGGCAAACTGCCCATCCGCTAAGTCCTTTGTCCTGGCCCAAGGAGTTGAACGTGCAGCAAGTGCAAGGCTATTTCGATATCCAGTTCGAGACCGTCAAAGAGGCCTTTGCGGCCCTGTTCGATGACGCTCAGGAGCGCGGTGGCGCTCTGTGCATCCAGATCGACGGCGAGACCGTGATCGACATCTGGTGCGGTACCGCCGACAAGGCCGGCGAGCAGGCCTGGAATACCGACACCATCGCCAACCTGTTTTCCTGCACCAAGACCTTTACCGCTGTCGCCGCCCTGCAATTAGTGGGCGAGGGCAAGCTGGCCCTGGATGCACCGGTAGCCTCGGTGTGGCCGGAATTCGCCGCTGCCGGTAAAGAAAAGATCACCCTGCGCCAACTGCTCAGCCACCGTGCCGGTCTGCCGGCCGTGCGTGCCATGCTGCCGCCCGAAGCGCTGTACCAGTGGGACACCATGACCGCGGCGCTGGCCGCCGAATCGCCGTGGTGGACGCCCGGTGAAGGCCATGGTTACGCAGCCATCACCTATGGCTGGCTGGTGGGCGAGTTGCTACGGCGGGTCGAGGGCAAGGGGCCGGGCGAATCCATCGTGGCCCGTACCGCTCAGCCGTTGGGCCTGGATTTCCATATCGGCCTGGCCGATCAGGAGTTCTACCGGGTCAGCGAGATTTCCCGCGCCAAGGGCAACTTCGGCGATGCCTCGGCGCAACGCCTGCTGAAAACCATGATGAGCGAGCCGGCCTCCATGAGCACCCGCGCGTTCGCCAACCCGCCGTCGATCATGACCAGTACCAACAAACCGGAATGGCGGCGTATGCAGCAGCCGGCGGCCAACGGCCACGGCAACGCACGCAGCCTGGCGGGCTTCTATACCGGCCTGCTCAAAGGCCAGTTGCTCGACAGCGAACTGCTGGCCGAACTGACCCGCGAGCACAGCGTGGGCGAAGACAAGACCCTGCTCACCCAAACCCGCTTCGGCCTGGGTTGCATGCTCGACCAACCGGATGTGCCGAACGGCACCTATGGCATGGGGCCACGTGCCTTTGGTCATCCCGGTGCCGGCGGTTCTATCGGCTTTGCCGATCCTGAGTGTAAGGTGGCTTTCGGCTTCGTCACCAACACCCTGGGGCCCTACGTGTTGATGGACCCACGGGCGCAGAAGTTGGCGCGCACCTTGGCTGCTTGCCTATAGTTTTTACCCAAGGTTTCCACCGAAGTTGCCACATTGGGGGCGGGTACGACGAAAATTGCAGGTCGTGCTCGTCAATTGTGATCATCTTTGCCGCTGCACCGTTGCCATGGCTGCCCGTCAGAAGCAGCCAGCTACGCGAACCGCTCCCGGCCATAGCGCTTTCCCAAGCAGAGAGCGTGGGCCGCCTGGTTCTTGAGCTTATTTTTTTGTGTTTGAGGTTTCCATGTTTCCTATCAAGTCTGCTGCTGCCCTGGCACTGTGCGTCGCGCTTGCCGCGTGCTCTTCCACCCCTGAATCTTCCACTGCTCCGGTCGCCGGCGCTCCTGTCGCCAGCGCAGCCAAGCCGGAATCCGGCGGCCATTGGTGGTGGCCATTTGGCGATGACAAGGTCGAGGCCAAGGCTGCGGTGCCGATGCCCGATCCGAAAATCACCCAGGCCTGGATGGATCAATACGAGCCGCGTCTGCGCGAAGCCCTGGATGGCAGCAAGTTCCAACTGGAGCGCCGGGAAAATCTGCTGGTGGTCTCCGCCCCGGTGGACTCCACCTTCAACCCCGACCGCCCAAGCATGCTGATGCCGGTCACCCTCGGGCCGATTACCCGCGTCGCCAAGCTGGTGGAAAACGACAAACAAGTGGCCGTGCTGATTCTTGGCCATGCCGACCCTAGCGGTGAAGAGGCGCGTAATCGCGAACTGAGCCTGGAACGTGCCCGTGCCGTGACCGCGATCTTCCGCTTGAGCGGTCTGAAAAATGATCGTCTGATGGTGCGGGGTTTCGGTTCGGTACTGCCGCGCGCGGCCAACGACAGCCCGGAAGGTCGTGCCCTCAACCGCCGCGTGGAAATCATGCTGACCCCGCAGGACACCATGAGTGCGCTGCTGGCCAAGTACAACCAGCCGGCACCGGTACCTGCGGCACAGACCCTGGTGAGTAACGACCCGGTGCCAGCCGTCAAACCGGCGGCTAAAGCGGCGACCAAGCCAGCGGCCAAGCCGGTGGCGAAAAAAGCCGCGGCCAAACCTGTAGTCGCGGCGAAGAAACCGGCGGCCAAACCGGCAACCAGCAAACCCGCTGCAGCGAAGCCAACTGCCGAGAAATCGACCGGGGTCAAAGTGGCGCAAACCAATTCGGCGCAGTCTACGGACAAGGTCGCCGAAGTGAAAAACTGAGCCTGGCGGCTTACCGTACATAAAAACTGCGTGCTCAAGGAGCTGCGTGATGACCGCCAACCTCGCCGATATGCGTCGAGACTACACCCGCGACGGGCTCACCGAGGCCAATGCCCCGGCCGAGCCCCTGGCCCTGTTCCAGCAATGGTTTGCCGATGCGCGCAGCACCGAGCAGCTGCCGGTGGAAGCCAATGCCATGACCCTGGCTACCGTGGACGCCGAAGGGCGTCCGCATTGCCGCGTGCTACTGCTCAAGAGCCTGGATGCCCAGGGGTTTACCTTCTTTACCAACTACGACAGTGCCAAGGGCGAGCAGCTGGCGGCGCGTCCGTTCGCCGCGATGACCTTCTTCTGGCCGGCGCTGGAGCGTCAGGTGCGCATCGAAGGGCGGGTGGAGAAGGTCAGTGCCGCGGAATCCGACGAGTATTTCCAGGTGCGCCCGCTGGGCAGCCGCCTGGGGGCCTGGGCTTCGCCGCAAAGCCAGGTGATCGCCGACCGGGCCGAGCTGGAAGGCCTGCTGGCCGACACCGAACGGCGCTTTCTCGACCAGGCACCGACCTGCCCGCCACACTGGGGTGGTTACCGTTTGCTGCCGGAGCGCATCGAGTTCTGGCAGGGCCGCGCCAGCCGCCTGCACGACCGCTTGAACTATCGTCTGGATAACGGCCATTGGTTGCGCGAGCGTTTGGCACCCTGATCGGCACCGTTTGGCTTAAGCCGGAATTATTCTTGTGTGGCGGCCGTGACAGTAGCCTGAACGGCACTGTCTAATAGCCCGTCATCTCCCGGAGGTACCGTTATGCGTAAGTCTGTTTTATTGGTCGCATCCTTTACTGTGGCGGCGCTGGCTTTGACCGGTTGCCAGTCCAGCCTGACGGGCGACAGCTATTCCCGCGACGAAGCGCGCACCGTGCAAACCGTGCGTATGGGCACCATCGAATCGCTGCGTCCGGTGAAAATCGAAGGCACCAAAACCCCGATTGGTACGGTTGCCGGTGCGGCAGTCGGTGGGGTAGCGGGTAGCACTGTCGGTGGCGGCAAGGGCAGCATCGTCGCCGCGGTGATTGGTGCGGTAGCCGGTGGCCTGCTGGGCTCGGCCACGGAAGAAGGCCTGACCCGTACACAGGGCGTGGAAATCACCGTACGGGAAGACGACGGCAGCATGCGGGCCTATGTGCAGGAAGTGCAGGAAAACGAGATTTTCCGCGTAGGCGAGCGGGTTCGCATCATGAGCGTGAACGGCACCAGCCGCGTAGCGCACTGATTTTTCCCCGTGGTAAAAAAGCCGGCCTCAGGGTCGGCTTTTTTGTGGGTGGGAAGTATCGCGGCTAAAGCCGCTCCTACGGCCGGCAGCCTCCGTAGCAGCGGCTTCAGCCGCGATCATTTGTGAGCCGGGCGCGACTCTTCCGCCCCACGCTGCAACGTCCGGTGCGTCGCCTGCACCAACCAGCACGCGAGAATAAACGGTGCCGTCAGTTCTGGCAGCGCAAACGCGGCAAACCCAGGCTGCAAGAGCAGGGCGAGCAGAATGCCGAGCAGAATCACCAGTGAGTTGCGGTACACCTGGCTAAGGGCGATCCCCACCAGCGCGCCGTTGTAGCCATACAAGCCGTTCAGGGCATGGTCCGTCGCCCAGCCTTGTTGCAGCGCCAACCCCAGCCCCACTGCCGAGCCCGCCACCGCCCAGAGTGCGGCGCGGCGACTAGCGAGAAACAGCCCGGCCAGCAGGATAGCGCCGGCCAGGGGCTCACCGAGAAATATCACCTGACCGACACCGCGCAGCAGCGCCGCGCCAATGCCGGGCGCATCGAGGCTCAGTGCCGCGCTCGGCCACAGCTGCAACGGTGACGCCAGGCTGAGCAGCAACCAACTCAAGCCTACAAACGGCGCGGTAAACGCCGGCAGCCATTGGCGGTGCCGATTGCCGCGCATCAACCGGTTGAGCACCAGGCTGGAAGCGCCGGCACTGGCGATGATCAGCAGCGGCAGCGCGGCCGACCAGGCGAAACCATGGCATAGCATCAGGCCCAGCAGCACACCGTTGTAGCTGTACAGCCCGGCGTCGATATCGGCTTGGGCATAGCCACGGCGTCGCGCCACCAGGGCAGCGGTAAGGCCGCCGAGCAAAGCGCCACCGAGCAGGTCGGGTGCGCTGACAGCGATGGCCAGCAGCACCAATGCACCGAACAGGGCGTGTTGCTGGAGAAAGATCTGGCTGCAGCCGTTGAGCAGGGCTTTGCCGTAGGTGAATTGGGTCATAACACATTCAGTGGCGTGGTCATGGGACCAATGTGGGAGGGGCCTCAGCCGCGATGCTTTTAAGATCAAGGACATCGCGGCTGAAGCCCCTCCCACAGACAGTCCGCCGACTTACAAATAAAAAAAGGCGCCCAACGAGGGCACGAAGGACGCCTAACTGGCATGAACCAGATGGGATATGGGTGTTCCTGTCCGGCTTCCGGGGCTAAGGCCATGCTGCGTTGAGACCCTGTGTGCGCTGCTCACGTAGTGGACTACGCTGCGCTGCTCCGCAGGGTCTCGCCTTGCCTGGCCTTAGCCCCGAAACCCTCAGTTCTACGGATTACAGGAGCGTTTCAATCCGCAGGCTATTGGTGGTGCCGGATTGCCCAAACGGCATTCCCGCGGTAATTACCACCGTGTCACCACGCTTGGCCATGTTCTGCGCCTGGGCGATTTCCAATGCGGTGCTGGTGATTTCATCGACCTTGCTCAGGCGCGCGTTGACCACTGAGTACACACCCCAGGCCACGCTCAGGCGGCGGGCGGTCTGGATATTCGGGGTCAGGCTGAGGATCGGCGCCTTCGGCCGCTCCCGCGAGGCGCGCAGGCTGGAGCTGCCCGATTCGGTGTAGTTGACCAACGCCGCCACCGGCAGAATGCCGCTGATCCGCCGAATCGCGCAGCTGATGGCGTCCGAGGCGGTGGCTTCTGCTTGCGGACGGCTGACGTCGAGCTGGGCCTGGAAGTCCGGGCCGTTTTCCACCTGACGGATGATCTTGCTCATCATGCTCACGGCTTCCAGCGGGTAGTCGCCGGAGGCGGTTTCCGCCGACAGCATCACCGCATCCGTGCCCTCGGCCACGGCATTGGCGACGTCGGTCACTTCGGCACGGGTCGGGGCCGGGGAGAAGCGCATGGATTCGAGCATCTGCGTGGCCACCACCACCGGTTTACCCAGTTGGCGACAGGTGCGGATGATGTCTTTCTGAATGCGCGGCACGTTCTCGGCCGGCACTTCCACGCCCAGATCGCCACGGGCGACCATGATCGCGTCGCACAGGCGAGCGATTTCTTCCAGGTGCTGCACGGCTGAGGGCTTCTCGATCTTGGCCATCAAAAAGGCTTTGCCTTGAATCAGCTCGCGGGCTTCGATGATGTCTTCCGGGCGTTGCACGAAGGACAGCGCCACCCAGTCCACGCCCAGCTGCAGGCCGAAGTCGAGGTCGATGCGGTCTTTAGTCGTCAGCGGGCTCAGTTGCAGCACGGCCTCGGGCACGTTCACACCCTTGCGGTCGGACAGCTCGCCGCCAGCGCTTACCAGGGTGTCGACCCCGGTGTTTTGCTTACGGGTCACTTCCAGGCGCAGGCGGCCATCGTCCAGCAGCAGGCTCATGCCTGGCTCCAGCGCCTCGATGATCTCCGGGTGCGGCAGGTTGACCCGGCGCTCATCGCCCGGGGTGCTGTCCAGATCCAGGCGAAAGGCTTGACCACGGCTGAGGGTGACCTTGCCTTGAGCGAACTTGCCCACCCGCAGTTTCGGGCCTTGCAGGTCCATGAGAATGCCGATCGGGGTGTTCAGCTGACGCTCGACTTCACGCACCCACTGGTAGCGCGTGGCGTGGTCAGCATGTTCGCCGTGGCTGAAGTTCAGGCGGAACAGGTTGACCCCGGCTTCCACCAGATGACGCACGTCGTCCACGCCTTTGACGGCTGGGCCGAGGGTGGCGAGGATTTTTACTTTTTTGTCGGCTTTAGGTGTTTGGAGGCTCATTGGGCAGGCTTCTCAAGAATCAGAATGGCGCGAAAATCGTTGACGTTGGTCCGCGTCGGGCCGGTGACGATCAGCTCGTCCAGGGCCGCGAAGTAGCCATAGCCATTGTTGTTATCCAGCTCATCGCTGGCGCTCAGCTTCAGCGCGGCGGCGCGGCTGTAGCTGCTCGGCGTCATCAGCGCGCCGGCATTGTCTTCGGAGCCGTCGATGCCATCGGTGTCGCCAGCCAGGGCGTACACATCCGGCAGGCCTTTGAGGCTTTCGGTGAGGCTCAGCAGGAATTCGGCATTGCGCCCGCCACGGCCCTTGCCGCGCACGGTGACAGTGGTTTCACCGCCCGACAGAATCACGCACGGCGGTTTGATCGGCTGGCCATGCAGCTGAATCTGCCGGGCAATGCCGGCATGTACCTTGGCCACTTCCCGCGACTCGCCTTCCAGATCGCCGAGGATCAGGGTTGGCAAACCGGCGGCATGCGCTTTGGCGGCGGCAGCGTCCAGCGATTGCTGCGGGGTGGCGATCAGTTGGAAGTGGCTGCGGGCCAGGCACGGGTCGCCCGGTTTTACCGTTTCCGATTCTGCGCTGTTCAGCCAGGCGCGCACGTTGGCGGGAATCTCGATGGCGTAGCGGGCCAGAATCGCCAGGGCCTGCTGCGAGGTGGTCGGGTCGGCAACGGTGGGGCCGGAGGCGATAACGGTGGCTTCATCGCCTGGCACATCGGAAATGGCGTAGGTGTACACGCTGGCCGGCCAACTGGCTTTGGCCAGACGCCCGCCCTTGATGGCCGAGAGGTGCTTACGCACGCAATTCATCTCGGCAATGCTGGCACCGGATTTGAGCAGGGCTTTGTTGATCGCCTGTTTGTCCTGCAGGCTGATGCCGGCAGCGGGCAGGGCGAGCAAGGAAGAACCACCGCCGGAGAGCAGAAAGATCACCCGGTCGCTTTCATCCAGGTTGCTGACCAGCTCCAGTACACGACGGGCCACACGCTCGCCGGCATCGTCCGGCACCGGATGGGCGGCTTCCACCACTTCGATCTTCTGGCAGTTGGCACCGTGCTCGTAACGGGTCACTACCAGGCCGCAGATCTCGCCCTGCCATTCGCGCTCCACCACTTCGGCCATGGCCGCGGCAGCCTTGCCGGCACCGATCACAATCAGCCGGCCGCTGCGCTCGGCAGGCAGATGGTCGGCCAGCACCTGGCGCGGGTGGGCGGCGTCGATGGCCGTAGCGAACAGGTCGCGCAGCAGGGTTTTCGGGTCGAAGGTCATCAGGCTGACTCCAGCTGTTTCTTGTTATGGGGGCAGATCGATTGCAGTCCGCAAACCTCAACGGGGAGGGCTGTGGACTGAAATCGACCTACCCGGCTCGCAGGCCGTGACACCGCTTTGCCGGGAGGTCGAAAAGGGTTACGCCACAACAGGGTTCATTGAGGCGCATGGCGAATATCCGCCGATACGCCGATCTTCAATCCTTGCGGATGGAGAAATTAGCCATGTGCTCAAGGCCCTTGATCAGCGCCGAGTGGTCCCAGTTGCTGCCACCGATGGCCGCGCAGGTGCTGAACACTTGCTGGGCGTTGGCGGTGTTGGGCAGGTTCAGGCCCAGTTCCTTGGCACCGGCCAGGGCCAGGTTCAGGTCTTTCTGGTGCAGGCTGATGCGGAAGCCCGGGTCGAAGGTGCCTTTGATCATGCGCTCGCCGTGCACTTCAAGAATCTTCGAGCCGGCGAAACCACCCATCAGCGCTTCACGCACCTTGGCTGGATCGGCACCGTTCTTGGCGGCGAATAGCAGGGCTTCGGCAACGGCCTGGATGTTCAGGGCGACGATGATCTGGTTGGCCACTTTGGCGGTCTGGCCGTCGCCGTTGCCGCCAACGCGGGTGATGTTCTTGCCCATCGCCTGGAACAGCGGCAGGGCGCGCTCGAAGGCTTTTTCGCAACCGCCGACCATGATCGACAGGGTGGCCGCCTTGGCCCCCACTTCACCGCCGGATACCGGGGCGTCGAGGTAGGCAGCGCCGGTGGCTTTGATTTTTTCCGCGAAGGCTTTGGTGGCGGTAGGCGAAATCGAGCTCATGTCGATCACTACCTTGCCGGCACCCACACCTTCCAGAACGCCGTCTTTGCGGAACAGCACGTCTTCAACCTGGGGGGTATCCGGCACCATCACGATGATGAATTCGGACTCCTGCGCCACTTCCTTGGGGTTGGCCAGGCCAACGCCGTTGTCGCCCAAAAGGTCGGCCGGGGCTTTGTCGAAGTGCTCGGAGAAGAACAGGGTGTGACCTGCTTTTTGCAGGTTCTGGGCCATGGGTTTGCCCATGATGCCGGTGCCGATAAAACCGATTTTAGCCATGAGGGTTCTCCTTAGATGGCGTTGTGCGTCTTTAACCAGCCGAGGCCGGCAGCGGTGGTGGTGGCAGGCTTGTATTCACAGCCGACCCAGCCCTGGTAACCGATGCGGTCCAGGTGCGCGAACAAAAAGCGGTAGTTGATTTCGCCAGTGCCTGGCTCGTTGCGGCCGGGGTTGTCGGCCAGCTGCACGTGGTTGATCAGCGCCAGGTTGCCTTCCAGGCTCCGGGCCAGATCACCCTCCATGATTTGCATGTGGTAGATGTCGTACTGCAGGAACAGATTGCTGCTGCCGACCTTGTCGCGAATGGCCAGAGCTTGTTTAGTGGTGTTCAGGTAGAAGCCGGGAATGTCGCGGGTGTTGATCATTTCCATGACCAGCTTGATGCCCGCGGCTTGCAGCTTGTCGGCGGCGTACTTGAGGTTATCGACCAAGGTTTTTTCAACGGTGGCGCAGTCCGGACCTTGCGGACGGATACCGGCCAGGCAGTTGATCTGGGTATTGCCCAGCACCTTGGCGTAGGCGATGGCCTTGTCCACACCAGCGCGGAATTCTTCAATGCGCTCGGGGTGGCAGGCGATGCCGCGTTCACCCTTGGCCCAGTCACCGGCCGGCAGGTTGAACAGCACCTGTTCCAGCTTGTGGGTGCTCAGGCGGGCCTTGATTTCTTCGGCCGGGAAGTCGTACGGAAACAGGTATTCAACGCCGCTGAAGCCGGCTTGGGCGGCAGCGTCGAAGCGGTCCAGGAAGTCCACTTCAGTGAACAGCATGGACAGGTTGGCGGCAAAACGTGGCATTGCAATGCTCCTCGGTTTGACGCTCCTCCCTCGCTGGCGAAGGAGGAGGCCGGTAGCGTTAATCCAGCAGAGAGATCGCGGTCGGCGCGTCGGCACCGGTCAGCGCCAGGTCTTCGAATTCGTTGACGGCGTTGATCTCGGTACCCATGGAGATGTTGGTCACCCGTTCCAGGATGATTTCCACCACCACCGGTACGCGGTGCTGCGCCATCAGCTCCTGAGCCTGGCGCAGGGCCGGCTGGATATCGTTGGGCTCGAACACACGGATGGCCTTGCAGCCCAGCCCCTCGGCTACCGCCACGTGGTCGACGCCGTAGCCGTTGATTTCCGGTGCGTTGATGTTTTCGAAGGCCAGCTGCACGCAGTAGTCCATCTCGAAACCGCGCTGCGCCTGACGGATCAGCCCCAGGTAGGAGTTGTTCACCACCACGTGGATGTACGGCAGGTTGAACTGCGCACCCACGGCCAACTCTTCGATCATGAACTGGAAGTCGTAGTCGCCAGACAGCGCGACAACCTTGCGGGTCGGGTCGGCTTTAACCACACCCAGCGCTGCCGGAATGGTCCAGCCCAGCGGGCCGGCCTGGCCGCAGTTGATCCAGTGACGTGGCTTGTAGACGTGCAGGAACTGCGCGCCGGCAATCTGCGACAGGCCGATGGTGCTGACGTAGCAGGTGTCTTTGCCGAAGGCTTCGTTCATTTCTTCGTACACGCGCTGGGGTTTTACCGGCACGTTTTCGAAGTGCGTCTTGCGCTGCAGGGTGCGCTTGCGCTGGTGGCAGGACTCCAGCCAGGCGGTACGGCTTTTCAGCTTGCCGGCGGCTTTCCATTCCTTGGCCACGCTGATGAACATATCCAGCGCGGCACCGGCGTCGGAAACAATGCCCAGGTCCGGGTTGAATACGCGGCCAATCTGGGTTGGCTCGATATCCACGTGAATAAAGCGCCGGCCTTCGGTGTACACATCCACCGAGCCGGTGTGGCGGTTGGCCCAGCGGTTACCGATACCGAACACCAGGTCCGATGCCAGCAGGGTGGCGTTGCCGTAGCGGTGCGAGGTTTGCAGACCGACCATGCCGACCATCAGCGGGTGATCGTCCGGGATGGTGCCCCAGCCCATCAGCGTGGGCACCACCGGCACGCCCACCAGCTCGGCGAACTGCACCAGCTTGTCGCTGGCGTCGGCGTTGATGATGCCGCCACCGGCCACCAGCAACGGGCGCTCGGCGTCGTTCAACAGGGCCAGGGCTTTCTCGGCCTGGGCGCGGTTGGCGGCAGGGCGGCTCAGTGGCAGCGGTTGGTAGGCGTCGATATCGAACTCGATTTCAGCCATCTGCACATCGAACGGCAGGTCGATCAGCACCGGACCCGGACGGCCGCTGCGCATTTCATAGAAGGCTTTCTGGAACGCGTAAGGCACCTGGCCCGGTTCCATGACGGTGGTCGCCCACTTGGTCACCGGCTTGACGATGCTGGTGATGTCGACGGCCTGGAAGTCTTCCTTGTGCATACGGGCCCGCGGCGCTTGGCCGGTGATGCACAGAATCGGGATGGAGTCGGCGCTGGCGCTGTACAGGCCAGTGACCATGTCGGTACCGGCTGGGCCGGAGGTGCCGATGCATACACCGATATTGCCAGCCTTGGTGCGGGTGTAACCCTCGGCCATGTGCGAAGCGCCTTCCACGTGGCGAGCCAGAACGTGGTCGATGCCGCCGACTTTTTTCAGCGAGGCGTACAGGGGGTTGATGGCGGCGCCGGGAATACCAAACGCAGTGTCGACGCCTTCGCGGCGCATAACGAGGACGGCTGCCTCGATTGCTCTCATTTTGGCCATTTGTTGTGCCTCTTTTGTTCTTAAATTGTATACAAAGTGCTGTTGCGGATTCTATTCAGGCCATGACTTTGCGGTCAACAATTTTTCTTAGGCAGAGCGTTGCCAAGCGAAACAGATTTAAAACGCCTGTTTTAGCGGGGGGTTGTAGGGCGGGTAAGGGGTTGGTTGTTTGTATGTGTATACAAAAACAGTTTTGATTGTATCGACTGCTTGCGTTTTTTGTTTTGGCTGCGATAGTTAAGCCCGTCTTTCGATTGCACCCTTTGGCGCGCTAGCGGCGTTTGTGGGTGTGTGTCTACCGCTTCCAATTACAAGAAAGGATTGACCCATGAGTGCATTGACCCTGCAGATCGCCACCCAGATTACCGAGCAGGCCCAGTCGGCCGCCCGCGCCATTTCCTCGGCACCGCTGACCATTGCCGTGCTGGATGCCGGCGGGCATTTGATTTCGCTATTGCGTGAAGACGGCTCGAGCATGCTGCGTCCGCAGATTGCCATTGGCAAAGCCTGGGGCGCGGTGGCGCTGGGCAAAGCGTCGCGGCAAATCGCCAGCGATGCGCAGCAGCGGCCGAGCTTTATTGCGGCGGTGAACACCCTGGCCCACGGCAATGTGATTCCGGCACCGGGTGGCGTGCTGATTCGCGATGCGCACAATCAGGTGATCGGTGCCATCGGCATCAGTGGCGATACCTCGGACATCGATGAGCAATGTGCGGTGAAGGGGGTGTTGGCGGTGGGGTTGCAGGCGGATATTGGCTGAAGATCACGAGCATCGCGGCTGAAGCCGCTCCTACGAATTGCACGTCTCGTAGGAGCGGCTTCAGCCGCGATGGCCTTTACATCGAATTACCCAGCAACCTTCACCGGCTTGATACTCCCCTCACTCACCTCACACCCGCCAATCACCATGCGAATAATGGTGTCAGCCGCCGCTTCATAGTCGGCGTCGTCGAGCTTGGCCTTGCCGGTGACGATGGAGATCTGCCAGTCGAAGTCGGCGTAGGTTTGGGTCGCGGCCCAGATGCTGAACAGCAGGTGGTGAGGATCGACCTTGGCCATCAGGCCCTGATCTATCCAGGCCTGGATGCAGCTGATGTTGTGTTTGGCCTGCTCGTTGAGCTGGGCGGTCTGCTCGGCGGACAGGTGCGGCGCGCCGTGCATGATTTCGCTGGCAAACACCTTGGAGGCGTAAGCCAGGTCGCGGGAAATACGGATTTTCGAGCGGATATACGCGCGCAATACATCGGCCGGCTGGCCACCCTGATTGAACGGCTGCGAGGCCGCCAGCAAGGGTTCGACGATGCTTTCCAGCACCTCGCGGTAAAGGTTTTCTTTGGACTTGAAGTAGTAATACACGTTGGGCTTGGGCAAGCCTGCCTTGGCGGCGATATCGCTGGTCTTGGTGGCGGCGAAGCCCTTGTCGGCGAACTCTTCACTGGCCGCGCGCAGAATCAGCTCTTTGTTGCGCTCGCGAATACTGGTCATCTAAAGACTCTTTTTGCTGTGGCACCGCATCGATGGGCTTGCTGAGTGGTCGGGCATGGTAGCACCGGCTTTGCGCGGCGCTCAACGTGTGTGGTTTTGCTGGGTAGAGCGCAGCGCAACCCGGCGTTTCAGTGAAATTGTTGTATACGCGATCAGCATTTTTTGAGTACATTTCTGACTCCGTGGTCAGCTAATCCATAACAACAATTTTTCGCCCCCAGAGCAGTTGGAGTTCCGTCTTGTCCCTGCCGCTTGCACCTGACGCCAGCCTGGTCGACCCCTTCGGGCGGCGCATCACTTATCTGCGTCTATCGGTCACCGACCGCTGCGATTTTCGTTGCACCTACTGCATGAGCGAAGACATGCAGTTCGCCCCCCGGGCACAGATTCTCAGCCTCGAAGAGCTGTATGCCGTGGCCGATGCCTTTATCAGCCTGGGGGTCAAACGTATCCGTATCACCGGCGGCGAACCCCTGGTACGCAAGGGCGTGCTGGGCCTGTTGCAACGCCTGGGTGCGCGCAGCGAGCTGGAGGATCTGGCGATCACCAGCAATGGCTCGCAGTTGCTGGAGATGGCCGGGCAGTTGCAGGAGGCGGGGGTCAAACGCCTGAATATCAGCCTCGATTCCCTGCAGCGCGAACGCTTCGCCGCCTTCACCCGGCGCGACAGACTCGACCAGGTTCTGGCTGGCATCGACGCCGCACAGGCCGCCGGCTTCCAGCGGATCAAACTCAATTGCGTGGTGCAGCAAGGGCGCAACGATGACGAGGTGCACGACCTGGTGCAGTTCGCCGTTGAGCGCGGCCTGGACATCAGCTTTATCGAAGAAATGCCCTTGGGCAGTATCACCAGTCACCAGCGCGAGCAGACGTTCTGCTCCAGCGACCAGGTGCGCGCGCTGATCGAACAGCGATTTGCCTTGGTGCGCAGCAGCCGCGTCACGGGCGGGCCGTCGCGTTACTGGCAAGTGGTCGGTAGCGATACCCAGGTGGGCTTTATTTCCCCCCACAGCCATAACTTCTGCGGCGACTGCAACCGCGTGCGGGTTACCGCCGAAGGCAAGCTGGTGCTGTGCTTAGGCCATGAAGGCGCGCTGGATTTGAAAGGCCTGATGCGCGCCCACCCCGGCGACAGTCAACGCCTGCGCCAGGCCCTGGTCGAGGCCCTGCAACTGAAACCCGAACGCCATCATTTCGGTCAGCACGAACAGGTGCAGGTGCTGCGGTTTATGAGCATGACGGGTGGCTGAAGTGCCCATCTCCACCCTGTAGGCGCGGCTTGAGCTGCGATGCTCTTGAACGTCAACAGCATCGCGGCTCAAACCGCGCCTACGAGGTAGTGCCCACAACAACAAGAAAAGGAAACCTGTGTGACGTCCAAACTCCTCGGCTCGGTGGCCATGGTTTTATTTGCCACCACTGCCCACGCTCAGACCTATGTGGTGGGCGTGGAAAACCTGCCGTTTATGCCGCACTACAGCACCGACAAGCAGGGCAATTACACCGGCTTTGCCCGCGAAGTGCTCGATCTGTTTGCCGCCAAGGCTGGCATCCAACTGGAATACCGCCCGCTACCGGTCGAGCGGCTGCTCCCCGCGTTGCTACAGGGCGAGGTGGATTTCAAATACCCGGACAACGCCGATTGGGCGCAGCCGCAGAAAGCCGGCAAAAGCCTGCACTACAGCCAGGCCGTGGTGAACTACGTGGATGGTGTGCTGGTACCGCCGATGCAGCAGGGGCAGGGGGTGGATAAATTGCAGCGCCTGGCCATCGTCAGCGGCTGGACGCCCTGGGCCTATCAGGCGCGCATCGAAGCCAAGCAAACGCTACTGACCACCAGTGAAGACCTGCCGAGCATGATCAAGCTGGCGCTGAAGAACGAGGCCGATGGTGCCTACTTCAACGTCGTGGTCGCCACCTACTACCTAGACACTATCCGCGCCCGTCCGGGGGCTCTGCTGTTCGATTCGAAGCTGCCCTACACCCGCGGCACCTTCAACCTGTCGAGCAGCAAATATCCCGAGCTGATTTCGCGCTTCGATCAGTTCCTCGCCGAGCAGCATGAAGCCATAGCCGCGCTGAAAGAGAAGTACCAGGTCGAGGCCAATCTCGATTCGGAATTTCTGGGCATGGAGCAATGGAAAGTCGATTTCCTCAAGCGTCAGAAGGCCAAGCAGACCCCTTGATGCCGAGCGCCTGACCAGCGGTTGGGCACCCCGTGATTGCTGCCTTACAGGCGGGTTCTGGGTCGTCTGGATAAGTGCCAGTGGGCGTTTTTCCTGAACCTTTGCGCAATCCCCCACGTCCACTTTTGCGAGCGGTCGGTAACCCCGTCGGGTTGATACCGGCCACAACCTGCAGCCTGTTGCTGCATGCCAAAAGAGGATTTTGACCATGGAAACCAAAGACACCATTTCGCTGCTCAACAACCTGATCGAGACCAGCAAAGACGGTCAGAAAGGCTTCCGTGAGTGCGCGAACGATATCGAAAACGCCGAACTCAAAGGCCTGTTCACCCAACGCTCTGCCGAATGCGCCGCCGCTGCCGGCGAGCTGCAGCAACTGGTGCGCAGCCTGGGCGGCGACCCGGAGACCAGCTCCAGTGCCACCGGCACCCTGCACCGTGGTTGGGTCAACCTGAAAAGCGTACTCACCGGCCATAGCGAAAAAGCCATTCTCAACGAATGCGAGCGTGGCGAAGACGTCGCGCTGAAACACTACAAAGAAGCCCTGGAAAAAGACCTGCCATCGAATGTGCGCAGCATTCTGGAGAAACAGCGTCAGGGTGTGCAGCGCAACCATGACCAGGTCAAAGCGCTTAGAAATATGGCACGCGCCAGCTAAGTAGCGTGGTTGTTATCAAGGAGCGCTCATCCGTCGTTCCTTGATGCAAAAGGGCGGACCATCACAAGTGGTCCGCCCTTTCTTTTATTCAGTGCATCTTTTATTCAGAGCCTCTTTTTTTGTTCAGATCAAAAGCTCGCGGCTGAAACCACTCCCATAAGGCAATGGGCTCTCCCATGGATAGGCGATCTTTGTGGGAGGGGCTACAGCCGCGATGCGGTTGATCTTAGAAGTGCACTTTCACCAGCAAACTGGCGGTGTTCTGATCGGTGCCATCGAGAATCACGTCGCCGAGATAACTGTCGTTATCGACGCCGTACTTGTCTTTCCAGTAGTCGTACTCAATACCGACATACAGCTGCTTCGCGCCCCAATGCAGCGCTTTACCCAGGTCATATTTGATCTGTGGATTGAAGTGCAGGTTGGCGTGGTAGGTGCCACGGGCGTTCTCGTCGTTGTCGACCACCCAGTCCATAAAGCCATCGATCAGGATGTCGGAGCTGCCGAGCGGGATGGTGTAGCTCCAGGCCGGGGTGATCTGCCACACGTCATCGCCGGGGCGATTGCCTTCGGTCTGACGGTTGTAGAAGTTGAGCTGGAAGTAGTCGAAGCCCGGAATGGCCAGGTCGAAGCCCGGGCCGATCAGGTACGACTCGACATCGCCTTCGCCGAATTCATAGGTCATCGCCAGCAGTACGTCGCTGACCGGACCGAAGGCGATCTTCTCGCCGCTGATTTTGCTCAGCGACAGGCGTGGGCTGAATTCGCCGTAGTAGGTGTTGTTGCCAACCCCGGCATCGGCTTTGCCGTTGTAGAAGATCTTGTCGACAAACAGGAAGTTGTCCCCGTACTTCCAGCCGTCGGCGTGCTCGAAGGTAACGGTTTGCTGGATCTCAGGGTTGACCTTGAAATCCTGGCCATACAGGTAGGTCAGGCTGTTGTTCTGCCATTGCAGCAGGTCCTCCGCCAACGCAGCCTGGCTACCAGTGAACAGACCGGCAGAGAGGGCGAGGCAGTGCGGCAAACGCTTCAGGTTCATGTGGTTTTCCTTGTTGTAGTGGTTTTACAGCGCTTTTCCGCTCGAGCATCGGCCGCCACCCGGCACCGTGACGGTCCGGGCGTGGTTCAGTGCTGGAGTTGAAGAGAGGGCGGGCGTATCAGCTCTGCAGGCTGACTTTGCCGTTGCGGGCCAGGTCGTTGGCGATGTCTTCATCACTGGGATTCTGCATCACTTCAACGATCGAGGCTTCCGGGTCGAACTCATCCTCTTCGATGGCATCCAGATATTCCTCCGGCAGGAAGATATTCAGCAGGATGGCCGCGAAAGCACCGACGGTGATCGGCGATTCGAAGATGTTGTGCAGGGCGCTTGGCAGCTCGCGCAGCACTTGCGGTACGGCGGCGACGCCCAGCCCCAGGCCCAGGGAGATTGACACGATAAGCATATTGCGGCGGTGCAGACCGGCTTCGGAAAGGATCTTGATCCCGGCCACGGCCACGGTGCCGAACATGATCAGGGTGGCCCCACCGAGTACCGGTTTGGGCATCAGTTGCAGTACTGCGCCAACCATCGGGAACAGGCCGAGCAACACCAGCAATGCGGCAATGAAGTACGCCACATAACGGCTGGCCACCCCGGTGAGTTGAATCACCCCGTTGTTCTGCGCAAAGGTCACCATCGGCATGCTGCTGAACAGCGCAGCCATGGCCGAGTTGAGGCCGTCGGCCAGCAGCCCCGATTTGATCCGGCGGATATACACCGGGCCGCGCACCGGCTGCTGGGAAATCATCGAGTTGGCGGTGAGGTCACCGGCGGCCTCCAGCGGCGTGATCAGGAAAATCACCGCGACCGGAATAAAGGCATACAGGTCGAACGAGAAACCGTATTTGAACGGCACGGGAATGCTGACGGCAGGGACCTCCGGCATGGCAGCGAAGTCCACCTTGCCCATCCACCAGGCCACCACGAAGCCGATACCCAGGCCGATAATGATCGCGGCCAGACGCAGGATCGGAACGTCGAAACGGTTCAAAACCACGATGATCGCCAGCACCAGAAAGGCCAGGCCGAGGTTGCTCAGCGCGCCGAGGTCGGCGGCACCGAAACCGCCGGCCATATCGGTGACCGCCACCTTGATCAGCGACAGGCCCATCAGGGTGATGATGGTGCCGGTGACCACCGGGGTGATCAGCTTGCGTAGCTTGCCAATGAACTGGCTGAGGGCAACTTCGATAAAGGCGGCGAAAAAGCACACGCCAAAGATGGTCGAGAGAATCTCCTCGGTGCCGCCGCCACGGGATTTCACCATAAAGCCGGCGCTGAGAATCACGCTGATAAAAGCGAAGCTGGTGCCCTGCAGGCACAACAGGCCAGAGCCTATCGGGCCGAAACGGCGTGCCTGGATAAAGGTACCCAGCCCGGAAACGAACAACGCCATGCTGATCAGATACGGCACTTCACTCTGCAGGCCCAGAGCGCCGCCGATGATCAGGGTGGGGGTGATGATGCCAACGAAGCTGGCGAGAACGTGTTGCAGGGCGGCGAACAACGCGGCGCTGAAATGCGGGCGATCGTCGAGGCCATAAATAAGGTCCGAGCGGGTGGAGCTAGCGGGGGTTGTCATGATTTAGCCTGCCAATTGTTTTTGTTCGGTCATGGGCTTACGAGGGGTCACGGCCCTCCGTCTTTCCGGCAGTAAAATCTGTCTGCCTGGTCAGAATGTGCCGATCATAATCACTTGTGGACAGAATGTGGAACAGTTTTATTTTGGATTGTGTACAAAAATTGATAGGCGGCCGAGCGGCACCAAACTTAGGTGGGGGGGGCGAAGGCTCTTTTGTAGGAGTGGCTTTAGCCGCGATTGGCCGGGCCTGTAAACCGCGATGCCAAATCAAGGGCGTCGCGGCTCAAGCCGCTCCTACAGGGGAGGGGTGTTGGGGGCTTAAGCCGTGGGTTTGCCCGCCAGCACGCGCAGAATGGCGTTGAGCAGCACGCCGTACAGCGGCACAAACAGCAGCAAACTGATGGTCAGTTTGACGCCGTAGTCGACGGTGGCGATTTCCACCCAGTGTTCGGCCATAAACGGGTTGCTGCTGTGCCAGAACGCCACGGCGAAGAACACGAAGGTGTCCAGCAGGTTGCCGAAGATGGTCGATACCGTGGGCGCGATCCACCACTGGCGCAGGCGACGCAGGCGGTCGAACACCTGGATGTCGAGAATCTGCCCGAAGGCATAGGCGAGGAAGCTGGCCAGGGAAATGCGCAGGACAAACTCATTGAATTCCAGCAGCGCGCCAACGCCGCGGAAACTGGCTTCCTGAAACAGCACCGAGACGATATACGACACCACCAGCGCCGGCACCATCACCTGGGCGATCACCAGGCGCGCCGGACCTTTGCCCAGCAGGCGCACGGTCAGGTCGGTAGCCAGAAAGATAAACGGGAAGCTGAACGCGCCCCAGGTGGTATGCCAGCCGAACAGGGTGATCGGCAGCTGCACCAGGTAGTTGCTGGCGATGATGATGAGGATGTGGAACAGCACCAGAAACGTCAGAGCGACGCGGCGACGGTCGGGGTGAATCAGGGACATGTGCGGACCTTTTTGATCGATGGGGTTAGGGAACCCATGGAAACGGCGCGCATTCTACCTGCTGCGTACACCTGTTGCGTAGGGCGAATATCCCGCCGGGATATCCGCCGCTCAGGTTCAGCGTGAAGAAATATCCCTGTGATCGACCTCCACGGTATGCCCCGGGCCCAGCTCCATCAGCACATAGAACTCACCCTCAGGGCGGCGGAAAGTATAGCTGGAGTCTGCCCCCAGCTTGCCGGCCACCAGGGTCTTTTGGTCATAGCCGATTACATCCAGAACGGTGCCGGGCAGGGCGGTGCCATCCGACAGACCGCCGATGCAGCGCACCTGCTCATCGCCCAGCGCCTGACATTGGCAATACAGACCGTGGGCTTGTGCCTGGCTGCTGACGGTCAGCGCCAGCGCGGTGAAAAACAGCGAAAGGACGCGGGTCATGGGCGAGCTCCGGGTTGGCCTTGCAGCCAGGTGACAAGGGATGGCGAGGCTTGGGCCAGGGCAATGGCGGTTTGGTGCACGCTGCCGTCCCAGCCTTCCACAGTCAGCCACAGTTCGCTGTGCACCGTGGTGTTGGCAGGCACCACCACTTCCGCCATCAATCGGTAAGGGCTGCCAGACAGCAGCGCGCCGGCGGTGCGCAGGCTGCGCGGTTTGCCGATGCGCAGGTAAGCGGCCTTGACCTGCGGCAGGCAGCTGTTGCACAGGGCCACGGTGAACTCTTTCATATTGCCGGCCTTGCCTTCGGCTTCTGGCGCGCCCACATGCCATTCGGCGAGGCGGGCGGTCCAGGGGCCGACGTTGAACTCGCCGACTTGCCGTTCGCCCAGGCCCAGGGTGCCGCGGGTCATCGCCGCGTTCTGCAGATAGGCGGGCATAAACCCCAAAGGGATCAGCACCAGCACGATGTTCAGGTGGAAGCGGTACTTGTGCCACAGACGCTGGACGGTGCTCTGTTGCGGGGCAATGACCTTGCTCATGGCTGGCCCTCCGTCACCTGACCAGGGGCAAGCGTGGCGGTTTTTTCCGGGCGCACTCGTTGTGCGCGCCTGGCCAGGTTGGCCGTGGCGTGCACCGTGCGTTTACTCCAGATCAGCAGACCACTGAGCACCATCATGCTCAGCAGCAGACCGAAGAAGAACCAGATCAGCTTGACCCACAGACCGCCGAAGTCGCCGGTGTGCAGCGGGCGCATGGATTCGGTGACGAACTCCAGGGCGCTGCGGTCGTCGAGCAGATTGCTGCCCGCCACGGTGCCGGTGTAGGGGTTGATCTCGGCGGTCTGGAACATCAATGGATACCAGCCCCGGCCACCGACGCTGACATGGCCGAAGGCGTCTTCGGGCATGGAGATAAAGCTGACGTCCAACCCCGGGATCTGCTCGCGGGCGATTGCGCTGATCTGATCCAGCCCCAGTTGTTGCGCTGCCAGGCCATCGGCCGTCACCGGTACTTCATGGCGGGCGACAAAAGCAGGCGGGCCCTCGGTGGAGATCGAGATATGCAGGTCCGACAGCAGGGCCTCGATCAGAAACCAGGTGCCGGTGATCGAGATCACTGCGATAAACCAGATCGACCAGATACCGCTCAGCCGATGAAAATCGCCCCAGAAAATTCGCGCCCCTTGGTTGAAGCGCAGGCGCGGAGTGAAGAAGCCTTTCCAGAAGCGCTTGTACACCACCAGCCCGGTGATCAACGACGCCAGCAGTGGCAAGCCGAGCAGCGACACCAGGTACCAGCCCCAGCTGTAGCCATTGCTGAAGGGCACCAGCCACCAGCCATGCAGGGCGCGGGTAAAGGCGCTGAAGTCAAAGCTTGGGCTGACGCCCTGGACCACCCCGGTATAGGGGTTGATATACAGGCGGAAGGTGCCGCCGCCGGGTTGGCTGACCTGGGCAGTGAGGGCGAAGTGGGATTCTTCCGGGCTGGACAGCCACTCGACTGCCAGCTCCGGGCGTTCCTGGCGAATGGCGGCGAGGATCTGGCCATAGCTCAGCGGCTCGGCATCGTCGTCGGGTTGGCTGGCGCGGATTTCCGGGTTGGCCAGCCAGACAATTTCCTGGCTGACCACCGCCAGGGTGCCGGTGACACAGACGATCAGCAAAAAGAACCAGATGGGCAAAGCCAGCCAGCTGTGCACGAGGAACCAGGTTTTGGCGCGGGTTTTTTTAGACATAGGCTTCGACATAAACAGGGGGAGTGGCGATCAGCACGGGGAGCTGCTGCGCCAAAGGGGCCATGAAACTTTCGCGGTTTCACACGTCTCTCCCTACAAGACGGATAGCTCGCGCAAAACCTGCACGGGTACATGCAAGGAAATGTTTCCAGGTAGGCGTCCCTGTGGTGGATCAAAGATTCTTGACGTGTTGTGTGAATGCAGCGAATAGGGTCAGGCCCTGACCCTGCAGCAAATGCATACACGTTTGCTCGATGCCGAAGTGCCGATTTCCCAGCTGTGCCTGAGCCAGGCGCTACGGCGGATGTGGCAGGGCGCGCTGGTGTGGCGCAATGAGGAGCACGGTTATGTTCTGTTGCCGGATGTGTTGGGTATGGCTGAGCGGCGTCGCGCAGGCTGACCGCCAAAACATCGCGGCTAAAGCCGCTCCTACAGACCGCGTTGAGTTTCGTAGGAGCAACTGTCTTAATCACGCGCTTGCGGATTGCCAGGAGGTCCCATCTCGGACCATGGCATTGAGGCGCGTGATCAAGACGCGCAGGCAAGCCATTAAGGCGACCTTGGCCGGTTTTCCGCGTT
>NZ_JBSRZF010000027.1:0-60965 GCF_054057335.1 Pseudomonas sp. TE3786
TTGAACTCTGCTGTAAACCGATTACGTTGTTCCACCAAACACCTCCTCGGGGATTGCCCCCTTTCATGGGTGTCCGAAATATCGGGGGTGGTTCAGTCTGTCTCCGATTTCTCTTCATGTCGCCCGTGCAAAGGATCACGCGTTGCGCCTCGCCGCGCGGGCAAGCAGAAACACCCCAGCGGCAATCAGGTAGTGCCCTAACTGGGCGGCATGAATAGAGAGTTTTTGCCCAAGGGGCAGGCATTGGTAAAAGGTCTTTTCCAACCAGCAGCCACCTTCTCCAAAAGGCTGGTCAATAAACGTCACGTACAGAGCGGCTTGCAGATGGAGGATAAAACCCGCTACCAGCAGTGCCGCTACGGTCTTGTTGCCAGTGAAAAACAGGTGCCCGGCTGCGCCAATGCAAGCAGCCATGCCCAGATAGCTAAAGAACATTTCCAGCGTAGATTCCATCGATCGTCCCTGATGTCTGATGAAGCGGCTTTTCGTGAGGGTATATGAGAAATGGGGACAGATCTGTCCCCATTTCGCTCTAATTTTCTCGCACAGACAGGAGATAATCTTTAGCTTGCCAACATCCGAGCTCAGATGACCTGTTCATCATCTCTATAATTTTAGAAGTCGACTCCAAAACGATGGGGTTTTGCACTAATAGCAGCGCCGAGTAGTAAATTGCCAATGGCCACTCCGACTTTGTCGCTTCATCAAGCCACTGTAATTCCAATATAGAATCTTTTTTCTGTCCACAATGTCCATGCGCGTAAATTCGCGAAAGATGAAACTGCGCCTCCGCTTCCCCTTTCTTCGCTAGTTCTAAAAATAGTGAGAATGCACGAGAACTATCAATTTTCACACCGTCGCCAAATTGTAATATGTAAGCAAGCTTAAGCTGGTGTGCAGAAAGCCCAGTGGCAGCCTTGGCTTCAATACTCTGAATGTACATTTTTCTATATCGAGCGGACTGAAATTTATTTTTTCTGGTTCCGTCTCCGTCACGATAAATTAATGACAAGTAGAGGAAAGCCTCTTCGGAATCATGTTCCGCCAGCTTTAGGAACTGCGTGATAGCCGCCCCCATATTATTATTCTCGTAATCATTAATCGCTAAACTAAGATTTTCTTGGTCAATGGTAGACACCTGCAGGATTTTTTTATTTTGATTAGTCACATACGTCTCCAAGTGAATTCCCGTAACCGTTTCATGGGCCTCCTTCGCGATGAACGTTCAAACGGCTGCAAACGGCCCAGAGTGTGTAAAAACGCTGAGCCAAAATCGAAGTGCCCGCGTCTACGTGAAATCTGAAGTTTATCGGTGGGGCAGCGATGTGGATTTCGCGTAGAAACGCATTTTTAGCCCGACTTTTGGCCTTTGGTGCGCTTGAAAACGTTTTTACACAGCCTCGGCCAGAAGCGGACGGTCGTAATGGGCAGTCTTCGGCCTGAAATTCCGGGGCGATGCTGCACCTACGGAGATCAAAAACTAAATGTGGTGAGATCTTTTCAGGCGCTAAATCCCTAGCGGTGATGATTTCTTCACGATATAGCGCCCCACACATTGAATTACATGATGTACAGATAACCATCATGCTCAATAACACTGCTAGCAAAGTAGTGGGTTTCGTTTTTATAAAACACTCGGCCACCGACTAACGAATAAAGTGCGGTGAAATACTGCACCATATTGATGACGTAGTTGCCTCGTGGCGAGGAGTTACAGTCGCCGTAGATATATGGCGCGATGCCATCCATATGGAAGCCAACGTATAGGCAGTTTCCGGCCTCCTCGGCGAACATTAAACCTTTCGCCAGCTCCAGCGGTGCTTTCTGTTGTTCCGACCAATCGGGGAACTGTGCCGTCTCGTCACCGCCTTGCCATTTAAGGCGCTCGTTGGTGAAAAAGGTGGCAAGGCGCTGGAAGTCTTTTTCTTCCGCTTTTACGTAGCGCTGCAGCTCTCGCAGCCAGGCGGTGCGCACGAGTTTTTCTTTGATCCGGACTTTCAGAAGCATGCCTTCGCTGGTGATGTGGTTGGCGAAGAAGTAGCCCCAGTGGTCGGCCTCGGCCTTGGTTTTCTGATGGGCTTTGAGCAGTGCAAGCGCACTGTCGGCGTCTTCGTCGAAATGGCGCAGCACCGGTTTGGTCATGCCTACCCACCATTGGAGCTTGGCTTCACGAGCATCTTCTTCCGGGTCTGAGCCGCCTTCCCAGGCCACATAGGTGCTCCAGTAGCTACCGCCATCGCTGGAAGCGTACACGGCGATCATATTTTCACTGGTTGCCAACCCCCAGAACGCCAATCCCGGCAAGCCGCCTAGCCAGTCCAACAGGGCTTCTGCTTCGTCCCCCTGGATATGCAGCCCGTACAATCCTTTGCCGACCTTCACCTGTTGCACGTTGAGGTCGGTAAAAACGGCGGGTTGTGGATGGCCCCGGTCGCCGGCGAACGTTGCTTCCAACCCGCGTAAAAACTCGGCGGTAAACGTGCCGTTCAACCCTTTAAGCAACAGCGCGAGCTGGTCGTTATCGGACTTCAAGACGATATTGAGCGATGACTCGGACATGGGGATTCCTAGTGCTGGCGGGGTTGAGGGTACGTTGTGAAAAAAAGACCGGGGCGCGCTGCAAAGAGGGCAAGGCCTGGGCAAGAAGGCCCGGCCAGTATGTGATCCATCACAATACAGCTCCTGGTCAAAACGATGCTTCCTTCGAAGCGGGGGAATGGCCCGAGCAACGGGCTTACGACAAGCGCTTATCTTCAGGTTTGGCGGTAGCGAAATGCAACGGCTGGCGAAAATTTGAGCGCGAAAAAGGTCAAAGTTTTTTTCCTAGTCTAACCGTCCGCTTCTGGCCGATTTCAGCCCTTCACGACATACAACTTCCAGCCAAAAACACCGGCCCTACACTCGAGTCCTGCGCAGTATCACGACTTTCCAAACCCGGTGGGCCGCGTGCCGCTGTTACGCCCCCCCAGCCAGCAGCTACCATCGCCCCTCCGCCCAGCTATCGAGCGTTTCTTATGACCACCATTGCCCCCGTCGAACTGGCCAAGGCCTACCGTTTGCTTAACCACGGCCCGACCGTGTTGGTGTCGGCGCGGCATAACGGCGAAAGCAATGTGATGGCTGCTGCCTGGGCCTGCGCTCTGGATTTTATGCCGCCCAAGCTGACCGTGGTGGTGGACAAGATGACCCGCACCCGCGCGCTGCTGGAGGGCAGTGGCGAGTTTGTGATTCAGGTGCCGACCGCCGCCCAGGCGCAACTCACCTATACGGTCGGCACTCGCAGCCTGGCTGAGCAGCCAGACAAGCTCGCCCAGGCGGGCGTCGAGCTGCTTGAGTTTGCGGGGTATGACTTGCCGTTTGTGGCTGGTTGTTCGGCCTGGCTGGCCTGTCGGCTGATTCCCGAGCCGCATAACCAGCAGACGTACGATCTGTTTATTGCCGAGGTGGTCGGTGCCTGGGCCGATACCCGCGCCTTCGCCGATGGCCACTGGCAGTTCGAGAACGCCGAGCCCAGCTGGCGCAGTCTGCATTATGTGGCGGGCGGGCAGTTCTATCTGACCGGCGATGCGCTGACGGTCAAGGTCGACGCTTAGGCGTCCGCCACTACCACTTTGAGCCCCAGGCGGCGGTAGTCTTCGATGTCGCCGGAGGGCACCCGGGCCTCGGTGAACAGCATATGCACGCGGTTGCAGGGGGCGATGACAAAGGGTTCGACAGCGCCCAGCTTGTCGGCAGTGGTCACCGCAATCACCTGGGACGCGCTGTCGAGCAAGGCCTGTTTCAACTCCACTTCTTCGAAGCGCGGCGAGGTCAGGCCGATCTCCGGGTGCAGGGCGCAGACGCCGGTGAACAACAGGTCGGCCTTGACGCTGCGAATCAGTTCCAGCGCCTCGCGACCGTTGCTGGCCATGGTCGCCGGGTTGAGCTGGCCGCCGGCCAGAATCACGCTGACGCCGGCGTATTCAGCCAAGGCCACGGCGGTCATGGGCGAGGCGGTGACGGCGGTCAGGCGGATATCCAGGGGCAGTGAACGGGCGATATGCAGCGGCGTGGTGCCGGAGTCGAAGATCACCACCTGACCGTTCTGCACCTGCTGCGCAGCCAGTTGCGCGAGGTGGCGTTTCATCTCGTCGGTTTCGTTAAGACGGGCGAAGTAGTCTTTGCCGGAATCCTTGGGCCGTGGCAGCGCGCCGCCGTGCACGCGCTGCACCAGGCCGGCACCGGCCAGCTCGGCGAGGTCGCGGCGGATGGTGTCTTCCGACACCTCGAAATGCGCACTCAGCTCACTGGCGAGCACACGGCCGTCGCGCTCGAGCATAAGCAGAATCTTCTGCCGGCGGACCTGGGGCAGATCGGTGACCACATGATGGTTGTGCATGGTTATGCCTGGCTATGCGGGTTTGTTCGTGTTTGTGCGAGAGTAGCCAGGCCGACCGGCAAACACAAGACGCCGTTTTGCCGTGATCACAACAGCTCTTGTAGACTCCCGCAGCTTCACGGCCTGTGATTTGCGTCGAATGCCAGTTTCCCGCTTGATACGGCAACTCCTGAGTTTTCTGCTCCTGGCCCTCAGCCTGCAGGCCCTGCCCTCCTGGGCCGGCGAAGCCCTCGATGCGGCTGCCCTTAGCGACCAGCCGGTAACGCTGACGCCCTATATCGCCCTGCTCGAAGACCCTGAACACAGCCTGACCCTGGCCGATGTACAGCGCGCCGAAAACGCCAGCCGCTTCCAGACCGATCTGCCCGCCAGCAGTGCCTTGGGCCTGGGCTTTACCCGTTCGGCCTACTGGTTGCGCCTGCCACTGCGCAATACCAGCAGCAGCGCCGTGCAACGCCTGCTGGTGGTGGAAAACCCGCGGATCTCGCATATCCAGGTGTACCTGCCCGATGCCCAGGGCAATTACCAGAAGCTGGTCACCGGTTGCGATGTTCCGGCCAGCAGCAAGGTTTATCCCAACCGCAATTTCGTCTTCCCCATTGGCGTGCCGCCATCTAGCGAGCAGGTGATCTACCTGCGTATGGAATCCACCGTCGGCCTGTTGATTCCGTTGCAGCTATGGGCACCCCAGGCCTTTCATGCCCATGAGCGTGACGACTATGTGGGCCAGGCCTGGTACTTCGGTATCGCCACGGCGATGATTCTGTTCAACCTGATGCTCTGGGTGTCGCTGCGCGAGCGCATCTACCTGCTGTATGTGAGCTTCGCCAGCTGCACCTTCGCCACCCTGGCGATCAAGAACGGCCTGGCCCCGGATCTATTGCTGGGCAGCGTGCCGCTGAATTCGAACCTGGTGTATTACTCCGGCACCTCGCTGGCCCTGGCCGCCATGCTGCAATTTATGCGGCGCATGCTCGGCACCCAGCAGCTGCTGCCGCGTATCGACCGCCTGCTGGTGGCGATGGTGGCGCTGTATCTGCTTACGCCGCTGGCCTATGCCATGGCCCTGCCGCTGTTGTCCCGCGCGGCAATTCTGCTCAATCTGGCCACCGCTCTGGTGGTGGTTGGCGTTGGCATCAGCGCCGCGTGCAAACGCCAACGCAGCGCGTATTTCTTTCTCGCTGCGTTCGCCCTGTTGATGCTCGGCGGTGCCATGACGTCGCTGCGCGCCATGGGCCTGGTGCCGACCAACCTGTTTACCGTGGATGGCATTCAGCTCGGTTCGGCGCTGGAAATGCTCTTGCTGGCCTTCGCCCTCGCCGACCGCTACAACCTGATGCGTCGGGAAAAGGCGCGGGTCCGCGAACAGCTGCTGCAAGCCCAGCAGCGCCTGGTGCACAGCCTGCAAAACTCCGAGCGCGAGCTGGAACACCGGGTGGCGCAGCGCACCGCAGAGCTGCAGGTGCTCAATAGCCAACTGGAAGCCCTGAGCCTCACCGACGCCCTCACCGGCATCGCCAACCGCCGCCACTTCGACGAGGTGCTGGAGCAGGAATGGGCCCGGGCGAAACGCATCGGCTCGCCCCTGGCCCTGGCAATTCTCGATGTGGATTGGTTCAAGCTCTACAACGACCACTATGGCCACCCGGCCGGCGACGCCTGTTTACGCCAGGTCGCGCAGACCCTGGCGGCCAGCGTGTGCCGCGCCAGCGATCTGGTGGCCCGCTATGGCGGTGAAGAGTTTGTGTTCCTCGCGCCGATGACCGATGCCGCCGGCGCTCAGGCCATGGCGCGCAAGGTGCTGCAGGCGGTGGCCGAGCTGGCCCTGCCCCATGACTTCTCACCCTTGGGCCATGTCAGCGTCAGCGTTGGCGTGGTCAGTCTGCTACCCAGCGCCGACAGCACCCCGCAGGCATTGCTGCAGCATGCCGACGCGGCGCTTTACCAAGCGAAAAAACAGGGGCGAAATCGCGTCGCCCAGGACTGATCCAGCCCGGCGTACTGTCAGCGAATTTTTCCCGGCGTCAGCATTTTGCTGATCTACGCTGTTCGTAATGAACAGAGCAGCGGCCGGCCGAATAGAGCCTTACCGCTGCCCCAGAACCGCGTACTAAGGAATAGTTGATGTCCGGGTCGAGCAAGAAAATGAGCCTGATGGGCTTAACCACCTTGGTGGCGGTAAATATGATGGGTTCGGGCATCATTATGCTGCCCACTAATATGGCGCAGTTGGGGGCCGTGTCGTTGCTGTCGTGGATCATCACGGCGGTGGGCTCGATGGCGATTGCCTACTGTTTTGCCCAATGCGGTATCTACTGCACGCGCGCGGGCGGCATGTCGGCCTACACCGCCGAAGCCCATGGCCGCTCGGCCTTCTTTCTTTGTTCGTTTCTGTATTTTCTCTCGCTGGCCATCGCCAATATTGCCGTGGCCATTTCCGCAGTGGGTTATCTGACTGCCTTCGTGCCCTGGTTCGGCAGCGGTTCACTGCCGCTGTTCGTCGGTACTGTGGGGTTGATCTGGCTGACCATCGTGGCCAACTTCGGCGGCCCACGGGTGACCGGGCGGATCGGCGCGATCAGCGTCTGGGGGGTGATCATTCCGGTGGCGGGCCTTAGCGTGATCGGCTGGTTCTGGTTCCAGCCCAGCGTGCTGATCGATGCCTGGAACCCCAGGGGCCTGCCGATTTCGGAGGCCATTTCCAACAGCATTCCCCTGACTCTCTGGGCCTTTCTCGGCATGGAATCGGCCGCGCAGAACTCCGATGCCGTGGAAGACCCCAAGCGCAACGTGCCCCTGGCCTGCCTGCTCGGCACCCTCGGCGCGGCGGTGGTGTACGTGCTGTCGACCACGGTGATCCAGGGCATCGTGCCGAATGCCGAACTGGCCAATTCCTCGGCACCCTTTGCCCTGGTGTATGCCCATATGTTCAATCCCATCGTGGGCAACACCATCATGGCGCTGGCGGTGGTGGCCTGTATCGGCTCGCTGCTGGGCTGGCAGTTCACCCTGGCGCAAACCGCCAAGGTCACCGCCGACGAGGATATGTTTCCGGCGCTGTTCTCCAAGGTCAGCGCGGCGAATGCGCCGATCCTCGGCATGCTGGCCTGCGGTGCCCTGCAAACCCTGATGGCGATCTCCACCATTTCTCCCGACGCCAGCGCGCAGTTCGGCAAGCTGGTGAACCTGGCGGCGGTGACCAACCTGATTCCCTTTGTCACCGCGCTGTCCGGCCTGCTGGTGATCATGTACCGCGCCAAGGTCAGCCCGCCGCTGTACCAGCGCAATGTGATGATTCTGCTGGTGGCCATGGCCTATTCGTTTTATGCCCTGTATGCCTGTGGCAAGGACGCCATGTTCGGCGGTGCCATCGTGCTGCTGATCGGTTACCTGCTGTATGGCTCGATGGCCAAACGTCTGGCCGCGCGCCTCGCGGTCACCCCGGCACCGGAGGCGTAATGATGAACGCCCATTTGCGCCTGGTCCTGATCGGCCTGTTAAGCACCCTGCCCGCCCTGGCCAGCGCCGATACCCTGGAGCGCATCCGCAGCAGCCAGACCCTGACGTTGGGCTACCTGCCCGATTTCGCGCCGTTCAGCAGTGATGGCAGCGGCGGCAAGCCTGAAGGTTATGCCATCGAACTGTGCAACCAGGTCGCCGACTATCTGCACCACGAGCCGGGCCTGAGCGGTGTGCAGGTGCAGTTCAAACCGGTGACCCGCGCCGAAAGCGTTAGCGCCGTCAGCAGCGGCGCTATCGACCTGCTGTGTACACCGACCCCGCAAACCCTGGAACGGCGCAAGAGCGTCGGTTTCTCGATTCCGGTGTATACCGCCGGCCTGGCCGTGGTGGTGCGCCAGAACGCTGCCGACGATCTGGTGCGGGTACTCAATGGCGAGACCGCCCACCAGGGGCCGACGTGGCGCGCCACCATCAATCGCGGCATCGCCCGAAACACCTTCGCCACCACCGCCGGCGGCGTCACCGAAGCCTGGATTCATCAGCAGGTGAACCGCCTGGGCGTGGTGGTCAACCTGATCACCGTGCAAAACGACGCCGACGGCGTACGCCAGGTGGCCCAAGGCAAGGCCGATGCCTTCTTTTCCGAGCGTATGCTGCTCAAGCACTACCTGAGCAAAGACCCTCAGGGCAGCGAGTTGCAGGTACTCAACCGGATTTTCGACTACAGCCCCACGGCCATGGCCCTGGCACGCAACAGCGATGACTTCCATCTGTTGGTGGACAGCGCCCTTAGCGCGCTGTATCGCAGCGGCGAAATCGACCAGGCCTACAGCCGTTACTTCGGCCCGCCGGACAAGACTCTGCAAGAATTGCACAAGGTTTATGCGCTTCCCTGAGCGCCCCGATCATTCATATGAGGAGCCCGTTCCATGCTTGACTACTTCGCCTTGGGGATCTTGATCTTCGTAGGCATCGTGCTGTTCTACGGCATCATCGCCCTGCACGACATCCCCTACGAAATCGCCAAACACCGCAACCATCCCCATCAGGACGCCATTCACGCCACCGGCTGGGTCAGCCTGTTCACCCTGCATGTGCTGTGGCCCTTCCTGTGGATCTGGGCGACGTTGTACCGCGAGGATCGCGGCTGGGGTTTCAGCGATAACCAGGCGCCACGCGACCATGTGCTGCGTCTGGAACAACAGGTGCTCGATCTGCAGCAACGCCTGACCGTTCTCGAAACCGGTACGGCGGCTGTCGCCCCGGCATCGGCCGAGACGCCGCTGCCGCCGCTTGCCGATAACGACAAGGAGCTCTGAACATGGACCTGTTACTGATCCTCACCTACGCCGCGTTCTGTGTGGCGGTGTTCAAGCTCTTCCGCATTCCGTTGAACAAATGGACAGTGCCCACCGCCGTGCTGGGCGGCATCGTGCTGATCGGCGCGCTGATCTTCACCATGAACTACAACCACCCCTACTCCGAAGTGGCGCGCGCCTACTTCGTATCAACGCCGGTGGTGCCGGCGGTCAGCGGCCTGGTGGTCGAGGTGCCGGTAAAGGGCAACACGCCGCTGAAAAAAGGTGATGTGCTGTTTCGCATCGACCCCACGCCCTTCAGCAACAAGGTGAAATCGATCAAGGCGCAACTGGTCTCGGCCCGCGCGGATCTGTTCCGCGCCAGCGAGCTGGTGAAACGCAACGTCGGTAATCGCCGTGATGAAGACATCGCCACCGCTCGGGTGGACGACCTGCAGGCGCAACTGAACATCGCCCAGTTCGAGCTGGACAACACCACCGTGCGTGCCCCCGGCGATGGCATGGTGGTACATGTGTCACTGCGCCCCGGGATGATGGCCACGCGCTTGCCGCTGCGCCCCTCCATGGTGTTTATCCCCGCTGAAACCCAATACTTCACCGCCTGGATGCGGCAGAACAGCCAACTGCGCTTGCAGCTTGGCGATGAAGCCGAAGTGGCCTTCGATGGTATTCCCGGCGAGGTGTTCCAGGGCAAGGTGAGCAACGTGCTGCCGGTGATTGGTGAAGGACAGGTGCAGCCTTCCGGCACCCTGATCAGCTACACCGGCTCACCGCCGGCCGGGCGTGTGCCGGTGGTAATCGAGATCACCGACCCGAAATTCGAGCCCTATCGCGCCCTGATGCCAGGTGGTGCCTATGGTCAGGCGGCGATCTACAGCGAGCACTTTCACCATGTCGCCATCATGCGCAAGATTTTGCTGCGCATGGCCTCCTGGATGAACTACATCTTCCCGTTCCATTGACCTTGAACTGGTAAGCCGAGCGAAGAGAAAACCTGCAACAGCAGTGTTTTCTCTTCGCCCTGCCGGTGCTCTGCCTGCATGTTTCAGCAGGCCAAGGTTTGGCAATACCGGTGCCCTGCGCACAGAGGAAGGCGACATGCTCGCGTTGTTACCCGACTGGATACGCCACTATCAGCGCCGCTGGCTGGCCCTGGACCTGGTTGCTGGTCTGACCGCCGGTGCGGTGGTCATTCCCAAAGCGCTGGCGTACGCCACCATTGCTGGCCTGCCGGTGCAGGTGGGGCTGTATACGGTGTTTGTGCCGATGCTGATCTATGCCTGGTTCGGCAGTTCGCGGCCATTGAGCGTGAGTACCACCACCACCCTGGCGATACTCACCGCCACCGCCCTCAGCCAGATGCAGGGCACGCCGGTCAACCTGGCCACGGCAGCCGCCACCCTGATGGTGCTGGTTGGGCTGATTCTGGTGCTGGCAGGCTTGCTGCGCCTGGGCTTTGTCGCCAACTTTATTTCCGAGCCGGTGCTGGTGGGCTTTAAAGCCGGTATTGGCGTGGTCATCGTGCTGGACCAATTGCCCAAACTGTTGGGCATCCATATTCACAAAGGCAGCTTTCTGCATAACCTGCAGGCCACCGTTGCCGGCATCCCCCAGGCGTCACTGGCAACCGTGGCGTTGGCCCTGGTGATGATCGCGGTGCTGGTGGCCTTGAGGCGTTTCACCCCTCGCCTGCCAGCGCCCTTGGTGGTGGTGGCATTGGGCATTGGCTGCATCGGCCTTCTGGGTTTCGAGCGCTTTGGCATTGCCACGGTCGGCGCGATTCCTTCCGGGCTGCCCCAACTGACCTGGCCAGACTGGCCGCTGGTGCTGCAGCTATGGCCGGCGGCCATGGGTATCGCGCTGATGAGCTTTACCGAAACCATCGCCGCCGCCAGGGCATTTGCCCAAAGTGATGAGCCCAGCCTGCAGCCCAACCGCGAGTTGCTGGCCACCGGCCTGGCCAATCTCGGCGGGGCTTTTTTCGGGGCCATGCCGGCCGGCGGCGGCACCACGCAAACCGCCGTCAACCGCCTGGCCGGTGCCCACTCGCAACTGGCGGGATTGATCACCGCGCTGCTGGCCCTGGCTGCCCTGTTGTTATTGGGCCCGGTGATCGGCCTGATGCCCGAGGCCACCCTGGCCGCCGTGGTGATTGTCTATTCCATGGGGCTGATTCAACCGAGCGAATTCCGCGACATTCTCAAGGTGCGCAAAACCGAGTTCATCTGGGCCCTGGTGGCGTTTCTGGGGGTTATGCTGCTGGGCACCTTGCAGGGCATTCTGGTGGCCATCGTGGTGTCGCTACTGGCCCTGGCCTACCAGGTTTCCGACCCGCCGGTGCATGTCCTGCGACGTAAACCCCATACCAATGTCTTTCGCCCCCAGGCGGACGCTCACCCCAATGACGAGGCGTTTCCCGGCTTGCTGATGCTGCGGCCAGAGGGCCGCCTGTTCTTCGCCAACGCCGAGCGGGTCGGGCAGAAGATTGTGCCGTTGATAGCCGCCGCCAACCCCAAGGTGGTGGTGCTGGATCTGAGCCGGGTGTTCGATGTGGAATACACCGCGCTGCGGATGCTCACCGACTTCGAACGCCGCCAGCAGGAAAAAGGCATCAGCGTCTGGCTGGCGGGGCTGAATCCCAGCGTTTCGGCGATGTTGATCCCCTCGCCCCTGGGCCAGACCCTGGGCCCGCAACGGCTGTTCTACAACCTCGAACAGGTAATTGTGCGCTACGCCCCAAGCCCCTCCGAGGCCGTGCCGCCGGCTTGAGATCAATCCATCTGTTCGCGCAGGGCCTGCGCCTTGCTGCGATAGAACGCTGCCGAGGCGGCATTGCCGGCCTGCTCGAAACGCTGCGCCGCTGCATCTGCCGCCTGCGCGGCGGCTTCGAAGGCATCGAGTACGGATTGCCGGTCATCACTGCTGCGCACTCGCCCTGCCTCGAACTGCCCCGGCATAAAACCCTGCTTCGGCACCTCGATCACTCCGATGGCCAGCTCGCCCTGCTCGGCGCGGCCAAAGAACAAACGGTTCACCACGGTGCCTTGCTGCTCTTTGAGCACACCCAAACCATCGGCCTGCTCGCCGGCACACTCGCCGTCCCAACGCGCCGAGCCATTGGCCCAGTCTGGCGGCGGGGTGGCCACGGAACAGGCAATAGCCGGTTGGCAGACGCCAGCCAGCGCCACCGCTAGAACACAGAAGGCTGAACGAGCCAGGGGGAAAAAGAACATCACGAAGCTCCCTGCAGGACGGGGCGGCGAGCATAACGCAGACAGGCAAAAGCCAGACAGCCCCAGTGCCGATGCTGTACTAAACCAAAGGCTAGGAAAAATTCTTGAAACCTCTGCGCAATTTCCTAGGTCATAGCCCTCAATGGGAGCGCCGTGCCACGGCGCTCCAGCATCGTGACCCACCGGAGAAGGCTCATGCTGATACTCACCCGCCGCGTTGGCGAAACTCTGCAGATTGGTCCTGATATCTCGGTGACCGTGGTCGAGGTCAATGGCAACCAGGTGCGCATCGGTATTGCCGCGCCGAAGAGCGTGGCGATCATGCGCGACGACGCCAAGAAACGACAACCCGCCGTCGCCCCCGCGTAGGGCTGTATCGCCATGCCGCGCCGCATCCTGCATGACGGGCCCGCCGATTTCATCCTGTGCTTTGCCCAGGGTTCCATTGAGCTGAGCCAGCCCACGGTGATCCGTGAGGAGCGCCTGGGCCTGTATTCCGTGGCGTCCGCCAATCCAGTCTTCCCCAGCGGTGCCAACTACGTGATCGTGCGGTTTGCCGGCGAGCAACTCTCCGGCAATGTCACGCAGCAGGCCAAGACCACCCTGTTTTTCTCTTGAGGATTTTTCTCTTGAACGCTTCAGGCCCCGATCACGCCACCGTCCAGGCGGGTGATCATCAGGGTGCTGGAGCGTGGCCGGGTTTTGCCGTCGCTGGCCGGGAAGCTGATGCCGGGATGCTGGATATTGGCCCACATTGTCTTGCCATCCGGGCTCCAGGCCAGGCCGGTGATTTCGCACCCGCGCGGCCCGACCAGAAAGCGCCGCACTTCGCGGCTGGACGGATCGGCGCAGAGCAGCTGGTTGCAGCCCATGTTCTGCATGGCCGGGTCGACGTCATCGTAGTCGGTCTGAATCCATAGCCGCCCGGCACTATCGAAAGCCAGGCCATCCGGTGAGGAGAGGATGTCGCCATTGATGGTGCCGGTGAGGTTCGCCGCCACCGGTTGGCCATCCTTGCCCTTGGTGCCTTGGGCCTCGCCGGCGAGCAGAAACAGCTCCCAGCTAAAGGCCAGCGCGGTCGGATTGGCACCCTGCTCGTTGAATCGCAGGATATGCCCGTGCAGGTTCTTTTCCCGCGGGTTGGCCTTGTCCAGCGCCTGTTTGCTGCCGCGCCCATCGTTGTTGGTCAGGGTGACGTACACCTCGCGGGTGCGTGGGTGCACGGCCGCCCATTCGGGACGGTCCATCGGCGTGGCACCGGCCTTGTCGGCAGCCGCGCGGGCATTGACCAGCACCTCGGCCTGGCTGGCAAAACCGTGTTCCGCGGTCAGGCCGTTTTCGCCATGCACCAGCGCCAGCCACTGGCCCTTGCCGTCGGCATTGAGCTTGGCGGCATACAGGGTGCCGCTGTCGAGCAGGTCGCGGCTGGCCTTGGGATTGGCGGCGTCGTGCTTGCCGGCCGGGACAAATTTATAAATGTATTCGCCCTTGGCATCGTCGCCGGAATAGAACGCCATCTTGCCGTCCTCGCCCAGGCTCAGCGCCGCACACTCACGGCTGAAGCGGCCAAAGGCAGTGCGTTTGATCGGCTGCGCCTGGGGGTCGAAGGGATCGATCTCCACCACCCAGCCAAACCGGTTCGGTTCATTTACATGGCCGCCGTGGGGCTGGCTGGCATCCGGGGTGGCATCGAAACGCGGGTCGGCGCTTTCCCAGGCGTAGTTTTTACTGGTGCCGCTGCTGGCCAAGCCGTACCGCTTGTGGGAAACCCGTTGGGCGAAATCGGCCTGATCGCGGTTGATGAAATAGTTCGGCCAGTTCTCTTCGCAGGTCAGAAAGGTGCCCCAGGGTGTGACCCCGGTGGCGCAGTTATTCAAGGTGCCGAGCACTTCCAGGCCGCGCGGGTCGCTGGCGGTCTGCATCAGGGCATGACCGGCCAGAGGCCCGGCCAGGCGCATCGGGGTGAGCATGCTGATGCGCCGGTTATAGGGCGAATCGAACACCCGCTGCCATTGCCCGTCGCTGCCTTTTTTCACCTCGATCACCGACACGCCATGGGCCGCCTGCTCTTTGCGCACTTCGGCCAGCGGCCGTGGCTGGCTCTGGTCGATGGTGCTGGAGGGGTGCAGATGGGGGTTGATGTATTCGTGGTTCATCACCAACAGGCCGCGCTCGGTTTCACCTGCGAAGGCGAAAAAATCCATGCCATCGTGGTTGTCGCCGGCCTGCTTCAGCTGCGCTTGCCAGTCATCACTGGCGTCGGGGTTCCAGGCCGGTGCGCCGGCTTCCACCGGGTCGCCCCAGGAGAAAAATGGCACCGCCCGATACCCTTCGGCCACCAGCACGCGGTCGAAGTTGGGGTCGAGCTGCACCGGCACGCCCTTGAAGTTCAGCAGGGGGCTTGCGCCGAGTTTGCTACAGGCGCTGATGCCGCCGAAAAAGCCCAGAATCGCCACGCTCAGCCCGCCCTTCAGCACATTGCGCCGGCTCGGGTTGAGCAGCTCGGCCAGGCTCGGGTTACTGCTGGGGTTGATGGCGATATCGTCGTGGCTTTCCAGACGCTGATGAAACTGCTGGTGATCGTGGCTCATGCTCAGGCTCGCGAAATAAAGGAGCGGTCCGCGCGGCGGACCTACTCGATTCGATAATGAAAGGTGTTTTTTACATTGGCCACGCTGACTGCCTGGCCATCGACAATCCGTGGCTGATAACGAAAGGTGCGCGCCGCCGCCAACGACGGCCGCACCAGCAGCGGATGGCACTGGCCCAGCACTTGCGGGTTATCCACCCGACCCTGGGGCGTAACGGTGTAGGTCACCGTGCAATCGCCTTCGATACCTTTTTCCAGCGCCTTGTCCGGGTATTCCGGGGCCTCTTTGCTCACCGGCAGATAAGGCCGGCTTTCGGCGGCCAGGGCTTCGGCGGCGGCGCGTGCCTTGGCCTGCGCTGCAGCGACCGCCTGTTGCTGGCGCTGCTGTTCGATCTGACGCTGCTGATCGGCCTGGCGTTGCTGCTCGGCCTGTTGCTGCTCCTGCACGCGTTTACGGGCCAGGGCGGCGTGGTCGATTGTCGGCTTGGGTTTGGCCTCGACAGGTTTGCGCTCAAGGGGTTTGCCCGCCAGCGGTTCCGGCGGCGCAAGCTCCTGAGGCGGCACCGACGCAGCCACGACGGGCTCCGGCGCAGGCGCTTGTGGTGGCGCCAAAGTGATCAGTTGGGTGGTCAGGGTTTGAATCTGCGGCTCCGGCGGCGGGCTGGTGTGCCAATGGCTGACCAGCATGGCCAGCGCCAAGGCATGCAAGCCCACGGCGATACTCACCGCCAGGGCATGCCGCGACCCGGCGCGATCTGGCCAGGAAAAAGCAGCCATGGGCTGGGAAGCAGGCATCAGCGCAGCCCTCATTGCGGTGCCTCGGTGATCAGGCCGAGATTGCGCACGCCGCCCTTCTGCAACGCCGCCATCCCGGCCACCACCGTGGCGTAATCGGTGTTGTGATCGGCGCGGATATACACCTGGGTGTCGCCACGGGCGGCGATGATGGCGCCGACCTTCGCGGTCATCTCCTCCAGGCCCACCGCGCTGTCTTCCTGCTGCTGGCTATCGAACTCGGCACCGAGGTTCCAGTAGTAACCGCCATCGGCCTTTACCGAGAGGGTGAGGATCTGCTGCTGACTGTTGCTGGCCAGGGCTTGGGCAGCCACCTTGGGCAGCTCGATTTTCACCCCTTGGGTGAGCATCGGCGCGGTGACCATAAAGATCACCAGCAGCACCAGCATCACGTCGATATAGGGCACCACGTTCATTTCGGCCTTGGGCCCGTGCTTTCTCACTGGCTTGCGCATGGCGTCGTCCTCAGGCCGCTTGCGCAAGGCGCGTGGTGGCTTGCAGGGCGCGGTGCAGGCGGCCTTGCAGCTCGTTGCCAAAGCTGTAGAAGCGCGTACTGAGGGTTTCCACCCGCGCGGCAAAACGGTTGTAGGCAATCACCGCGGGAATCGCCGCAAACAGGCCGATGGCGGTGGCAATCAACGCCTCGGCAATACCCGGTGCCACGGTGCCAAGGGTGGCCTGCTGCACCTGCGACAAACCGATAAAGGAATTCATGATCCCCCACACGGTGCCGAACAGGCCGATATAGGGGCTTACCGAACCGACAGTGGCGAGAAAGGCCAGACCCTTTTCCAGGCGTTCCTGTTCTTCGCTGATGCTTACCAGCAGGCGACGCTCGACACCATCCACCACCGCCTCAGGGGTAATTTCCGGCTCGCGGCGCAGGTGGCTGTATTCGCTGAAACCCGCGTGGAAAATCCGCTGCAGGCAAGCCTCGTCGTCCAGTGCTTCAGTGCTTTCGCGGTACAGCTGGGCCAGGTCGTTGCTGTTGCGAAAACGCAGCTGGAATTGCTTCAGCAGGCGTTCGATCCGCCCCAGCAGCAGGCTGCGCTGCACAATCAGGTACCAGCTGACCAAGGAGGCCAACAGCAGAATCAGCATCACGCCCTTTACCAGCAGCGAGGCATCATTGATCAGGCTCCAGACGCTCATCTGTTCGAGTGTGCTGTGCATGGTTGCAGCTCCTAATTCATGGCCCCGTCTGCACGGGGCTTGTTGTACGGCTATTCGATTACCTGGCTGTTACCAACTGATGACAGCCGCTCAAGGCAAGCCCAGCGCCTTGGCCACATCGCGCCAGGGCACCAGCTTGAAGTTCTGCGTGCTCTCGGGCATGCGCTTGCGGCCGTCCTGCACCACCAGCAGGCCCTGGCTCCAGGGGCCGCCGAGGTTGGCACCGGTCACTTCCAGGCCATCGGTTTCCGAAGCACCGTCGATGCCCAGGGCACCATTGAGGCCAACGCGGAACGCGCCGTGCACGGCAAACGGCGGTTGCGCATCGAGCAGCACATAGCTGTCATTGCCCTGGCTGGACACCACCAGGTAATCGCCGTGGGCACCGTGGTACAGGCCCATGCCCTCGACATCGGCCTTGAGCACCTCGCCCACCTTGAGCACGCTGGTCAGTTCGCCGGAAGCATCCGGACGGGCATCCACCGTCCACACGCCGACGTCTTCCTCACCAATAAACAGGCGTTGCTGACGGTCATCGGCGACGCAACCTTCGGGCTGGCTTTCAACCTTGAAGCGGCGCACCTGCTGGCCCTGGATCTGCCCCTGCACATCGCTGAGGCGATACTGCAAAAAGGTGCCGTCCTTGCCGTTGGCAAAGGCATACAGCTCGCCAGAGGCCGGCTGAAACAGGCAGATGCCGTAGATTTCCGCCAGCGGCGTGCGCACTTCACCGGCCTCGCGCAGCTCGCCCGTGGCGCGGTCGATGGCAAACAGGCTGATGCTGTTGTTGTCGCGGTTGCTGGCCACCGCCAGGTCAATCGGCTTGCCGGCCAGGGTGAAACCGGCGCGTACATCGACATTGTTCAAACGCCCCACCGGCAGCTCTTGCAGCAGACGGCCGTCGAGGTCATAGGCCAGCAGGCCCTGCTTCTTGTTGGTACCCAGCACGCGGGACAGCTGCGGCTGAGTCGGGTGCAGCCAGATCGCCGGGTCATCGGCGGCATCCCCCTGGCGGCCGACCGGCTCGGTCTGGCGCAGCGCCGGTACATTGGGCAGACGCGGCGGCAGTGCCTGGGCAGTTGGCTTCCAGTTCAACTGGCCCTGATAGATGCGTTTCTGCTCACCGTCTTCGATCAGCAATTCCAGGCCATTGGCAGTGACCCGGGCGTCCAGCCGTTCGGGTTCCTGCAGAGCGTCCAGCGCCAAGCTGCCGACGTGCTGCCAGTGCTCGCCCTCCTGCTGGTACAGATTGAGCGTGGCGTTATCGCTATCCAGCGCCACCAGCCCACCCGGCACACCGACCATGGCCTGTGGGTTACCGGCCAGACCACCGAATGGCGCGCGCAGGTCCACCGGCACCCGGGCGACATCGGCTTCCGGTGCCGCAGAAAACGCCCAGAGGCCGACGCCCTCTTCATTCACATACAGGCGATTGGCCGCGTCATCGGCATGGCAATACTCGGCACCCGGAGGTGTCGGCAGGCCTCGCAGGCGCAGCGGTTGTTTATTCAGTTGCGCGCCGCTGCCCACCAGCCATTGCTCGCCCTTACCGTCTTCACCGAGCAAAAACAGATGCAGGTTGGCCGCTTCATCACGGTACAGGCACAGGCCGGATACGGCGTAATCGCGTGCCGGCAGCAACAGCGGTTTGGCCCACTGCCGGGTACCCGGGTCCAACAGCACCAGGGCCGCTTGCTGGGTGGCACCGTCCATGCTGGCCACCAGCACCTGGCGGCCCAGGGCGCGGCTGTCCAGGCCACTGTAATTGCCCGGCAAGCGGGCCAGTTCGGCACCATCGCCGCTTAACAGCAGCAGGCCGTTGCGTTCGCTGGCGGCCAGGCGCAGATCAGTGCCTTGCGCCACATCGGCGGGGAGAAAACGCACATCCTCGGCCTTCACATTTGCCGAAGCGCTCCACGGCGATAGCGTCAACGCGGGCTTGGCTTGGCCAGCTCCAGCTTGGCTAGAGCGCGGCAACACATCGCAGCCGGCCAGCAACAGGCCGGCCACCAGCACGGATCGGGTAAACAACGGGCTCATCAAATCGGTGTCCTTGTACAGAAAACGCACAGGCCACGCGCCCCACGCGGAGCGCGTGGGCGTGATCAGAAGTGGGTGAAGGTCAGGCCGAGCTTGTAGGTCGGGCCGTACTCTTCGTACTGACCGTTGTAAGAACCGCTGCCGGTGTACACGTAGTACGACTCGTCGGTGAGGTTCTGCGCCTCGAACGACAGCTGCAGGTTCTTGGTCAGGACGTAGCGCGCGGTGAAATCGACAAAGGTCTGGTCGTCCACATGCAGGTCGTGGGCCTTGTCGTCGATGGCCGCCACTTCGTAGAGGTAGTCGGATTTGTAGTTGGCCGACAGACGCAGGCTGAGCTTGTCGTTTTCCCAACCAAGCATCAGGTTGCCGACTCTATCGGACTGAAACGGCAGGTCGATATCGCGCTTCTGCCCCTGCCCTTCGATATGCGCATCGGAGCGGCTGAAGGTGGCGTTGGCGCCCATCAGCAGGCCATTCCAGGGTGCCGGCAGGCTGCTGAATTTCTGCTGCCAGGCCAGTTCGATGCCGTACAGATCGGCGCTGTCGCCGTTGGCAAAGGTGTTGGCTTCGTCGAAGTCGGCCCAGCGGCCGCTGCCGGCGAGGTCGGCGTTGTAGACGAAGTTGTCGATGTCTTTGTAAAACACAAAGGCCGAGACCACGCCGTCTTTGTTCAGGTAGTGCTCAATGCCTAAGTCGAAGTTGCTCGACTCCAGCGCATCGAGATCCGGGTTACCGAATTCGGCCTCGTCACCATCAATCACAAAACCCGGTGCCAGCTGCTCGAAGCTCGGCCGCACCACGGTGTTGGTCCAGGCGAAACGTACCTGGGTCTGTTTGTCGAGCTGGTAACGCACATGCAGGCCCGGCAGCCAGTGGTCGTATTTGTTGTCGGCGTTGCTGGCCACATAGTCGCCATCCTGAATACCGGTGCCCTTGGCTTTGAACTCGGTGCCTTCGTAACGCAGGCCGGCGATGATGCGCCAGGCATCCACATCCACGGTGTGCATCAGGTACGCGGCGTTGATGTCTTCACTCATGGTGAAGTCATTTACCCGCGACTGTTCCTCGTCGTAGAACGCGCTGCGGTCCAGGCGGCCGAGCAGGTTCTTGATCGAGCTGGCGCTGATGCCGGGGCCGAAGTTGTCCAGGCTGTAGTGCACGCTGCCTTTGGTGTACTGGGTCAGGGACAGCTCGTCATCGCTGATGCCGTAGTTATCGAAGTCTTCGTACACCCAGCTGTCGAGGTCGTTGTCTTTGTCGCGGCGGCTGAGCTTGCCGCCGAACTTAACCCGTGCGGCATTGCCGGCCCATTCGTAGTCGCGGGCGAAGTCGAGCTTGATGTTTTTCTCGGTGTCGGTGGTGTTCTGCTTTTCCCACTCCACGCTGTCCAGGGTGAAATTGGCCGGGTTGTAGAACTCGCTGCCGATATTCAGGCGCGGCTTGCTGGTGCTGCTGAAACCGCTATCGCTGAAATCATCATTGCCCTCGAAGGTGGCCGAGGCGATATGGCCGGGGCTGTCTTCGCTGGACTCACTCCAGCCGGCCTGGGCGTTGATGGTCCAGTTACCGCGCAGGTGTTCGCTGCCCAGCACATAGCTCTGGATTTCCTGGGTTTCTTCGCGGCTCTTCAGCTCGCGCCAGCCTTCGCTGTCGCCGCTTTCGCCGGCGGCCTGGGCGTCGGCAAATTCGACGCCAGCCGCATTGCGGGTTTCGTTGTCTTTGTAGCGGCTGAAGAGGGTGCGCAGGAAGTAGCTGTTGTAGTCGTCGGCCTGGTAATCGAAGTTCAAACCGGCGCCGGTGCGCTCGCGGGTGATGTCGTAATCGCGCTGCTCGAATTGTTCCAGCTTGGCCCCGTCTGCAAAGTCCCAGTCGCCGCCGGTTTCCACGTTGTCGGAACCGAAATCGCGCTGGCCCCAGCTCAGCGCAGCGGCGACGCCGAAGTTGTTGGTGCCATCGCCGATGCTGAAACGATCACTCACCGCACCTGAGACTTTCGGGCTGTTCTGCCCGGTGTTGTCATCGTGGCTGCCCTCGACGCTGCCGGTGTAGAACAGGCCTTTGTGGTCGAACGCCGACAGACTCTGTACTTCGATGGTGCCGCCGAGGGAGTTGGCGTCCATATCCGGGGTGAGGGTTTTGATCACGCTGAGCGACTGCACCAGTTCCGAGGGCAGTACGTCGAGGGCGACGGCACGGGTATCGCTGTTGGGCGAGGGAATCAGCGTGCCGTTGATGCTCACGCTGTTGAGGTCCGGCCCCAGGCCACGCACGCTGACAAAGCGGCCCTCGCCCTGGTCGCGCTCCACGCTTACGCCCGGCAAGCGCTGCGCGGCTTCGGCCACGTTCTCATCCGGCAGCTGGGCAACGCCGTCGGCACTCACCACACTTTTCACGGTGTCGGCCGTGCGCTGCTGTTTGATCGCCTTGTCCATGCTCACCGCCTGACCGACCACATTGACGTGCTCGGTATCGCCCTCGGCGACGACTTCAGGTGCAGGCTCGGCCGCCAACACGGCACTGGCGGCGATGGCCAGGGTCAGGGCGCTGAGGGCGTGGCCGGCACGTCGGGCCGGGCGGAATTTCAACGTCATCGGTAACTCCCCATGTGGTCGCAAACGCCAGGCTGGAACCCGGCAAGTGGAGCGCCACGCTAGGCAGCGGGCATGACGCTTCTGTGACAGCGCCCCGAGCAAACCCAGTAAAACCGCGGGTTTGGCCGTGTTATACAGGGTGAATGGGCTGAAATGACCTGGCGTTTGAAACCGCCAACCCACGCTTGACGGCATCCGCTGGCGGCCAGGCAAAAAAATCGCACGATTGCCTGAGCCCAATTGACCTCCCCCGCTGCAACCTCAGCGTCATAAAGCGCTGGTTAGCTGGGCGTCATTAGTGTGTCGCCCCTGATTTCCTGTAGGAGCGGCTTCAGCCGCGATGCCTTTGACGATCAAAAAGCATCGCCGCTAAAGCCGCTCCTACGCGATCTCCCTTTGCTCAGGAATCTCCATGTCCAACCTGTTGCACCACCACCGCCTGAAACTCACCGCCCTGTTCCTCGCCGCCAACCTCGGCCTGTTGCTGCACCTGGCCGCTGGCGACCTCAAGGCCGTGGCCGAGTGGGTGTGGCTGGACCTGGTAGGCGAAGGCGGCTCGGCCGTGCTGGCGCTGGTATGGCTGGGCCTGATTCTGAAAAGCCGGCCGGCCGGGCGGGTGACCAACCTGCTGGCCATCGGCTTGAGCTGTGTGTTCTTTTCCTGGTGGATCGACCTGCTCGACGAATTTATCCGTCTGCCCGATACCGTCACCTGGGACCACTGGCTGGAATCGGCACCGATGCCGGTGGGCCTGTTGTTTCTTACCTACGGCATGTACCACTGGCACCACGAGCAGTTGGCCATTTCCCAGCAAATGGAAAAACGCGAGCGGCTGTTTCGCGAGCACCGGCTGTTCGACAAGCTCACCCCACTGGGCGGTGCCGATTACCTGCGCAAACAGCTGGAACTCAGCCTGCAATACAGCGCCCGCGAGCAGCAGCCGCTGTCGTTGGTGGTGGTGGATATCAACAACTTCGACGGCATCAATCAGCGCTATGGCCATGACGAAGGCGACCGCGTGCTGCAGGCCATGACCCAATTGCTGCTGCTCAATCTGCGCCAGCAAGACCTGCTCTGCCGCCTGGCCGGCGACCGCTTTGTGGTGCTGCTGCCCAACACCGGCGAAACCCTCGCGGCGCAATTGGCCCGTGAGCTGACGGAGTCCCTGCGCCACCTGGCACACAAGTCGCGCCAGCATGGCGAACGCATTCAGCTGAGCGCCACGGTCGCCACGGTGATGGCCTTGCAGGAAAGCCCGGAAAGCCTGCTGCAACGCCTCAACCTGGCACTGGCCAAAGCCAAACGCCCGCTGGCCCTGAGCGCCTGAGGCGGCCATGACCCTGCCCTGCCCCTGGTACGAGTGCGACAGCCGCATCATCGCCGCGCACCAGCAACCCGCCACGCTGATCGAGCTGTGCCTGTCGCGCGGCATCGACAGCCATCGCCTGCTGCGCGGCACCGGCCTGTTTGTGGAAGACGTTCCCAAGGCCGACACCCTGATCAGCCCCGCGCAGTTCCTCACCCTGATCGACAACGCCCAGCGTCTGCTCGGTGCCGATGACTCCAGCTTTCTGTTCGGCCAACGCCTGCTGCCCGGCCACCACGGTGCCGCCAGCCAGGCCCTGGCCCTGGCCAACAACCTGCAACAGGCCCTGGAGCTGCTGAGTGAACTGCGCGCCCTGCTCTCGCCGCTGCTCAGCCCACGGCTGCTGCTGGATGACCAGCACGCCTACCTGTACTGGCTGGACAGCAGTGGCAGCGGCAGCCAGCAGGGCTTTCTGCTGGAAGCCAATATGACTGCGGTGGTGGCCATGAGCCGACGCCTGGGCGGCGAACACCTGCCCTGGCAATGTCACTTCCGCCAGGCACCGCCGCGCTACATCGAACAGTACTGGGTCAACCTCGGCGAAGACCTGCACTTCAACCGCCCCTACAACCTGCTGCGCCTGCCGCGTGCATACCTCACCCGGCCCTGGCCGCAAACCGTGCAAAGCACCGCCCAGGTCGCCTGCCAACAGGCCCGCCAGCAACTGCACGACCTCGGTGCGCAAGCCAGCCTGCTGGACACCCTGCAACGCTGGCTGTTTCGCCACGTCCGCCAGGCCCCCAACCTGGAACACGCCGCCGCGGCCTTCGCCATGAGCCCGGCCACCCTCAAACGCAAACTGCACAAACACGGCACCAGCTACCAGGAACAACACGACCAGATCCGCATGCTGGTGGCGCTGTACCTGTATCAGCTCAAGGGCTACAGCAACGACGAAGTGGCCAGCCATTTACGCTTCCACGACGCCACCAACTTTCGCCGCTCGTTTAAACGCTGGACCGGGTTGGCACCGAGTGCGTTGTTGGCTCTGCTACGTAGCTAGCGGTTTTCCGCTGCTGGCTTAGGCAGCGTCCTCCAGACGTCGATATTTATCTCCTTTTAAAGGTGAGCGCCGCTGTCATCACGGCTGCGGGCACGTTTGCACAGGGAGAACACGATGGAATCGGATGCCACCACCACGCAAGCACGGCTTGCGCTATGTGATGCGTTGCATCACATAGCGCGCACATGATCGTGAGTTTCCAGCCCAAGGGTTTGTGTCTGTTTCATCAGACCGGCTCAACCCGCGGCATTCGAGCCGATCATGCGAAGCGACTAGCGCGTCTGTTACACGCTCCGGACCAAGCCAGCACACCAGCAGACCTGGATCGACTGCACTGCCGTCACTTGACCGACAGCCAAGAGCAAAAGTACGTCCTTAACGCCTGCGCAGGTAAAAACCAAGCCAGCGCATTTTTCCCTTCTTCTACTCAATACGCTCCAGCACTTGCCGCCCCTGGCACCGCCATCTATACCCTGTAAAGCCTGATTAGCTAAAGGGACGCATGATGCTGGGCATGGTCTTTACCGAGTTCCTGGAAATGGTCGAGCAACGCTATTCGCCGGAGCTGGCGGATCAGATGCTTACCGAAACGCCCCTTGCCAATAACGGCGCTTATACTGCGGTTGGCTATTACCCCCATGAAGAAATGCAGGCGCTGGTGACGACCCTGTCGCGGCTTACCGGCAGTAGCGTGTCGGCGCTGGTGCAGGTGTATGGCGAACATCTGTTTCAGCGCTTCGTCGAGCTGTATCCCCAGATGCTGGAGCACTGCGACGACGCCTTCAGCCTGCTGGCCAGTGTCGATGGCCATGTGCATCAGGAAGTGCACAAGCTCTATCCGCAGGCGCAGTTGCCCAGCTTCGAAACCGCCGAGCACACGGCCCAGCACCTGGTGCTGATCTACCGTTCCAGCCGCGGTTTGGCCGACCTTGCTGAAGGCCTGATTCGCGGCTGTATTCAGCACTATGGCGAATCGGTGCGCATCCACCGCGAGGACCTGCCCGGCAGTGCCGGCAGCGCCACCCGCTTTGATATGACCCGCCAGTGAGCGACGAACTGTGGCAGCGGCGCCTGGATCGCGAGCGCCAGGCGCGCAAGACCGCCGAGCAATTGCTCACCGAGAAATCCCGCGAGCTGTACCTGAGCACCGTCGAGCTGAAACACGCCCTGGCCGCTTCGGAGGACCAGCGTCGCCTGCAATTGGCACTGTGGGGCAGCGGCGAGCTGATCTGGGAGTGGCAGGCTCAGGACAATCTGATGCGCCTGCACTATTTCTCCAGCCAGCCGGGGGAACCGCTGGGCGAGAACCTGAGCCTGGATGACTGGGTGCAACGCCTGCACCCGGAGGACCAACCCGCCGCTCTGCAAGCCTGGAACGAACACCTGCGCGGCACTTGTGACTATTACGATCTGGAATTTCGCCTGCGCAACACGCCCGAGCAACCCTGGCATTGGCTGCGTATGCAGGGCCGCGCGGTGGAGCGCGGCAGCGATGGTCTGGCGCAGCGCATCACCGGCACCTGCAAGGACATCGGTCGCCAGCGTGAGGCGGAGGAACACTTGCGCCTGCTGGCCGCTGCCTTCGCCAATAACCGCGATGCCAACGCCGTGTTGGCCAGCGACAAGCGTGTGCTGCAGGCCAACGCGGCGTTTCTTGAGCTGATGGGCATCAGCGCCGCGCAGTTGCCCGACCTCAAGCTCGATCAACTACTGCTCGATGGGGACAACCGCTGTCCGTGGATAGCAATGTCCAGCACCGATCATTGGCAAGGTGAACTCACCTGCCTGCGCCCGACCGGCCAGCGCACGCCAGTGGAGCTGACCAGCACCCTGGTGAGCAGCCGCGATCAGCAGGTCGGTCACCTGGTGCTGTCGTTGCGCGATATCAGCGAGCGGCGTCGTGCCGCCGATCACTTGCAGCATCTGGCACGCCTCGATGTGCTTACCCAACTGCCCAACCGCCTGCAATTTCAGGAGCACCTGCAGCGCGCCCTGGAGTACCAACACGGCGACAGCCACCTGGCCCTGCTGTTTGTCGATCTGGATGACTTCAAACAGGTCAACGATGCCTTTGGCCACGATATCGGCGATGCCCTGTTGCAACAGGTGGCCAAGCGCTTGCAGCAAGCCCTGAGGCACGGTGACCTGGTGGCGCGCTGGGGCGGCGACGAGTTTGTGGTGCTGCTGGAGTTGCGTAATCAGGCCGAAGTGCTGCTGGTGGCCGACAAATTGATCAAGGCACTGAACGACCCGATGTACCTGGCTGGGCACATCCTTACGGCCACGCCGAGCATCGGCATCGCGCTGGCCCCTGATCACGGCAACGAAGCCGGCGACCTGCTGCGCCATGCCGACGCCGCCATGTATGTGGCCAAGCGCGAAGGACGCAACCAATACGCCTTGTACCGCCCGGAGTTGAACGAGCAACTGGTGCACCGGATCAAGCTGGCCAATCTGTTACGCCGGGCGCAGGCGCGCAACGAACTGAGCCTGGCGTTGCAGCCGAAAATCCGTTTGAGCGACCAACGCATTGTCGGCGCCGAGGCCTTGCTGCGCTGGGACACCCAAGAATACGGGCGGGTGCCGCCGGACACCTTTATCCCGCTGGCAGAAGAACTGGGCCTGATCGTGCCCATCGGCCATTGGCTGGTGCGCGAGGCGGCGCTGTTGCTCAACGACTGGCAAGCGCGCGGCTGGTCTTTGACCCTGGCGATCAATCTGTCGGCCCGGCAACTGCGCGACGAGCAATTGCTACCCGTGCTGCGCCACAGCATGGGCCAGTGCGCAGCGCCTGCCGAGGCCCTGGAGCTGGAGGTGACCGAGTCGATTCTGCTGGAAGACTCCGCCTTCGCTCGCCAGCGCCTGCAAGCGCTGCGCGACGCCGGCTTTCGCATCGCCCTGGATGATTTCGGTACCGGGTACTCGTCGTTGAGCTACCTGAAGGAGCTGCCGCTGGATCGGGTCAAAATCGACCGCAGCTTTATCTCCGACCTCGAACAGTCGCCCCGCGGGCGCGCCCTTTTATCCTCGATTGCCGGGCTGTGCCGCGCGCTGTCGCTGCAAACCACTGCCGAGGGGGTCGAAACTGCCGCGCAACTGCAGCTGGTACAGGCCGAAGGCATCGACGAGGTGCAGGGTTATTACTACTACCCGCCGCTGAGCATCGAGGCCTTCACTCGCTTACTGGCGACAACCAACCCGGGCGCAGAAGATGGCGACCGCACTGCACGCTAGGCAACGCACGGGGAACAAGGAGAAGGGACGATGAATATTCAGGATATTTTCGAGCTCGCCAAGGCCGGTGACTTGCAGGGGTTGGAGTTATGGTCGCTGGAGGGCGGCATCTATTTGCTCCAGGCCCAGGTGGCGGATCTCCTGCACCCGGTGAAGATGAATGACGGCGAAACCTTGCGTTTGCGCTCGGTGACTCAGGCGCGGGAGTTGCTCGAAGGTCTGCCGATGGTGGTGCCGTTTCACCTGGTGCACTGCGAGGTACATACCGAAATGTGCGGCTGCAGCCAAGAGTGCCAGGAGCCCCTGCGCCAGCCGCTTACGCTGGGCTCGGCCTGGTAGGGCAAGCGGCGTTGCGGCGCTCTTTGGTGGTCATATTTACGTCATCTTTTTTTAATACTGTTGCCACCTCGGGCGCTTCCGCCCTGCGGTGGTTTCTTCATGCTGTGTGCCGAACTCAAGTCCTTTCATATGGTGGCCCGCCTGGGCAGCATTACCCAGGCGGCGAAGAAACTCGGCCTCAGCCAGCCCACGGTGACCACCCAGATTCGTCATCTGGAAAGCCAGTACGGCGTGGAATTGTTCTACCGCGGCGGCCGCCGCCTGACCCTCAGCGATGAAGGCGTACGCCTGCTGCCGATGGTGCAAAACCTGTTGCAGCAGGAAGCCGATATCGAGTTCTTTTTGCGCAATAGCAGCCAGGTCCAGGGCGCGCTGCGCATCGGTGCCACGGCACCTTATTACGTGCTCGATCTGGTGCGCGGCTTTCGCCAGCAGTTTGCCCAGTGCGAAGTCACGCTCACCATCGGCAACTCCCAGGAAGTGCTCGAAGCGCTGGAAGACTACCGCGTCGACCTTGCCGCCTCGTCGCAGTTGGTCGAGGACGCACGCCTGACCCGCCTGGTGCTGGGCCAGGACCCATTAGTGCTGGCCGTGCACCGCAGCCATCCCCTGGCGGTGCATAACCGGGTGCCCTTGAGTGCGTTGGCCGGGCACTGCCTACTGATGCGCGAAACCGGCTCCACCACCCGCGTGCTCACCGAAAAACTGCTGCGCGAAGCCGGCGTGGCACCGGCCTCGCTGCTGGAGATCGGCAGCCGTGAGTCGATCCGCGAAGCGGTGCTGCGCAATATCGGCATCAGCATCATCGCCCGCCAGGAAGTGCCGGATAATCCCCAGCTCAAGGTGGTCGAGCTGGAGGGCGCGCCGCTGATTGCCGAGTATTTGTATTGCCTCAAAGAGCGTCGCCATGCGCGCTTGCCGGCCGCATTCTGGAAATTGGCGCGCGGCGCTTTGTCGGCTTCGCAGGGGTGACTTACACAGCGACCATTCGTATTAGCGCTGCTTATCCATCAGGCACTTATGCGAAGCACTAAATCGTAAAATCGTATTAGTTGAATTACAAAATAAAACTGCTGATCGACAGCCTCCTTAACTCACTAGGCTTTTTCTGTAACTTCCGCACTGCCATGAAATTTAAGGTTATTTTTAATTACCAAATACAACTCATGATTATTGTCAGACAATTATAAAAACCCCCTCAACAGTAACAAGTGACAAATTTCAGCACCTACTCTCTCTCATCATCAAGCGATTATATTGACGCCAAAAAAACGCGTCCCGGGTTATGCGAATTACGTTCATAAATTATTGTTGGGCTGCTCACAAAAGTGCCCGCCCACTCGACTTCCGCGCCTAACTGGAGCGCCACTTGCTATCGCCTCGGCCAGATAATTAAAACGGCAGGGATCGGGCATGTTTGGTGATGACGGCAGTAAAGCGAACATAGGGCGATTGGGTTTGGGCATGGGCTTGAGTTGCTGCCTGGTGGCGCAAGGCTGGGCTGCCCCACCACCGCCTGGCGAACTTATTCCCGAGATCCAGCACGAGTTTGCGCGGCTCTACGACCTCTCGGACAGCGCCTTGGAATTGCAAGTAGAGCCCACCCTGGAAGTCTTTCCCGAGTACCGTGCCGATCTGCTGAAGTACCTGGGCACGGGGGCCTCGCCTGAGCGTCGCAAGCTACTGGAAAAAGTATCGAAAGCCTCCAAGGAAGAGTTGGCGGCGTGGTTTGAAACCGACGCCGGCAAGGTCGGGATTTCGGCAGCGGTAGCGGTAGGTGCCGTGGCGGCTATCGCCGCGACTAACAAGGGCGGCAGTGGCCACCACCCGCCAGCAAACCCTGCGCCACCGGCGGACGATCCAACGCCAGTGGTGCCAGCCCCGCCCCCGGTTGTTCCGCCCGTAGCACCGGTTGTTCCACCGGTGGCACCTGTAGTTCCTCCAGCGGGTCCGGTAGTGCCGCCGGTTGCCCCCCCTGTTGTCACGCCCGAGCCAAAGCCCGATCCCGGCCTGGACCCCAGCGCTCGCGCGACCTACCGCACCACCGAGTTCAAAACCACCCAGACCCTCAACGCCATTCACGCCGACTACGCCTATGCACGGGGCGGCACCGGCGAGGGCGTGGTGATCTCGGTACAGGATGTCGATCAGATCAACACCCTTCACCCCGAACTGGTGAACCAGATGGCGGTCGGCAGTGTGCTCGGCGGTGAACCTGACTATGCAGCCGGCGAAACGGATGGCCATGGCACCGCAGTGGCCCGTACCGCGCTGGGCGAGAAAAACGGCGTGAATTACCACGGCGTTGCTTACGACGCGAAGCTACTTACCCATTGGGGCCAGGGCGATTCCCAGGTAGTGGACCGGGAAATTCAGTACGGCGCGCGCATTTCCAACCACAGTTATGTGGTGGGGGGTACCAACCAGCAGATTGCCGACACCTGGGGCGCGATGTACCAGCGTGGTGTGGATGCCGGCATCATTTACGTGTGGGCCGCCGGCAACGATAAAACCCAGCCCGAGCCGTCTTCCTTTGCCAGCATGCCGCTGCTGGTGCCGGGCCTTAAAGGCAACTGGCTGGCCGTGATTGCCGTCGACCTGAACTACGACTGGGCCAACGAAGGCAACGCCACCGCCTCGTCGCTGCAAGGCAACCCCTGCGGCGCGGCCAAGGCGTGGTGCATCGCGGCACCCGGCTTTGGTTTCCAGGTTCCCACCCCGGGTGGCATCAGCTTTACCACCGGCTCGTCGCTGGCCGCGCCTACGGTCTCAGGTGCTCTGGCCGTGCTGATGGATGTGTTCCCTACCCTCACTTCCGAACAGATCGTCAACCGTGTTCTGGTGTCTGCCAATAAGACCGGTATCTACGCCGATCAAAACGTCTACGGTCAGGGCTTGCTGGACCTGGACACCGCCACCCGGCCTATTGGCGCGCTGATGATCAACACCCAGAGCGGCATGGCCATTCCGATCAGTCGAGCGGCCATGGCGGAAAGCTCGCCGCTGGGCAATGCGGTACGCAGTGCCTTGTCCACGGTCAACCTGGTACTCAAAGACAGCCTCGATGCGCCATTCCTGGTAAAAGGCGACGCCCTGGGCAACGGCCAGGTGGCCGAGCGCAGCCGTATCGACACCGTCGCCTACCTGCAGCGGCAGAACCTGGAAAATACCCAACAGCAGCTGCACACCGCCGGCGGTCTGCGCATGACGTACAGCGAGGGCGGTGAAGGCAGCGGTCTGGCCGGCCTGGGGCAGGTCCAAGCCTGGCAGCCGCTGGGCAACAACCTGGCGTTGAGTGCCAGCGTCAACACCGATCCGTCCTGGAGCCAGGGCTTGCTCGACGCCCAACCGGCGCTGCGCAACACCAGCGTCACCGAGGCATTCAGCAACCCGTACCTGAGCCTGCAAGAGCAAGCCAGCGGTGCCGGCCTGCGTTGGAACATGGGGCAGAACTGGCACAGCGCTGTACAGGTGCAGACGGCCAAGGCCGCGGAACGCTTCAGCGACCGCCCGAGCCACGAGCAGCAACACAGCGTACAAAGCGAATGGGGTTACACCAGCGCCGCAGGCCTGAGCGCCAGTGTGCAACTGGGCGCGCTGCAAGAACAGCAACGCCTGCTCGGTGCCGAAAGTGACAGCTGGTTAGGCAATGGCCAATCACGCACCGTGTTCAGCGGCCTTAACGTCAATGTGCCAGTCGGCCAACAGTGGAACCTCTATGGCCGCTACAACACCGGCCGCACCACCTTGCAAGGCAATGGCTGGGCGCAAGCGGCGGCGCTGCGCAGCGACAGTTTTACCCTCGGCGTGCTCGGCCAGCCCGACCCGCAGCTGCAGGTGGGTGCCCTGGTGTACCAACCGCTACGGGTAAAAAGCGGCAACCTGAAAACCGAACTGCCCACCGGCTTGAACGCCGACAACAGCGTGGCCATGAACCGCGTCAACCTCAACCTGAGCGCGGAAGCGCGGCATATGGAGTACGAGCTGTTTATGCGCTACGAATTGCCCGCCTGGGCAATCAACTTCAAAGGCAGCCTGCTGCGCGTCGAGGACTACAACAACCAGGCGGGCAACAACGACTCGATGGTGATGTTCAACGCCGGCATGCAGTACTGAGGGGACGTTCGCACCGAGGTAGCTCAGCGCCACAGGGTGCGCGCTGAGCTACCCGGCCGGTTGGACAGCCACCGCCGTTCGCAGGGGTGGATGCCCGTGATGGCGTGCTTAGTTGATCTCGGTGACGAAGTTTTCCCGCGACCGACGCACTTTCTCCAGGTTTACCAACCAGTCGCCCTCCGCCGCACGATGCCCCAGCGGCAAAATCACCACGCTGCGCAGGTGCTTGGCACCAAGGCCGAGAATCTCATCCACTGCGGCGGGGTCGAAACCTTCCATGGGTGTGGCGTCCACTTCTTCGAATGCCGCCGCGATCAGCGCCGAGCCCAGGCCGATATAGGCCTGCCGCGCAGCGGCCTGGTAATTGCCCTCTTTGCCACGCTGGGCAACGATCCCCAACAGCTGCTTGCGGTAGTTTTCCCAGCCTTCGTTGACGGTACCGCGCACCTGATTGGTGAGGTCGAACATCATGTTGACCCTGGCTTCGGTGATGTCGTCCCAGGCAGCGAACACCAGCAGGTGCGAGGCGTCAGTGACCTGCGCCTGGTTCCAGCTGACGGCTTTGATCTTTTCGCGAATTTCCGGGTTGGTCACCACCAGCAGTTCAAACGGTTGCAGGCCGCTTGAGGTGGCCGTCAGCCGCACCGCTTCAATAATGCGTTCCAGCTTTTCGGCGGGCACGGTTTTCGAGGGGTCGTACTTTTTCGTGGCGTAGCGCCATTTCAGCAGTTCGGTCAATTGACTCATGAGCAACTTCCATCGGTTTCAGTAAGGGGTACAGCCTAATCGCGACAGGCTGCCGGACCAAGCCTGGGCGTGAGTTAACGATTAAAGCCAACCTGAAGGTCAAGGGTTAATTGCGCACCACTGGCAAGCGCCGCACTGTAAAAAACGCCAATACCACTATCGGTAACTTTTGCCCTACTGCCACAAAGCCTTCGCATCACCTCCCTAGCATGGGTCTGGTCTAGCCCAATCGTGCTTCGAGGTTTTCTGATGACTATCCCCCACTCCGTCAATATGCAGGTGCGCAACATCCATAAGGGTTTCAGCGCCTTTAAAGCCCTGGACGGGGTGTCGCTGGATATCGCTGCGGGTGAATTGGTGTGCCTGCTCGGCCCCTCGGGCTGCGGCAAGACCACCCTGCTGCGCTGCATCGCCGGCCTGGAGCGGCAGGACAGCGGCAGCATCGTGATCGGCTCGCGGGATGTCTCCGAACTGCCGCCACAGGCCCGTGACTACGGCATTCTGTTTCAGTCCTACGCGCTGTTTCCCAACCTTACCGTTGAGCAGAACATCGGCTACGGCCTGAATGGCAACAGCCGCGCCACCATCAAGGCGCGGGTCGCCGAGATGCTGGAACTGGTCGGCCTTCTGGGTAGCGAAAAGAAATACCCGGGGCAGCTGTCCGGCGGCCAGCAACAGCGCGTGGCCCTGGCCCGCGCCCTGGCACCGGCACCCTCGCTGTTGCTGCTCGATGAACCAATGTCGGCCCTCGATGCGCGGGTGCGCGAACACCTGTGTGGCGAACTGCGCGAGCTGCAAAAACGCCTGGGCATCACCACCCTGATGGTTACCCACAATCAGGACGAGGCCATGCTGATGGCCGACCGGATTGCGGTGATCAATCAGGGCCGCGTCGAGCAATACGCCAGCCCGCAAGAGATCTACCGCAAGCCGGCCACGCCGTTTGTGGCCGAGTTCGTCGGCCAGGGCAACTGGCTGCCGTTCGAGCGCAGCCTGGATGGCCATGCCCGGGTCGGCGATATCAGCCTGCGCCTGGCCAATCGGCTACCTGGCGAGGCCCGGGGCCGGCTGTTCTGCCGGCCGGAGTCGGTGGTGATCAACCCGCCGGTCCATGAAGAAAATCTGTTCTCTGCGCAGATGCGCGAAATGACCTTTCTCGGCAACCGTTGCCGCCTGCGCTTTGAACTCGACGCCCTGCCCGGCCATTCGCTGCTGGCCGAGCTGGAGCCGGAAGCCATGCCACGCCTGAACGGTGCCGATATCTGGGTGGCGTTGCCGCCGCGCAGTTTGCAGGTGTTTGTGTGATGGCGGGGGTGGAGGTCAAGCCTGCCGTTTTGGCTGAAGACCAATCGCGGTTAAAACCGCGCCTACGGGATCGTGCGCGCTCACGTAGGAGCGGTTTTAACCGCGATAGCTTTATCGCCGACCGCTTATTTATCCAAGGCGGCCAATGGTTACTTCTGCTGCTGTTGCTGCTCACCGTTCTGCTGCCCCTGCTGGCCATGCTCTGGCGTGGCTTTGCCGGTGATGCCAGCCAGGGCGGCGGGCTCAGCGCTGCGGCAGCGCTGTTTGGCAGTGCCAACTTCCGCTGGCTGCTGGGCAACAGTTTGAAAGTGTCGCTGACTGTGGCGTTGATCGTGGTGCCGCTGGCCTATGCCTTCGCCTATGCCCTGCAACGTACCTGCATGCCGGCCAAACCGCTGTGGCGCGGTATTTCTCTGCTGCCGCTGTTGGCACCGTCGATGCTGCCAGGCATTGCCCTGATCTATCTGTTCGGTAACCAGGGCGTATTGCGCGGGCTGATTGCCGACAATATCTATGGCTTCTGGGGCATCGTCATCGGCCAGGCCATCTACACCTTTCCCCATGCGCTGATGGTGCTGCTGTCAGCCCTGGCCCTGGCCGATGCGCGCTTGTTCGATGCCGCCTCGAGCATGGGTGCTTCGCCGTGGCGAGCGTTTCGCAGCATCACCTGGTCGGGCAGCCGCCAGGGCGTGTTCGCCGCGCTGTGCCTGGTGTTCACCCTGTGCATCACCGACTTCGGTGTGCCGGTGGTGGTGGGTGGCGACTACCAGGTGCTGGCGTTGGAGGCCTACAAGGCGGTGGTTGGCCAGCAACAGTTCGGCCGTGGCGCGCTGATCGGCATGGTGCTGTTGCTGCCGGCGCTGCTCAGTTTTGCCGTGGACCTGTGGCTGCGCCGCCGCCAGCGCGATGCCATGGGCGGCCGCGCGCAGGTCTATCACCCGAAACCATCGCCAGGCCGGGACCGCGCCTTTCTGGCCATCACCCTGCTGATCTGCCTGGCCCTGCTCGGTGTGTTCGGCATGGCGATCTTCTCCTCGCTGGTGAAGTTTTGGCCCTACAACCTGTCGCTGGCGCTGGACCACTACGCCTTCTCCGAATTGCCCGGCGGCTGGCTGGCCTACCGCAATAGCCTGGTACTGGCCGGCTGCAGCGCCGTGTTTGGCAGCCTGGTGATTTTCACTGGCGCCTACCTGATCGAAAAAACCCGCCAGACCGCTCTGACTCAGGCCCTGCGCCTGCTCAGCTTTGTGCCCATGGCGGTGCCGGGTTTGGTCTTCGGTCTGGGCTATGTGTTTTTCTTCAACCAGCCGCACAACCCGTTGAACGGCCTGTACGGCACCCTGACCCTGCTGGTGCTATGCACCATCGCGCACTTCTTCACCACCGCGCAGATGACCGCCGCGGCCGCCCTGCGCCAGCTCGATGGCGAGTTCGAGGCCGCCGCGCTGTCGCTGAAGGTGCCGCTGCTGCGCCACTTTCTGCGGGTGACCTTGCCGATCTGCCTGCCGGCGCTGCTGGACATCATTCGCTACCTGTTCGTATCGGCGATGACCACGGTGTCGGCGGCGATCTTTCTCTACAGCCCCGACAGCGTGCTCGCCGCCGTGGCCGTATTGAACATGGATGACGCCGGCAACGTCGGCGGCGCGGCCGCCATGTCGACCCTGATTCTGCTCACCTCGGCCGGCGTTTCCCTGCTGCTGGCCGGGCTTTCCCGTGGCCTGTTGCGCCGCTCCCAGGCCTGGCGTCAGCCAGCGCCCGGGCACTGATTCACGCTGCCCAAAACAACCAACGCCAACCTAGGAGTCATGCCATGTTCAAACGTACCGCCCTGGCCGCCGGCCTGCTCGCTGCCTGTGCCTTGCAAGCGCAAGCCAACACCGAGCTGACCGTGTACACCGCCCTCGAAGTGGAACAGCTCAAGGCCTACAAAGAAGCCTTCGAGAAACAGAACCCGGATATCGAAATCAAATGGGTGCGCGACTCCACTGGCATCGTCACCGCCAAACTGCTGGCCGAAAAAGAGCGCCCGCAGGCTGACGTGGTCTGGGGCCTGGCCGGTTCCAGCCTGGCGATCCTGAAACAGCAAGGCATGCTCGAAGCCTACGCACCGGCCAACCTCGACAAGATCGGTGCCCACTACCGCGACGCCAGCACCCCGCCATCCTGGGTGGGCATGGACGTATGGGCCGCGACCATCTGCTTCAACACCGTGGAAGCCGAGAAGCTCGGTCTGCCCAAGCCGACCAAATGGGAAGACCTGACCAACCCGGTGTACAAAGACAAGATCGTCATGCCTAACCCGGCTTCCTCCGGCACCGGCTACCTGGACGTCAGCGCCTGGCTGCAAACCTTCGGCCAGGCGCAGGGCTGGGCCTTTATGGACAAACTGCACGCCAATATCGGCCAGTACACCCATTCCGGCTCCAAGCCGTGCAAGCTCGCTGCCGCCGGTGAATTTCCGATCGGCATCTCCTTCGAATACCCGGCCGTACAGCTGAAACGCAAAGGCGCACCGCTGGATATCGTGTTGCCCAAGGAAGGCCTGGGCTGGGAAATCGAAGCCACCGGCATCATCAAAGGCACCGCGCACCTGGACGCTGCCAAGAAGCTCGCCGACTTCTCCGCCAGCCGAGAAGCCATGGACCTGTACAAAGTCAACTTCGCCGTCCTGGCCCAGCCCGGCATTGCCGAGCGCTTCCAGGAACTGCCGGCTGACTACGAACAGCGTCTGATCAAAAACGACTTCAACTGGGCCTCGGAAAACCGCGAGCAGATTCTTGCCGAGTGGCGTAAGCGCTACGACGGCAAATCCGAACCCCTGCCGCAATAAGCACCGCGTTACCGCCCGGCCACCTTGCCCTGGCCGGGCTTTTTTTCTCCTTACCCGTTTGCGGAGTTTTTTATGTCTGAGCACGATTGCGACCTGCTGATCGTCGGTGCCGGTATTCTCGGCCTCGCCCACGCCTGGGCTGGCGCCAAACGCGGCCTCAAGGTCAAGGTATTCGAACGCAGCCACACCCCGCTGGGGGCATCTATCCGCAATTTCGGCCAGGCGCTGGTTGGCGGTCAGGCGCCGGGGGTGATGCTCAATCTGGCGCGTCAGGCCCGTGGGCTGTGGGCCGATCTGGGCCAGCGCGCTGGCCTCAGCCTGCACCAGCAGGGCTCGCTGTTGTTCGCCCGCACCGAGGCCGAAGAAGCGTTGCTGGAGGCCTTCGTCAACGGCCGTGGCGAAGAGCTCGGCTACCGCACCGAACTGCTGCGCGGCGATGCGCTGAACGCCCTGTACGGCGGGCGCTTCAGCCACCACCGGGCGGCCTTGCATGGCCTGGACGATCAACAGCTGTATTCCCGTGAAGCGCTGCCGCAGATCATCGACTACCTGGTGCGCGAGCATGCCGTGGAGTTTCACTTCTGCACCCTGGTGCGCGATGTGCAATCGGGCAGCGCCCAGACCAGCGCCGGGCGTTTTAGCGCACGGCATATCCTGGTGTGCTCCGGCCATGACTACCAGACCCTGCTGGCCGAGCCGATCAGCCGCCTGCAACCGCAGGTGTGCCGCCTGCAAATGCTGCGCGCCCGGCCAAGCCAGCCGCTGGCCCTGCAACACTCACTGCTCACTGGCCTGAGCTGCACCCACTACGGTGCCTTTGCCGACCTGCCGGAAGCCGACGCCATTCGCCGGCAGGTGCGCCGCGAACAGCCGGAACTGGAAGCCCTGGGCATTCACCTGCTGATCAGCCCCACGCCCTATGGCGAGTTGATCATTGGCGACTCCCACGACTACGGCAGCGATGCCTCGCCCTTCAACGCCGAAAGCACCGACCGCATCCTGCTCGAGCTGGCTGAACACACCCTGGGCATGCCGGTCGAGGTGATCGAACGCTGGCAAGGCGTATACGGTGCCCGCGGCCCAGGCCCGTTCAGCGTCACCCGCGCCGCCGATGGCGTGACCGCGGTGCTGATGCACACCGGGCTGGGCATGAGCGTCGGCCTGGGCCTGGGCGAACGCACCGTCGCCGCCCTACTGGGAGAAGGTCCATGGCCAACGGCATAAACCGCGCAACCAGCGTCCGTGAGCTGTTCGCCCTGTGCCAGCAACAGGCCGAGGCGGACTACATCGGCGAGGCCATCAGCCAACTCGAACATATGGCCCAGGCCGCCAAGTTGGCCGAACAGGAAGGTGCCGATGACGAACTGGTACTGGCGGCTTTTCTGCACGACGTCGGGCACTTCTGCCAACCGCTGCAAACGCACACCCGCATGGCCGAAAACGGCCGCCAAGGCCATGAACAGGTCGGCGCGCACTGGCTGCGCAGCCTGGGTTTTCCCCAGCGCCTGTGTGACCTGGTGGCCAGCCATGTCGACGCCAAACGCTACCTGTGCGCCCGCGAACCGGGCTACTTCGAAGCCCTGAGCCCGGCCAGTCGGCAGACCTTGGTATGGCAAGGCGGGCCGATGAACGCCGAGCAGGCGGTCGCGTTTGAGCGTGACCCGTTGTTTGCCGATGCGCTGCGGTTGCGGCGCTGGGATGAGGCGGCGAAGGTGGTGGGCAAACCGCTGCCGGATTTGGCCAGGTGGGAATGCACCGCAGCTCGGCTATTGGACGCCGTTTCCTGAGCCATTCCGGGTCCCAGCCTGCGCTGGGAGGACGGAGGTTTGCAGTTCCAACGCGGTGATTCCCGCACAGGCGGGAATCCAGAATCTGGCGGCACGCGCAATTGAGCCCCAGCGCCTATGTCCGGCGAACTGTGCTGCAAACAGTGTGTTTTCCGGCGGCACTGCTGTGCTGTTGTTGTGCCCGGCTGTACGGCTAAGCCCTGATGGTTTGCGGCTAATAATTTCGCCATGCCGCGGACCCGCCGCGCGCGCCTCTGGAGCCTGTATGAACGAACTCGAACTGCTTGCCGCGGCCGACGCCCGCGCCCGCCATTACACCGCGGGTGTGGCCACGCGCCGGGTGTTTCCCGATGCCGAGGCGCTGGCTGGGCTGGCGGCGTTTGCTGAACCACTGCCAGCGCAGGGCTTGGCGGCCGAGCAAACTCTGCAGCTGCTGGACGAACGTGGCTCGGCGGCCACCGTGGTGTCCAACGGGCCGCGCTATTTCGGTTTTGTTATTGGTGCCTCCTTGCCCGTTGCAGCGGCTGCCGAGCGCCTGATGCTGGCCTGGGACCAATGCGCTTCCAGCTTCGATAACTCGCCGGTGGCCGCCACCGTGGAAGCCACCGCCGCGCGCTGGGTGCTGGAGGCGCTGGATCTGCCGCGCGACAGCGCCGTCGGGTTTGGCACCAGCGCCACTGCCTGCACCCTTAGTTGTCTGGCTGCCGCCCGCCGTGCGCTGCTGGCCCGGCAAGCTTGGGACTTCGACCGCGACGGCCTGATCGGCGCACCCGAGATCAAGGTGGTGGTCTCCGAACTGGCGCATATCACGGTGAAAAAAGCCCTGCGCGTGCTGGGCTTCGGCACGGGCAAAATCATCTATGCGCCGGTCAATGCCCAGGGCCAGGTGGACCCTGCACAGCTGCCGCCCCTGGACGATCACAGCATCCTCTGTCTGCAAGCCGGCGAGGTGAATACCGGCGAATTCGATCCGTTTGCCGAACTGATCCCCAAGGCCCGCGCAGCCGGTGCCTGGGTGCATGTGGATGGCGCATTCGGCTTGTGGGCCCGCGCTTCGGCCTTGGCATCGCTGACCGCCGGCATCGAACAGGCCGATAGCTGGACCACCGATGCACACAAATGGCTGAACACTCCCTACGACTGCGCCATGGCCATCTGCCGCGACGCCGATGCCCTGGCTGCAGCGATGAATAGCGACGCTGCCTACTCCAGTGCCAGCGCCGATGCGCAGAAAAACCTGACCCTGGAATTTTCCCGCCGGCCCCGTGGTATTCCGGTCTGGGCGGCATTGCGCAGCCTGGGCAAACAAGGTGTAGCTCAGCAGGTGGAGCGCCATTGCCGGCAGGCGCAGCGCGTGGCCGAAGGCTTGCGCACCGCGGGCTATGACGTGCTGAACCGGGTGGTGCTCAATCAGGTGCTGTTTCGCGGCGATAACGACGCCCACACCCTGGCCGTACGCGAGGCGCTACAGGCAAGCGGACAAGCCTGGTTTGGCGGAACGATCTGGCAAGGCCGACCGGCGCTGCGCATCAGCGTGTCGTCGTGGCGCACCGCGGATGACGATATCGAGGCGTTGCTGCGCCTGATGGAGAACTATCGCGGCTGAGGCGCCTGTTTGTGGAGGAGGCTTCAGGCTCGATATTTCCAGCCCTGCTACGGCCGCCAACGCTTACGCGCATGCAGATACGCCGTAAGGTCGCTGTAGCCCAATTGCGCGGCGATATCGGCGCGGCTTTCGCCTTGCAGTTCCAGGTACTGCTCGATATCGGCGCGCACCAGATCGAGCAGTTGGCGAAAGCTCAGGCCTTCGTCGTCCAGACGCCGACGCAGGGTGCGCGGGCTTTGGTGCAGCAGGTCGGCCTGGCTATCGAGGGTCGGTGTCTGGCCGCTGGCCAGGCTATGGCGAATGCTTTGCGCCACTTTCGCCGACCACCCGGCCAGGCGTTGCTGGCGGGCGATGCAGCGGTCCAGCTCCTGTTTCAGCAGGGCCAGCATGCCGGCGTGGCGGTTGCGCATGGGCACCTGCAGACTGGCGCTGTCGAAGTACAGGCGGGTGCGTTCGCAATCGAAGCTGACATTACCGCCAAACCGCTCGGCGTATTGGCTGTGGTAACCCGGGCGCGGATAGGCCAGCTGCACCCGGGCCGGGATGACGGTCTGCCCCGAGCCCTGGCTGCATACGGTCAGGGCCATGACGAAGTAGTGTTCGGTGAGGTAGCGCACCAGGTTGGCCGGGGCATCGATATTCAACTCGACGCCAACGCCCTGCTCATCGGCGATCAGGCGCACGGCATCCATATCCGACGCCAGCCCGGCATAGCGCGCCCAGTTTTCCATGGCGCTCTGCACGTTCTCGCAGTACTGGCCGATCAGGGCGATCACATGCCAGTCCTGCGGGGTAAAGGTGGCGAACAGGTGCAGGCCGATGGCCGGGTCATGCTCGGCCGCCTGGTCCCAGAGTTGCTCCAGTGCCAGCGCGCTGTAGTCGGCGTTGCCCTGCCGGGCGTGGCTGCTGATATAGCGCTGCAGCACATGGCCCAGGGGCCCGCGGTGAAACAACTGGCTTGCCTGGCTGCGTGGATTGGCCAGTTCTCCCAGGTTTCTGTCCGGTTCGCGCATGTCGTTGGTGGCAGTCATGGTTTCTCATAGCAGGGCTGGCCTTATCGGCCTGACGAGAGATTGCCATGGATATAACAATGATCGCCAATAACCCTGTCGCCATCGTCGCTGCGATTTTCTTCGGCTTTATTCTGCTGGAGCTTGCCTGCGCCTGTTTCCGCCAACCCGCCGGCGGCCGCCGCGATGTGATGATTGAAATCATCGGTTCCAGCCTGTTGCTGGGGGTGACCTTTCCACTGGTGATGTTCCTCACCCACGCCCTGCTCGACCACACCGCCCCGCAGTTCAAAGACAGCCTGGTGAACCTGCCGTGGTGGGCCGGCCTGGGCCTGTTCCTGCTGTTCGATGACATGACCCAATACTGGTGGCACCGCCTCACCCACAAGGTGCCGTTCCTCTATGCCCTGCACCGCGCGCACCACTCGGCGCCGTACATGAGCATCCGCATCGTCTACCGCAACAACAGCTTCTATTACCTGCTGATGCCGGGCCTGTGGTTCGCCGGCATCCTCATTTACATGGGCCTGGCGCAGATCTACTACCCCTATCTGATCGTCAAGATGCTGGTGATTTTCGGTGCCCACAGCAGCGTGCTCTGGGATGCCAAGCTGTACCGGATCAAAGCGCTGCGGCCGCTGATGTGGCTACTGGAGCGGACCATCTCCACGCCCTCCACCCATTCCGCCCACCATGGCCTGAATGCCACCGATGGTGTGACCCACTACAAAGGCAACTTCGGCAACCTGCTGTTCTTCTGGGACGTGCTGTTTGGCACCGCCAAGATCACCCGTCGCCGTCCCGATGCTTATGGCATCGAAGACCTCAACCCGGTGAGTTGGCAGGAAGAACTGTTCTGGCCGGTGGTGCGCAGCACCCAGCCCGGCCTCCAGGAAAAACCTGAAAACGAGCTAGCCCAATGACGGTAAACATCGCCCTGATCGCCAGCACCGCTGCGACTGACGGAAAAGCATCGAGGCGAGCCCACAAGTTAAGCAGTCCTCCTGTGGGAAGGCCGGCCGGCACCCCGCTTTAGCCTGGGCTGGTCGGGCCGTAAAACGGCTTAGCTTCCCTGCGGCACTTCCCCCGCCGCCAACCGGCGGTTGATGTCTGCCACCACGCCCGGCAACTCGGCAATGGTGTCGATCAGGTAATGCGGGCGGCTGGGGGCAAACAGCTCACCAATCCGCTGGCGCTCTGTCGTCAGCTGCGCCGGCGTCAGTGCCTGGTACTGCTCGTACGTCAGCCCCAAGGCATTGCCCGAGCAGGTCAGCGCCACGGTCCACATGCCCGCACTGCGCCCTTCGAGAATCCCCGGCCAGGTGTCGTCCACTTTTACGCAAGCGGCCACATCATCGATGCCCAGGGCAATCACGTTGGCCAGGGCCTGCGCCGGATGGGGGCGGCCATTGGGTACTTCATCGGTGGCCACCACATGGTCGGCGACGTAGCCATTGTGCTTGGCCAGTTCCACCACCTTGGCCATCACCACAGCCGGGTAGCCGGAGCACGAACCGATTTTCAGCCCCTGTTCGCGCAAGGCACCGATGGCCTCCAGAGCGCCGGGAATCAACGCCGAATGCACGGCGATTTTTTCGATCTGCAAGGGCATAAAGCGCTTGTAGATGGCGGTGACGTCAGCGTCGCTGGGCAGCCGGCCAAAGGCTTTTTTGAAGCGCTCGCTGATCGCCGGGATATCGCACAGGGTGCGGATATGGTCCCACTTGCCCATGCCCATGGGGCCGCGGGCTTCTTCCAGGGACACCTGCACATCGAACTCGGCAAAGGCTTCGACAAAGATCTGCGTCGGCGCAAACGAGCCGAAGTCGACCACGGTGCCGGCCCAGTCGAGGATGGCGGCTTTAAGCTGACGAGGCGATTGGTAGTGCATGGCAAAACTCCTGTAACGGGAACGCAAAAGGGGGTTAGCGCAACACGGCGGCCGAGCCGATAAAGTTCTGCCCGCGCGCGCCTTTGATGGCGTCTTCGAGCAGGGTTTGCGCTTGCTCGGCACTGACGCCGTAGTCGGCGAATTCGGTCTTTACCGACAGGCTGTGCAGGAAGCTGCGCAGCCATGCCTGGGCCTGGCTCAGGTCGCTGCCGAAAATGCGCTGCAAGGTGCGGTCGCGTTCGGCGTCCTGGCCCCAGGCCAGGCCCAGCACCATGGGCAAGGTGAAAGAGCAGGCAATGCCGTGGGGCAAGCCGTGGCGCAGGGTCATTTCGTAGGAGATGGAGTGGGCCAGCGCGGTTTTGGTGTTGGAAAACGCCATACCGGCCTTTAACGCCGCCAGCGCCATGCGGCTACGCAGTTCGCGGCTGTCGAGGTGGTGTTGCAGCTTGGGCAGGCACTCCAGGATGTCTTCGATGGCCGACACGGCGAAGGTGTCGGAAATCGGATTGGCGTTGTGGTTCCAGATCGCTTCAAGCGCGTGGGACAACGCGTCCAAGCCGGTGGACAGGGTCACGCCCTTGGGCACCGAGACCATCAATTCGGGGTCGATCAGCGCCACGCTGGGCCAGGTGCAGTCCAGGTGCAGCGAGTATTTTTTCTGGTGTCCGGTGTCCCAGATGGTCGCCCAGGGCGTGACCTCACTGCCGGTGCCGGCGGTGGTCGGCGCGGCGATCAGGCGTTTGCAGCGCGCCGGGACAAAGGGTTTGCCGGTAGCCAGCAAGGCCAGCAGGTCGTCAAAGCTGCCGCGCTCGGTGCCGACGATCAGCGCCTTGGCGGTGTCGATGGCACTGCCGCCGCCGACCGCGATCACCGTGTCGCAGTCGCCGGCCTGCTGCCAGAAACGCTCGTAGGTATCGCGCAGATGCGCCACGTCGGGGTTGGGCTGCACGTCTTCGATCACATGCACCAGACGTTCGCCGAGCAGGGCCTGAATACGCTCCAGCAAACCCAGGGCGCGGGCTTCGGGAAAGATCACCAGGGCTACCCGTTGTTGCTCGGTCAGGCTGCTCAGCTGGTCAAGGCTGCCCCAACCAAAACGGGTATCCACCGGGTTATAAAAGCGGGAAATCATGGCAACTCCTGACACACGGGCGAGCACCGCCCGGCCCGGCCTGCGCCGGGCGAAAAAGTAGGTAAACGCTTAGTGGCTGCTGCCGCGTTGAATGGCATTGCGCAGGCGGCTGGAGATAGTGTCGGCGGCGACCACCATCACGGTGATGACGATGATGCAGGTAGCGGTCTCGGGGTACTTGAACAGCTTGAGGCTGCTCACCAGCTCAAAGCCCAAGCCACCGGCACCGACCATGCCGAGCACCGTGGCCGAACGCAGGTTCACCTCGAAGCGGTACAGCACCACGGCAATCCAGGCGGTGATCACTTGCGGCAGCACGCCGAAGACAATCACTTGCAGCGGCCGCGCACCGGTGGCTTGCAGCGCCTCGATGGGGCCCTGGTCGATCTCTTCGATGCTTTCGGCGAAAAACTTGCCGAGCATACCCAAGCCATGGATCGCCAAAGCCAGCACGCCAGGAAATGGGCCCAGGCCAACGGCGGAAACAAAGATCAGCGCCAGAATCAGTTCATTGATGCTGCGGGTGATATTCAGAAACTGCCGGGTACCGTGGTAGAGCAGCGGGTTGCGGCTCAGGTTGCGCGCGGCCAGGAACGACAGCGGCACCGCCAGAATCACCCCGAGCAAGGTGCCCCACAGGGCGATCTGCAGGGTCTCCAACGCCGGCTGCCACAGGCGCGGCAGAATGCTCAGATCCGGCGGCATGGTGCGGCTGAGAAAGTCGCCGATCTGCGGCAGGCCGGCGGCCAGTTCACCCAGGCTCAACTGCGCGCCGGCAGCGCTCCAGTGCAGCACCATGATCACCGCCAGCAGCAGCGCGGCACTGCCCAGCCAACCGCGTGCGCCTTGCGGGGTGTCGACGGTCCAGAGGTATTTACGCGCCTGCATGGCGTCACTCCTGTTAGTTGGCATAACGCACCTGCAAGCCGGCAGTGGCCTGCTCGCCCTGTGCCTCAGGCTCCTGGCCCGGATAGATGCGTTGCAGCACGTCTTCGCTGAGCCCGTCCGGGCCGCCGTCGTAAACCATACGGCCATGGGCCAGGCCGACAATGCGGTCGCCGAACTCGCGGGCGTAGTCCACCTGGTGCAGGTTGCAGACCACGGTGATGCCCAGCTCGCGGGTGGCATCGCGCAGGTATTGCAGCACCAGGCGCGAGGTTTTCGGGTCGAGGCTGGCCACCGGTTCGTCGGCCAGAATCACTTGCGGCCGCTGGGCCAGCGCACGGGCGATGCCTACGCGCTGCATCTGCCCGCCGGACAACGAGTCGGTGCGCTGCTGGGCTTTGTGCGCCAGCTCGACGCGGCGCAAACAGTCCATGGCCAGGTCGATATCTTCACGGCGAAACAGCTGCAGCACCGAGGCCAGGGTGCTGACCGCGCCGAGGCGACCGGTCAGCACGTTCTTCAGCACCGACAGGCGCGGCACCACGTTGTGGTGCTGGAAGATCATCGCCACCTGCTGACGCAGGGCGCGGGTGTCGCGGCAGGCGATGGCGTCCATACCGGCTACCGTCAGCGTGCCGGCATCGGCCTGCACCAGGCGGTTCATGCAACGCAGCAGGGTGGATTTACCGGCACCGGACTGGCCGAGAATCACCACAAATTCACCTGCCGCGATGTCCAGGTCGATGCCGCGCAGCACGGCATTGCTGCCGTACTGTTTGGTCAGCTGACGGACGCTGATCATTTCATGCCCTTCAGATCAAGGTTCAGCACCTTGGCGGTTTCGCGCACTACGTTGTAGGCGGCGTCATCGGTTTTCTGGAAGCCGTCGAGCTGGCCCTGGTCGCCCCATGGCAGGTCTTTCATACCGGCCAGAGCAGCGGCGATTTTCTTCTTCAGCTCAGGGTCCAGCGCCTTGCGCCAGACCATCGGCGACTCGGGGATCGGCTGCGACGTCCAGATCACCTGGAAGTCGTCCTGCTTGACGATGTCCTTGGCCACGGCACCAGCCAGAATGCGGTCGGCCACCGCGGCGGCGTCGACCTTGCCATTGGCAACGGCCAGAATGCTGGCGTCATGGGAGCCGGAGAAGATCACCCGCGAAAACAGTTTCTGTGGGTCGTAACCGGCTTTTTCCAGACCGGCTTTGGGGAACAAGTGACCGGAAGCCGAGCTTGGATCGACGAAGGCGAAGGTGTGGCCCTGCAGGTCGGCGAGGTCTTTGATGCCGCTGTCCTTACGCGCCAGGATCAGGCTTTTGTACGAGCTCTGGTGGGTCTTCTGGGTGACCGCGACGGCGAAGGCTTCGACATCGGCGACCGAGGCGGCCAGTACATAAGAGAACGGCCCGAGGTAGGCGACATCCAGCTTGCCGGCGCGCAGGGCTTCGATAATGCCGTTGTAGTCGGTGGCCACAAACGGCTCGACCGGCATGCCCAGTTGTTTCTGCAGGCCGTCGAGCACTTGTTTGCTGCTCTCGATCATGGCCTGGGAATCTTCGGAAGGGATCAGACCGATGCGCAGTTTATCGGCGGCCTGAGCATTGCCCAGGCACAGCAATGGCAACAACGCGAAACCGGCGATACGGAACAGCGAGGCGATAGAAGTCATGGCGTTTCCAGCAGTTGTGGTTGGAGTAGGCACAATTTAGAAACGTCACGTGACAGTCATACGATCAATTCAATATGGGTTTTATCGAGTAACTATTGATGAGGTCTATGGATGTCGACGGCCAGAATTCGCGCCTTTCTAGCGGTGGCTCGCCATGGCAGCTTCAGTGCCGGGGCCCGCGCCCTGGGCTTGAGCCAACCGACCCTGACCACCCAGGTGCAAAACCTTGAGCGTCAGTACAACGTCGAGCTGTTTCACCGCAAAGGCCGACGCATCGAGCTGTCCGATGTGGGCCAGCAACTGCTGCCGATTGCCCAGCGCATGGCGCTGTTGGAACTGGAAGCCAACAACCTGCTGCACGATTCCGGACGCCTGGACAGCGGCCAGCTCAAACTTGGCGCGGTGGGTCCGTTTCATGTGATCGAGATGGTCGACCACTACCGCCAGCGCTACCCGCGCATCGATGTGTCGATTCGGGTAGGCAACTCGGCGCAGGTGCTCGCCGACCTGGAGCAATACGCCACCGATATCGCCGTGCTAGCTGGCCTGCATGACGACCCCAGCCTTTGCGCTGTGCACTACGCCCGCCACGCCATCATCCTGTTTACCAACCACAACCACCCCTTCGCCGGGCGCGAAAGCGTGCGCTTGCAAGAGCTGGAAGATCAGCCGTTACTGCAGCGGGAAACCGGCTCCACCACCCGCCTGGCCCTGGAGCGGGCACTGGCCGAGGCCGGCGTAACACCGCGCAAGGCCATGGAGATTGGCAGTCGGGAAGCGCTGCGCGAAGCGGTGGTGCGAGGCATAGGGATTGGCGCGGTATCCGAAGCCGAATTTATCGCCGACCCACGGCTGCGGGCGATTCGGATCGAGGGCGACCCGGTGCATACCGAAACCTACCTGTATTGCCTAGCGGAGCGGCGTAGCAGTCGGTTGATTTCGTCGTTCTTCGATATCGCCCAAGATCAACAGCATCGCGGCTAAAGCCCCTCCCACAGGGAATAATCGTCGCACTGTGGAAGAGGCTTTAGCCTCGATTGGCCGCGCCTGAAAACATCAAGATCAACAGCATCGCGGCTTTAGCCGCGATGGGGCGGGCCTGCAAACGGCTTAACTGCCCTGCGGCATCTCCCCCGCTGCCAGGCGGTGGTCGATATCGGCGATCACTTGCGGCAGGTCGTTGATGGTGTCGATCAGGTAGTGCGGCCGCGAGCCGGCAAACAACGCCTGAATGCGCTTGCGCTCCGCCGCCAGCGTTTCAGGGGCGAGCGCCTGATACTGCTCATAGGTCAGCCCCAAGGCATTGCCCGAACACACCAACGCCACGGTCCACATCCCCGCACTGCGGCCTTCGAGAATACCCGGCACGGTGTCGTCGACCTTTACGCAACTGGCCACATCGCTGATCCCCAGGGCGATCACGTTGGCCAGCGCCTGCGCCGGATAAGGCCGGCCATTGGGCACTTGATCGGTGGCCACCACATGGTCGGCGATATAGCCGTTCTGCTTGGCCAGCTCCACCACCTTGGCCATGACCACGGCCGGATACCCCGAGCAGGAGCCGATTTTCAGCCCCTGTTTGCGCAGCCCGGTAATGGTGTCCAGCGCGCCGGGAATCAGCGCCGAATGCACGGCGATTTTCTCGATCTGCAGCGGCATAAAGCGCTCGTAGATGGCAGTCACGTCATCGTCGCTGGGTACCCGGCCAAAGGCTTTTTTGTAGCGTTCGCTGATGGCCGGGATATCGCACAGGGTGCGGATATGGTCCCACTTGCCCATGCCCATCGGGCCACGGGCTTCTTCGATGGAAACCTGCACATCGAATTCGGCAAAGGCTTCAACAAAAATCTGCGTTGGCGCAAACGAGCCGAAATCGACCACGGTGCCGGCCCAGTCAAGGATCACGGCCTGGGTTTTGTGGGGGGTGTTGTAGTTCATGGGAAGCGTCCAGATAGGGGAAGAATTTACAGCGCCTGCATCTCGCGCAGCGCCTGACCGATGGCATCTACCGCGGCTTGCATGCCCGGGCTGTCAACGCAGCCAATGCAGCCGACGCGGAAGGTTTCGACCTGGGTCAACTTGCCCGGGTACAGAATGAAACCCTTGGCCTTGACCCGCTCGTAGAAGGCTTTGAATTCGTAGCGCGGGCTATCCGGCGCGTGGAAGGTGACGATGATCGGTGCCTGGATCTCAGCCGGAATAAAACTGCGCAACCCCAGCGCTTGCATACCGCCGAGCAGCGCCTGGCAGTTGTCCTGATAGCGCTGCTGACGGGCCGGCAAACCGCCCTCCTCGGCGTATTGCAGCAAGGCCTCGTGCAGGGCGGCGACCACATGGGTAGGCGGGGTAAAGCGCCATTGCCCGGTCTTGGCCATGTACTGGTACTGGTCATACAGGTCCATGGCCAGCGACGGGCTGTTGCCCTCGGCTTGCGCCAGGGCCTGCTTGCTGGCAAACACAAAACCCATACCGGGCACGCCCTCCAGGCATTTGCCGGAGGCGGCGATCAATGCATCGAAGGGCACTTCGCGGGCATCGATGGGCAAGGCACCGAACGAACTCATGGCGTCGATGATCAGGCGCTTACCGTGCCTGGCCACCACCTGGGCAATGGCGCTCAGCGGGTTGAGGATGCCGGTGCTGGTTTCGCAATGAATCAATGCCACATGGGTGACGGCCGGGTCTGCGCTGAGCAGGCGCTCGACATCCTCGGCGGTGGTCGGCTGGTCTTCAGCGGTTTCGAAGGTGCTGTAGGCGCGGCCCAGCACGCTGCAGATTTTCGCCAGGCGCTGGCCGTAGGCACCGTTGATCAACACCAGCACCTTGCCGTTACGCGGCACCAGGGTGCCGATGGCGGCCTCCACGGCGAAGGTGCCGCTGCCCTGCAACGGCACACAGTGGTGGCTGGCTTCGCCAGCAATGATCGCCAGCAATTGCTCGCGCACGCTGGCGGTCATTTGGTTGAAGTCGCGGTCCCAGGAACCCCAGTCCATCAGCATCGCCTGACGGGTACGGAGGGAGGTGGTCAAGGGGCCTGGGGTCAGCAGAATCGGCGCAGCTGGGCTCATGAAAAAGGTCTCGCAACGGTGGCTGAAGGAGCGAGGCACAGGTTGCAATTCGGGCATGCATCAATCAAATTGTTTGTTGTTATCTCAGGTATAAGTCAGGCCGATATACATGAACCTATTCCAGCTCCGCGCCTTCGATGCCGTGGCCCGCGAAGGCAGCTTTACCCGCGCCGCCGCCCGCCTGTTTATCAGCCAGCCAGCCGTGACCGGGCACGTGAAAATGCTCGAAGAGCACTACCAGATCACCCTGTTGCGACGCACCGCGCGGCGCGTGGAACTGACCGAAGAAGGTATTCGCCTGGCCGCCATCACCCGCGCCATGTTCGGCCTGGTGGAAGAAGCCCAGGTGCTGCTGGAAGCCAACCGCCAACTGCTCACCGGGCGCCTCGAAGTGGCCGCCGATGGCCCGCACCGGGTGATGCCGATGATCGCCAGCCTGCGCGCCAAATACCCCGGCGTGGTGGTCAATCTGCGTTTGGGCAATGCCCAGGAAACCCTCGCCGCGCTGCTCTCCGAACATGCCGATGTGGCGGTGATGACCGAGGTGGAACCGCGCAAGGGCTTGCACCTGCAAGCGATGACGCCATCGCAGATCTGCGCGCTGGTGCCGGCTGGGCATCCGTTGGCCGGCAGGCGCATCGACCTCAAGCAGTTGGATCAGCAGATCATGGTGCTGCGCGAGCCCAGTTCCATCACCCGCCGCACCTTCAACCAGGCCTGCGAACTGGCCGGCGTGCAGCCACGGGTGTTGCTGGAACTGGATAGCCGCGAAGCCGTTACCGAAGCGGTGGCGGCGGATCTGGGGATAGGCATTGTCTCGTCAGTGGAACTGAGCCACGACCCACGGGTGGTGGCCGTGCCGCTGGTGGGCGATGGGCTGACCAACCGGCACATGATCGGCTGCCTGGAACGGCGCGCGGAGTCGCGACTGATTGCGGCGTTTATGGCCGTGGCGGACTCCGCCGAGTAACGCCGCAGGTTTTCAGCGCAGCCGCAAAAAGGCTTAGTGAATCGTCGGGAACCGCTCTTTCACCAGCGTCTGAGCCTGAAGGCCCATCTGATCGAGCAGGCGGTCGCGCTTGCTTTCGGCCTCGCCCATGGCCTTCTTGCCGTGTTGCTGCACCAGGTAGGCGTGAATCTGCCGCACTTCCTTGGACTGGTAGATTGGCGCCAGATCCTGCACCGCCACCATGCCGCCCGAACGCTGAGCCCGGGTGCCCAGCACCACATGCGGCCCCTGCGCCGTCAGCACCTGAAAGCCCAGGGCCTCGAAGGTCGGCACCTGGCTCGCCGCACAGGCCAGCTCGGCATGCGGACGACGCGCCAGCATCTGCTGCACCAGCGCCCTGGCGATACCGCGGCGACGGTGACTGGACTGCACGGCGAGATAAGCCAAGGTGCCGGCCTGCTCATCATCCTGGCTCGGTAGATACAGCGCGAAACCCAGCACCTGTGAAGGGTCTTCATCATCCAGGGCGAGAATCAACCGCGCACTGCTTTGCAGCCCGGCCTCCATCCCTTGCAGATACAGATGCACCTCAAAGCCGATCACGTACTGATACAACTGAAACAGCGGATTGCTCGGCGTCAGCGGCACCGGACTGATATCGCTGAAATAGTCCACCACCATCTGCAGCACCTGACTTTTCAGGGACTCGGGCGGCGGTGTATCCAGCTGAACAAGGGTGAACATCGAGAAGCGGACTCCGGGCGTGGCCAACTTGAGGAAGCGGCGCTGGCGGCATTGTAACGGGCGTGAGGGTTAGCGTGGAGCTGTGCTTACTGGCACTATGCCTTTCTCTCGATAGCGCTCGTACAGGGATGTATGCCCATGCCCATCTGGTCTCCCCGCCTAGCTGTTGCAGTAACGCCCCTCCTCCTCGCTTCGTGCGCCAGCATTGCGGCACCAACGGGTTGGGTGAGCAAAGACCCGGCAACCAGCACGGGCACGTTTTACTATCCAGATGGCGGTCGTTATGAGGGCGGCTATAGCGGCGAAAAATTCCAGGGCCGCGGCACCATTTTCTATGAGTACTCCCGCGCCCATCAGGGCTACACCGACACCCTCGATCCCCCGCAGCTGCGCAACGGCCAACTCAGCGGGGAGTTCAGCAATGGTCAGTTGATAAAGGACACCGTCAGTTACACCACCGAATGGAACAACAATGCCACTTATACGCCGCCCGGGGCGTTCGCCTACAAAGGGGGCTATGACGGCGGCTTCAAGGGCAAAGGCCGGGTGGTATTTAAAGACGGCCGGGTGTTCAAAGGCGAGTTCGGAAATGAACCCACGCTCTACAGCTATGTTCCTGGGGAGCAAGTGCTGTTTAAAGAGAGCCAACTGATCGGCAGTTACTTTGAAGGGACCGGCACCATGCGCTGGAGCAATGGTGCCACCTTCGAAGGTGTGGTGTTCCGCTATTACCTGTTTGACCGCGACCGCGGCATGATGAACCCCGACAACCTCAGCTGCATCTCGTCAGCCTTCTACGGTAAAGGCCTGCTTAAAGAGCCGGGCAAACCAGACTTCGTCGGGCTGGTCGGCGAAACCGATGAACATACTGCCCCTGTCCAGGCCCGCGAAGCCGACTTTATGCGCTACGCCGAGCAGCTTGCAGAATGCCCCGGGACCCTGGCCGTCGCCCGTGACCGTATCAACGGTATTCAGTCGGAATTAAACGCCGAGATGGCCGAGGGGCGTGCCAATGCCCAGGCCATGCTCGCCAGTGATCTGGGCAATCTGGCCAACCGCGTTTCTCACGACGCCGCCCGCGTGGACGCGGCTTCCCGTGGCAGCACATACGAAATTGAACAGGCCAAACAACAACGCAACGCCGACTACGCCAGCTTTATCAGCGCGCAGGATGCCGACCCGTCCAGCGACCGCAGTAAACGCCAGGCTCAGGCTGCGCAAGAAGCTGCCCAGGCCGCCAAAAAATCCGCCAGCACGGGCAAATCCGCAAGCAACAAGCCAGCGCGCACGGCAACGGCTGAACCCACCGTAGTGGCGCAAGAGGACAGTGTCAGCGCTGCAGAGCAAGCAACCCAGCAAGCCACCGCCGAGCGCCTCGAACACGAAAAAAACGTCAAGCGCAGCATGGATGAAATCGAGCGCAAACGAGCTGCCAGCGCAGAAGCAGCGAAGAAAAAGAGTGAAAAAGAGACAGAGGAACGGCAACTCGCACAGCGTAAAAAACTGTACCTGGCAGAGCTACGCGACAAAACCAAACTCACGGCCCGTACCTGCCCCGGCGGAGACGGAAAGTACTATGTGGTCGGCCTCAAACCCAGCATAAAACCCGTGGTGGTCGAGTGCCTGGACGTAAGTTATACGGCCAGCTGCCCAGGCTCCCAACAGCACGCTCAAGGTGTGATCAAAACCTTCCTGGGTGCCTCCACCGATTGCTTTATGGGCGACACCGCGGAGATCGCGCCGCAGCTGAGCTGTAAGGCCAGCGAGGTGATAGTGAAGGTCAAGGAAGTGACTGAGTGCAGGTAACCGAATGATGCGGCTGATCGCTGGCCGCATCCATAGGGCTGGTGCCAAGCAGCCTGTATCTCACGAACGGGAGCTGTCGGCCCAGACTGTGTAAAAACGCTTTCTAGTTGTTGGCGAGTCAGCCCACCTCTGCTGGTCGCGATAGACCGAGCATTTTCCAAGATCTGCACCGATAACGCTCCTGAGCTAGCCAGGCGCGTTTTGGTAGCACGTAGTACAGCGCAAACCTGGGCGACTGCACCCATCATCTGGCCGGGCAAACCATCGACTTACCGAACTGGGAGGAAGCATGGGCGCGCTGGTGAGTGGGTTAGGCCTAAAGGCACTCCCTTATTTGCTCGCTGTCGGGGTGGTGCTCGCTGCCCTATTTGGTCCCTACACCCACGGCGTAACGGTCACGAACAACAAGTGGAAAGCGGCCAATGCCGATCAGGTCGAGTTCCAGGCCAAAGGCTTGGCGGCCGAGACCGCCAAGGCCAGGGCCACGGAACAGCACTGGCAACATAACTCCAACCAGCTGGGAAAAGATGCGCAAGCAAAAAGCGCGGCTGCGGCCGCTAATGGCGCTATTGCTGATGTTGCTTCTGACGGCGTGCGCAGCGCCGCAACAAAACTGGCCGCCACTGTCGGCAACGTGTCCTGTGATACCGGAGCTGCCGAGAGAGGCGCGTCAGCCGTCCGCGCCGCAATGCTCTCCGAACTGTTCCAGCGCGCAGACCGTCGAGCGGGAGAACTCGCTAAAGCCTACGACCAGGCCCGAATAGCCGGTTTGGCATGTGAAGCCGCGCATGATCAATTGCAGCCTAACTGATAACCACACATAGCTCGTGGAGCGCTAATCGTTCAGAGGGCACATCTAGATAATCAGGCGTGAGCACTCACCAACTGTTATGGCTGCTTACGCTTTGCAATGATCTTGCACTTCGGTTGGCTTGTTCTACTGTGAAGGGATATTCACTCTCACATTAATCAAGGAAGAACTATGAAAGGATACACAAAGAACTTGGCGTTCACATTTACTTTGGAAAACAAGGCAGGGGAAATGAACGCCAACTTAGAATACATGGCAAAAAAGTATGGCGAGAATAACGGGGAATTTCAAAACCATATTATATATATCGAGGGTAACAAATCTGCGGAGGAGCTGGCGAGGGAGCTGTCTATCTTGTGCGGGATGGAGTTTGAATTAGACCAGTTTTTAAAGTCTCCGGAATTAGATGGGTTAAATCCGAAAACACTCGGGGTTTATATAGGCATTCACTGCGGGCAGGACGGATCTACCGATATCGACATGAAAATGTTGGGTGGGGCTATCGCTTTGCTGGCTCTCTGCAACGGATATACGCTAAAAAAAATCGCGGTGGATGGCTGCTTTTCAGCAGGCACCACGAATGCCAAAGTAGACATGGTAGATACAAGTACGGAAGGACAAAATCTCGCAGCATTGCGGTTGGCTGTTGGCGTGTCGGATAAGCACCGAGAATTTCAGCTCACCGACAAGCTTAAAACCTGCGTTTTAGCCGGCTACCGTGATGTAGTCGTAAAGTTCGACCAAGAAATTGGGTATTGGAAGGGGAAAGTTAGTAAAAACGATCCATCTGTTACAGGCGGTACGACCCCGCGAACCTACACTCAAAGTAGCAAGTCCGGCCTTACAGCAGTAAATCCGGGAGTCCGAGATAGAGTGGTAAATGACTCGGCAAGTGATCCGCTAACAGCGCTAAATAAAAATGTTCAGAGTAAGGTTACGGCAAAAAGCTCAGAGTGGATCAATATTAACTGGATTAATACCAAGTCGGAATATATTAAGTATGTGGAGGCGATTAATCGATACTTGAGGACAAAAATTTCATGGCGATTCGATGGTGAGAATTGGATAAGCATTTCATTACAGGACTATAGCAGTAAGCGACGTCTGTTTGAGATGTTTCAGATTACTAAAGAGAATGGTTTATACCGCGTTACAGCAATCGCAAACCCGCTATGGGTCAAATAGATATGCAACCCATCGTGATAGCCACATTGTTAACCCTGCTCTCCACAGCAAACTTCGCCGGTACGCTTGAACGTTAGCTTCAGAAAAACGGCCTGAGCTCACGTATAGCGCCTACGGGGGGCATTACCGTTAAAAGGTTGAGCCTTGGCTCATACAGGGTTTCTGCTAGCGGCGATGATTCAGACATCAGCTTTTTTGAAAGAGTTGAATCCCAGGACTTGGTAAGGCTGGAAATCGACGGCGTAAAAATCGAGGGGCTGGATCACGGAGAATTTAGCGGCAGGTTAGTTAACCTTGCAGAAGAACAATAACAGCGCATGGAATGACTGCTTCTGACCCAGACTGTGTAAAAACTTTTTCAAGCGCACCAAAGGCCAAAAGTCGGGCTAAAAAATGCGTTTCTACGCGAAATCCACATCGCTGCCCCACCGATAAACTTCAGATTTCACGTAGACGCGGGCACTTCGATTTTGGCTCAGCGTTTTTACACAGTCTGGGCCAAAAGCGGTCGTTGAAATTTGCCTAAGGAGGGACACAAAAAAGCCCACTTTGCGGGCTTTTTTCGTACGCGGGGTAAGGGTGCTAATTACTTGTTCCGCAATAGCACATACGCTTCACCGCCGTTTCGATCATGGTGAAGAATAAAGTTGTTGTCCTGGATACGCACCTTCGATGGCACACGATCTGCTACCGGCGTTTGCGAGTAAGTCTGCGCGGCACTCAGTAGTTGGCGGGTCAGGCTGTCGTCGAGTTGCTTCGGGGTGGTAACGACGCATTCCTTTTCGGAAAGTTGCACGGAGAGGTTTTTGTCCGCGGTGAAGCCGATGCGCGTGAAGCCCATGTCCTGGAGGTCGTCAATGCCGAACCGCTTGGCCGCTTCAGCAGAGCCGGCGAATGAGGGGGCGGTCTTCAGGCAGATGTCGACGAAGGCTTCGATGGCCTTGGAGGTGACAGGCGTAGATACGGTTGGCGTTGCAGTAGTGCAGCTGGCGAGGACTAACAGGCTGGACAAGGCGAGTGTGCGGAACAAAGCATTGGACATGAAGCGGGGATCCTTTCATTTGAAATTCGGAGTGCAGGCGTGGGCTGAGCGGCGCCGGAGCGGACCGCCTGCGAATGGTAAATTAAAAGGGAGTACGGGGTTCACGGCTTTGTGAACCCCGACGCTTGCTGGTAGTGCGCTCGCTACGTGAACCTATGTGCACCTGGGCCAGCCTGACGGCGCGAATAGCCGACCTTTATGATGCCAGGACTTGGCCAGCGTCGATTTTTCGGTAGCAATCTTGCCTGACATCAAATGAAGCATTGGTTTGGTCATGGGGGGCGTCCCCTTGTCGAGTTCTGATGATGCTCATTGAAAGCGTCGAAGCAACCGCAGATCCTCACCTGTCAGCTTTGGGTCGTTTTCAGCCTGCCACCACAGGCAGAAAACTCCAAAAGCTGCTCCTTGCAGGACCTGGCCGATAGGAGCCTGTCGGGAACGGCAGATACCGGCCAGAAGCTGACATTCAGAGCGCCGAAAAGACACCCACGCCTTTCTACGATTCTGACCAACTAAACCGGAAAGGCGGCTTAGGCTTGAGCCCTGCGTCTCTGCAACCGCTGGATATACCGCTAGAGTGGTGGAACTTACGCCAAAATTAACGACCAAGGACGACGCTTACGATGCTGAAAACAAACAGGGTTGGTGCTGTGCATATAAAGGTTCTAGCAGTAGCGTTTTTATTGCTCCCGGCGATTTCTTTTTCTGATGAATCTGGAACGTTTGAGCAAAGCATGCAGAAATACCCGGAGATAATGGAGATACTTAACAGTGATCTCGATGAAGATGATTACATTTTTGTAGATATGAATATGCCTAACGACGGAATATCTAAATTAACTCTGAAAAATGGTAGCCAGTTATTGCTGGTTAATTTTCAGGGGAAATATGCCTATCGAGGTTCAGCTTTCTTTGAAGTGAAAAACGGAAAGTACAGAAGATCAACACTGGCGGTGCCTTATGCTAGGGAAATCGAGATTGGGGGTGATAGATATTCACTGCATAACGATCGTACCGACATCCAAAAAAATCGGCTTATCGTGACTTATAGCCCTGCATGCAAACTTCCTGCTTCGTATATTGAAATAGGCGGCTGCAGCGACGACGAGATGGCTACCGCGATTTTGAGCTACAAATATCAAAAAGGTGAGTTCATATTAGTCGATAAAACACTGGAGCGAGAATAACAAGCCTATCAAGTCGCCCCTTTGTGGTCGGGGTGGCGTGGAGCGCGCTCGACTTGGACTGAGAGAATGGAAGCGGATTGTTTTTCAAACTAAAAACTTCTGCGGCTGAACGGTAACTGCTTTTGGAGAAGGTCAGTTATTGGCCGATTGCAGCCGGTCACGACAGGCAGTTATCGGCTGACATTGATCTCTATTCTCTAGCGGAACGCGTAACCACGCGTACTGTTCAGGCGCGAGGGTTAGATTCCGTATTTTTTATTGGGGTTATTGATACGCTGAGTCAGATAGTTTCGGAGCTGATTTGCTTCCCGAGACGCACAAGAATCAAGGTGCTGAGACTCTCCATCGCACGTGCATGAAGAAACCTCGTATTTCGCCAGCACCCGCTCTATTTTTCGGGCTGCGTTTAAATTGATTTCGATCAGCTTCGGTCTGGCGGACATACAATAAATCCTGAATTGCGGCAGGTAAGGTGGAAACGGTCAGATTAATTTTTCTCGACTGGCCACAAGCACATTTGGCCGATCGCAGCCAGTCATGACAGGCAGTTATCGGCCAAAAACGGTCGATTTGAATAGAGAAATGCCTTAGCTTCTTCGTGAGATCTATCCCCACAATCATAGGGAACGCATGGACGTCGACGAGGCTGCACACGAAGAGAAGTGGGCAAGAAAGATAGCGAAAATTTACGCCAGCCGCCGGCGGAAAAACCAAATCATCCGGAAAATGGAGCGGCACCTTGCCCAAGCGGTTTCCCAACTGCGCCCTGACACTAAGTACTCTCAGGGTGAATTACAGAACGTGCGCAGCGGCCTAGAGTGGCTTATATCCTGGCGGATAAAGAATTGCGTCAACCAACCGCCGATGTGGTGTGACGGCGTTCGGATGCTAACTATTACCGGCAGCGGCGGCCTTATTTTTCACCTGAACGCACAAGCCATTATTGGCCCTGAAAGCGACGTTACTAATTTATTTCGATGTCAGTTGACCGGTAGCTTTGTACTGTCCAGAAACCTCAAAGAAATAAAGCAATACCGTTTACGTCTTGCGGGTGGCGACCACGTTTATGTTCTTAGCAAAGGCAAGTGAATCCGGTGTTATGTAGTTCTCGCCCCGTTCCAGTTCAGCTTCATTTAGACCGACCGCTCCTGGCCGATTGCAGCCTGTCACGACAGGCAGTTAACGGCCATATGCAGTCATTTAAAACGCCTAACCATCGCTATAAAGTTGCCCCTGAAAAATGGCAAGTTTCCTAAGCCAGCTTGGGCGCGTCGCGCCAGTTCACGCTTATATCCCGACACTCAATCAGCCATCGTCCATTCACCCACTCAATCTCGTGGATAACTCGCCCAGCATCAGAAACCCTCACTTCGTCATATAGCCAGTCGCCCTGGTGCGCGGCGTCGTTGCGCATTTCATAGCTATGAACGTCCAGATATTGAATCTCTAGATGCCCATCATGGAATGCGCCTAGGAGCACAGCTTTGATTTGAAGTGTTCTCTGCTCTTTGCGCAGTCCCTCGCTTAACTCGGTGATAACTACACTTTCGAGCCAACTGTCGTGTGGGCAATGGTGGTGTTGCGGGTCGTAATGCCAGCTTGCCGTGGCAAAGGCATAGGCGCTGGGAGGAAAGTCGTCTTTGTGTTGATACAAGTAGAACTCGTAGGCCTCCCACTGTCGCTTCTCGTCAGAAAGGCTGGTGGTGAGCCGGTCCTTTTTCAGAATGTACATGGCGTGGCTTCCTGGTCTTCCAAATGAATGTCGCGCACTTTTAACTAGAGCAGAAAAAGGGGGTGGTTCAGATTTATTTATGCTGGTCTAGTTCCTATCCGAAAGCCGTTATCTACCTGTCCGAGATGGCCCTGGAATCGGAATGCCGGTCCGTTGCGCCTCAGCCCGAAAATCGGCCTCAACCGCGCGGAAGATACGCTCAAGAAAGTATTTGCTTGTCGCGCTTGCCCGTTGGGCCATCTCGTCAGTCAATCCCACCTCAGGCTCCCTCGCCACAACCGCTTTTAACGCCAGCAACTCCTTCTCGGACAGAGTAGAGAGGGGGCGGCCCGCTACGATTTTCACGCCGTCCCGGTAGACCCGAATTTGCTTTCCGGTGAGCAGCACCGCCAGCTCGGGGGCCAGCCCATCGACGATGTATTCCGGGGTACAGACGTCCTTACTCATCCGCAACCACAATTGCCTTTGGTCCGGCGTCCAGTCGCGGGCGGTCTCGTTAATTTCTCGGTGGCAGTTCGGCACCATGGACCCTGTCCACACTGTCACAACTTCGCGAGCTGCTTGAAGATCGTGAGTATCAGGAGCATGGGCCCAGCAAGTCGACGCTCCACAAAAAAGCAAAACCATTAACGCCAGAGGAAGAGAAACAAACAAGGACAGGTCTGTTTTCCGTACCTGGAACGTCTGACTCAGCCGGTTGCTGCCAGGGGCGCAAGTCAGCACACGACAGGTGCCGGGCACCTGTGGCAAAAACATATATCGCCCGGCTATGTCCACATAGAGCCGACCCCGCGTCACCACCACCCGTTATCGCCTTCCACATTTTTCTTATAAAAGTCGATATTGGCGCGCATGCCGTAGATCGCAGCGAGACCAAAGTGCAGGGAGCGGGCAATCGTGCGAAAGCCAAGATGCTCAAGCATCATCCCCAGGATCACAATCACCACCGCACCCAGCACAAAGTAAATGAGGCCCCGTTTCCACATGCCTTTGATGATGTAGTAAATGGGGCCGAAGAAGAACGCCAAAAAGTTCATGCTCATGGCTTTCCGCCGCTCGGGTTTGGCCAGCTGTTTGAAGAGGGGCAATTTGGAGCCGCCGGCACGAGAGATGGCGATAAACCGCTCTTTCCACTCCGGCGATACGTCCAACGCATTAATGCGCTCTTCGGACAGAGGCAGGGCTACGCTGGCGCTGGAAGCAGGCGGCGCGTAGGGGTTTGGCGATTCCATGTGACGTCCTTGTGTAGGTCAGGCGATTGGTACGGGGCAGTATGCTGCGACGGTGTTGATCACCACGCCGGGGGCAGATTTATTTCTCTGGATGGTCTGCTGTCGGCCCAGACTGTGTAAAAACGTATTCAAGCGTACCGAAGGCCAAAAGTCGCGCTGAGAAAATGCATTTCTACGCGAAATCCACATCTGCCAACCCACCGATAAATTTCGATTTCTCTCACTCGCGCTGCCTCGCAGTATTGTTAGGTACCGGAAACAAATTCAACCGTTTTTGAGTTTATGGAGATAAGGCCCCTAGCCAGATATATGTATGTGACGCCTGGCGACTCCCCAGTAACCCAATAGCTGATATTTCCAAAGCCCGCATGATCCTGCATCGCTTTAAAATCCAAGATTTGACTTACGTGAGCAACTCCGGTGAACATCAACTTTGCTCTTATGCGCTCTCCACTACCGTCAGCAGGATAGTAATCTAGATCAATAATCAGGGTGCCATCTATTGGATTCAGATTGACACCCATTAAATTCCCGTCGTGAAGTTCAATTTCGTTGATATCTTTCATAAAGCCTATCTGTATTTCGAAAAAGCGAAAAAGGCGACCGAAAAAGGGGACGGATTGAACCACCCCCGATATTTCGGACACCCATGAAAGGGGGCAATCCCCGAGGAGGTGTTTGGTGGAACAACGTAATCGGTTTA
>NZ_JBSRZF010000028.1:0-54254 GCF_054057335.1 Pseudomonas sp. TE3786
GGGGGGGGGGGGGGGGGGGGGGGGGGGCGGGGTGTTGGTCGTTTTTTTTTTTCTGTTGGGGTTGGTGGGGGGGGGGGCTGCGGGGTGTTTTAGCCCCCCCCCCCCCCCCCGCCCCCCCCCCCCCGCTCCTACGGGGACAGCATTAGAAGTCCTTACGCACCTCTACGCCAAAGTAACGTTCGTCATCACGCGGCACCGAGCGATACACGTAATTGGTGCCGCTGTAGCCCAGGCCGTTGGAGTAGCTCTTGTCCGCCAGGTTTTTGCCCAGCAGCGCCACACGCCAGCCCTCGTTGTAGTTGGCCAGAGCGACGCTGGCGTTCCAGATGCCGTAGGCCCCCTGGATGGTGACTTTGTTCTGGTCGAGGCTGTATTGCACTTCGTCCTGCCAGGCGTAGTCGGTGCTCAGCTCGATATCCAGACCGTTGTCCAGCGGGATGGTGTAGTCGGCCCGGGCGTAGGTTTTCCAGTCCGGGCTGAACGGCAACGGCTGGCCGTTGATGTCGCAGTTGGCGGCGGCGTTCGCCGGGCAGGTGAACTCGTCGACGCGGGCCTTGGTGTACGCCAGTGCGCCAGAGAGTTTGAACTGGCTGGTGACCTGGAACGCGGTATCCAGCTCCACGCCTTCGGTTTTCACGCTACCGGCGTTGATCAGCCGGGTTACCACGGTGCCGCCGACCACATCGTAGAAGTTGGCCTGGTAGTTTTCATACTCGGTATGGAACACCGCCAGGTTGGCGGTCAGGCGATTGTTAAAGGCGGTACTTTTCAGGCCCACTTCCCAGGAGTTGGAAGTTTCCGGTTTGAGCGGCTCTTCGTCGCGGGCCTGCATATTGAAGAACACGTTGTAGGCCGGACCTTTGTAGCCACGGGAATAGGTGATGTAGCTGGTCAGGTTGTCGTTGATGTCGTACTGGAAGCCCGCCCGGCCGGTAAAGCCGTCTTCGTCCACCGAACCTTCGCTGGCGTAGTTGGGGTTGATACCGGTAGCGGCACCGGTGCGCACGCGCTGGTGTTGGTATTCGAGGTCGTCGTGGGTCCAGCGCAGGCCGAGGATGCCGCGCAAATCGTCGGTGAAATTAAAGGTGTTCTCGCCGAACAGCGCGACGCTGTCGTTGGTGGCTTCATAGTCGGCGCGACCCGACTGGGTGGACGCCGTGGTCGTGACCGCGCGGCGATAGGTTTCCTCGCTCTTGCCGTGCATATAGAAGGCACCGAGCACGTACTCGTTGAACTCACCTTTGGGCGAGGCCAGACGCAGTTCCTGCGAGTACTGGTTGTAGTCCAGCTGCCCCTTGTCCTGGGATTGCGGCACTACGGCAAAGCTGGAAAGACGGTCACCGTCCTGATACTGGGTGTTGTTCCAGCCGCGCCAGGCGGTGATGGAGGTCAGCGTGAAGTCACCCAGTGCCCAGTCCACTTGGCCAGACAGGCCCTGGTTGCGGTCATCCACGCGGGTGTTCATTTCGCTGCTGATTTCGCGGTTGTGATCGCTCGGCGAAATGCTGCTGTCCAACTGGGAGCCAAACGCCGCGCTGGTCTTGGTCAGTACGCCATTGGGGATGGTGTCTTTGCCCTGGGTGTAGTCGGCGATCAGGGTGACTTTCAGCTCGTCGTTAGGCTCGAATTCCAGCTTGCCACGCGCGCCTTTGCGGTCGTAGCCGTTGGCGTCGTCGCCGTTGTATTCGTTCTCCACATTGCCGTCGTACTTGCCCAGCAAGGTGGTCAGCGAGCCTTTCAGGGTGTCGGTCAGACGCCCGCCGATGCCGAAGCGCAGGCGGTTTTCATTGCCGCCGCCGAAGTGCGAATAGTCGACGTAGCCCTGGGTTTCTTCCGGCGCGTCCTTGCTGACGATGTTCAGCACACCGGCCGAGGCGTTTTTGCCGAACAGCGTGCCTTGCGGGCCGCGCAGCACTTCGATGCGTTGCAGATCCAGCAGGTCCAGAGTCGATTGCCCCGGACGGCCGAGGACCACGCCGTCGATCACGGTGGCCACGGTCGGCTCGATACCTGGCGAGGTGGTGATGGTGCCGACGCCGCGGATAAACAGCGAGGTATCCTTGTTCGACGCGCCGCTGCGGTAATTGAGCGTCGGCACCTGCTGGACGATGGTGGAGACGTTGTTGCGGTTGTCGCGTTCCAGTTGTTCGCCATCGACCACGGACACGGCCACCGGCACCTTTTGCAGCGACTCTTCGCGGCGGGTGGCGGTTACGGTCACAGTGCTCAGGGTTGGCGTTTCTTCCGCTTGCTCACCGCTGGTGGTTGCCTCGGCGGCGAAGCCTGGCTGCCCCAGTGCGGCGAGTAATACCGCTACAGCCAGAGGGCTGCGGCGGGCGATAAAAGTGTTGTGCGTGTGCATGGTGGACTGCCCCGTTTAGACCAGACATTGCCCATTCAATGACGGGCTTCTAGAGAACTGTCGCGGTCTGGTCTCGCTCGTACGAGTGGCAGCTGGATGACGACAGTGCGGCGCTTGTTAGCGCTAACATCGCCAGTATCAGCGGCCACTGGATAGACCGTCAAATACTATTAAATTACTTTTATATTCCATTAAGTGATTTATGGATTCTCTTTTGTTAGCGCTAACGTGGCCGCCATTCTCCCCCCGCCCAGGAACGGCTTTTACCGTGAGCAGCGACAAAGAACCTACCCGCAAACGCCGTGGTGCCGGCCGTGTAACCCTCAGTACGGTGGCCAAACAGGTAGGCGTTTCGGCAATTACCGTGTCGCGTTACTTCAACCAGCCGGAGCAGGTTTCCGAAGAGCTGCGCGAGCGTATTCAGGCGGTGGTCAACGAGCTGGGCTATGTGCCCAATCTGGTGGCCGGCGGGCTGGCCTCGGCGCGCGGGCGGATCGTCGGCATGGTGATTCCGAACATCTCCGGGCCGATCTTTGCCAACACCATTCAAGGCTTCAGCGACACCCTGGCCAGCCACGGTTATCAGCTGCTGCTGGCCTCCAGTTATTTCTCCGAAGAACAGGAAGAAAGCGCGGTGCGGGCGTTTCTCGGCTGGTCGCCGGCGGCGCTGGTGGTTACCAGTCATTTCCATACGCCGGGCACCGACAAGATGTTGGCCGAGGCGGATATTCCCCTGGTGGAAATCTGGGACTACCGCCCCGAGCGCGCGCCCATGCAGGTGGGCTTTCTTCACCACGAGGTGGGCGTACGCGCCGCCCGTTATCTGCTGGACAAGGGCTATCAGCGCATCGCCTTTGTGCAGAACAGCGTGGCCGGCGACTTCAGCGCCCTGGAGCGCCGTGACGGCTATGCGCAAACCCTGCGCGAAGCCGGCCATGAGCCCTGGGTGTTTGTGCCGAGCGCCGACGCGACGCCGTTCGAGGGCGGTAAGCAGGCAATGGATGCGTTGATGAAACGCACGCCGCGTCCGGACGCGATCATTTTCGCCAACGACAACCTGGCTGCTGGCGGCCTGCTGGCCGGGCAGCGCGCCGGCGTGCGCATTCCCCAGGACTGCGCGGTGATGGGTTTTGGTGACTACGCCTTCGCCGAAATGCTGCTACCCAGCCTGACCACCATCAAGCCGCCGGCCCGGCAGATTGGCGAGGTGGCGGCGCTCCGAGTGCTGCAGGCACTGGGGGTGATCGAGGCGGATGAGCCGTTGCAGGCACTGAATTTGCTCGAATGCGAACTGGTGGAGCGCGAAAGCGCTTAAAATGCGCGCCCTCGTTCGGGTGGGCTAGGGTTTGATCGCCGTTTGCCGACCCATTCTGGGTCCCAGCCGCTGGGACGACGGATTTTTTCAAGCAATCACCGTTATCCCAGCCCAGGCTGGGACCCAGAGTCGTGAGGGTGACGCCCTATTCCGCACCATCCGAAGAACCGGGCAGCCATAAGCCGCGCCGTAACTTCGCACCGATTGGAAACCCCGCTAGATGCATGCCCGTACCCTTATGTCCCTGCCCCTGCTCGCCCTCGCCCTGGGCGGTTTTGTGGTGGGCAGTAGTGAATTCATCATCATGGGCCTGTTGCCCGAACTGGCCGCCGACCTGCGGGTAAGCCTGGCCGACGCCGGCCTGCTGGTTAGCGCCTATGCCCTTGGCGTGGTGGTGGGTGCGCCCCTGCTAGGACCGATGCTCGACCGCGTGCCGCGCCGGCAAGCGGTGATTCTGCTGATGCTCGCCTATACCCTCGGCAACCTCGCCTGCGCCCTGGCACCGGACTATCACTGGTTGCTGGCGGCCCGTCTGGCCACGGCGATCAGCCATGCCGGCTTCTTCGGCTGCGCCACCCTGCTCGCCCGCGATCTGGCCCCGCCACACCGGCAAGCCTCGGCCATGGCCATGGTGATCAGCGGCCTGACCATCGCCAATGTGTTGGGCGTGCCCCTGGGCGCCTGGCTCGGGCAAACCACCAACTGGCGGGTGACCTTCTTTGTGGTCGCCGCTATCGGCGCGCTGACGGTGCTCGCGCAGTTCCTCTGGCTGCCGCCAACCGCCCGCCCGGTACGCAGTGCGGCGGGCAGCTGGAGCGGCATCTTGCGCCGGCCGGTGCTGCATGCGCTGCTGGTGTGCAGCCTGACCTCGGTGTCGCTGTTTACCCTGTTCACCTATATCAGCCCGTTTCTGCGCGAGGTCAGCGGCTTTACCCCGGACCAGAGCAATGGTGCCCTGCTGCTGATGGGGATTGGCCTGACCCTGGGCAATATCTTTGGCGGCCGTCTGGCCGACAGGGGCGTGCAGCGAGCCGTCCCCAAGGCATTGGCCACCAGCGCGCTGTTGGTGCTGGGGCTGTATTTCTTTGGCCACCTGCAGATTCCCACCTTGCTGATTCTGCTGGGTTGGGGCATCGCCACCTTCGCCGTCTCCACGCCCCTGCAATTGCTGCTGGTGGAACAGGCCGGTGAATCCGCCAGCCTGGCGGCCACCCTCAGTCACGCCGCCTTCAACCTCGGCAATGCTGCAGGTGCCTGGTTTGGCGGGCTGTGGCTGAGCGCCCAGATGGGCCTGCCACTGTTGCCGGTACTTGCCGTGCTGCTGCTGACTCTGAACGTTGCCGTGGCCTGGTGGCTGCCGCGGCTTAAAGCCGTTTCCCACGATATTGCCCTGCACTGAGCACGGCGCGCGCGGGAGTCAATCAGGATTTCACGGAAGTTTCTGCCGCGTCTGCGCTCGGATTTTTGCCGGTCTGACGGAAGCAGCTGCTGGAGCAGGCTGCCGTTGCAACACCACCATCAGGGCTCAATGGCCCTGATGGAGTAACGATATGGATATGCGTCTCGCACTCTTACGCTCACTGACCGCTCTTAGCCTGATTACCGCGCTCGCCAGCTCGCCGCTGCGGGCAGAAATCTTTTCGGTGGTGTATCGCGTCGACACCCGCCCTCCCGCCGAGGTGTTCGCCTACGGTTTCAGTGGCGGCGGCAATAACACCAATTTGCTCGAACATGTGTTTGATGCCAGTTGCGATGCAGATGACGCTGCAAGCCGGTCCGCCTGGGTCAGTACTACCGGTAAATACAAGGCGGCCAGGAACTTTGCCCGGGCACGCTACCACCAGCAGGGTCCGGGAACGCCTGGCATATGGCTCTACCGCATCGTTCCGGACGAGAGCTTTGTGTCGATCGACGACGCTTTGCGCCAGGTGATCCACGCCGGCCAGAACTCCCAACTGGGCTACACCCCGCTGCATGCCGAGTTGATCGAACAACTGCAAACCAGCGCTTCGCCCGACGCCAGATTTGAGGTGGTCACCCGGCGGATAGCGCCACAAAACATCCGTTCTGCCACCTATTTTGCTTCCCCTGCGGCGCTTGCTGATGACCAAGCGGTGGCGCTGGTGCCGTTCGAACTGAATCCCAACTTTCGCCAGCCGACCACGGCAATGACCGACGAGTTCGTGCTGCCGTCCTTGATATCGCCTGCCAGCATCCGCTTTTACCAGAGCGAGCAAAGCTGCTCCCTGGCCTGCGATGGTGCCAGCGCGAGAACCGCACGCAAACGGCGCAGCGTGCTGCTGGACGGGTTGAACTGCGCTGCCGAACCGAACGCCGCCCGGGCGTTGATCGGCAGCGAGGATGATTAAGAGCGCGGTACCAGCTTCAGCGATGCCGAGTTGATGCAGTAACGCATGCCGGTGGGTGGCGGGCCGTCGGGGAACAGATGGCCCAGGTGCGCATCGCATTTGGCGCAGGTGACTTCGATGCGGTGCATGCCGTGGCTGAAGTCGTCCTTGCTGGTGATGGCGGCGTTGGATGCCGGCTGGTAGTAGCTCGGCCAGCCGGTGCCGGAGTCGAATTTGGCTTGCGAATCGAACAACGCCTCGCCACAGCAGGCGCAGTGATAGACGCCAGGGGTCTTGTCGTCGTGGTATTTGCCGGTGAAGGCACGCTCGGTGCCGCCCAGGCGGCAGATATGGAACTGCTCGTCAGAGAGCTCCTCGCGCCAGCTGTCCAGCGGTTTTTCAAGCTTGTCCATGGGGCTACCTCATTGGCTGAAAAAAGCCCGAGCTGTACCTTTTCCGAGGCTCGGGCCACACGTATGATTGCGGCACTTCGTTAGACGCCAGTCTGTCATCCGCGTTACAGACTGCCAAGCCGCACGGCCCGTGGCCATTCGCCAAGGCCGGCTCTTTTATTCAGGATCCCCACCATGCAGGTCAGCAAATCGAACAAGCTCGCCAACGTCTGCTACGACATTCGCGGGCCGGTGCTCAAGCACGCCAAACGCCTGGAAGAGGAAGGCCACCGCATCCTCAAGCTGAATATCGGCAACCCGGCGCCGTTCGGTTTCGAAGCCCCTGAAGAAATTCTCCAGGACGTGATCCGTAACCTGCCCACCGCCCAGGGCTACAGCGACTCCAAAGGCCTGTTCAGCGCGCGCAAGGCGGTGATGCAGTACTACCAGCAGAAGCAGGTAGAAGGCGTTGGCATTGAAGACATCTACCTGGGCAACGGTGTGTCCGAGCTGATCGTGATGTCCATGCAGGCCCTGCTCAACAACGGTGATGAAGTGCTGATCCCGGCACCGGACTATCCGCTGTGGACTGCCGCCGTCAGCCTGGCCGGCGGTAACCCGGTGCACTACCTGTGCGACGAGCAGGCCAACTGGTGGCCAGATCTGGACGACATCAAGGCCAAGATCACCCCGAACACCAAGGCCATGGTCATCATCAACCCGAACAACCCCACCGGTGCGGTGTATTCCAAAGAAGTTCTGGAAGGCATGGTGGAGTTGGCCCGTCAGCACAATCTGGTGCTGTTCTCCGATGAGATCTACGACAAGATTCTGTACGACGAAGCCGTGCATATCTCTACCGCTTCGTTGGCACCGGACGTGCTGTGCCTGACCTTCAACGGTCTGTCCAAGTCCTACCGCGTGGCCGGTTTCCGCTCCGGTTGGGTGGCCATTTCCGGGCCCAAGCAAAAGGCGCAGAGCTATATCGAAGGCATCGACATCCTCGCCAACATGCGCCTGTGCGCCAACGTGCCGAGCCAACATGCGATCCAGACCGCGCTGGGCGGCTACCAGAGCATCAATGACCTGGTGTTGCCCCAGGGCCGTCTGCTGGAGCAACGTAACCGCACCTGGGAGCTGCTCAACAGCATTCCCGGCGTCAGCTGCGTGAAGCCGATGGGTGCCCTGTATGCCTTCCCGAAAATCGACCCGAAGGTCTGCCCGATCCATAACGACGAGAAGTTCGTGCTCGACCTGTTGCTATCGGAGAAACTTCTTGTAGTACAAGGCACGGCGTTCAACTGGCCGTGGCCGGACCACTTCCGCGTGGTCACGTTGCCGCGCCTCGACGACCTCGACCAGGCAATCGGACGCATCGGTAACTTCCTCAAGACCTACAGCCAATAAGCCGCCGAGCCGACCATGGACCTGCAGATCGACGACTTCTATAAAGATGCCGCAGCCGGCTTGCTGGCGCTGTACCTGGCCTTCCCGCGCAAGGTTGGCCTATACGTCGAAGACCTGATCGGACGCGAAGAGCCGGACGAGTTCGGCCTGCCCAGCACCCGCCACCAGGCGTGTCTGGGCGCTCTGCTGTGGTTGGCGGACGAAGGTTACCTGCGCTACGAGTCGACCATTCATTACGACGCCCTGGACCAGGCCGTGCTCAGCGAGAAAGGCTTTCTGCGCCTGTCGCGCGGCGTGCCCCATGCGCTGCCGGAAGGCGATGCCTTGCCGCCCAGTGTGCGTCGGGTACATGCAACCCTCGCCCACCAGTTGCGTGAAGCGCTGCAGCAACAACACAGTGAACGCATTGCCCGTCTTACCCGGCTGCTGTTTAACAGCACCCTCAACGGCGCAAACGACACAGTTTGAAATAGTCGCTGAGTTGTATAGGGCGGGGGGCCGCCCTTATATAGCCCGCACTAGTCGTATGTCTTTTGCTCAAAGGAGAAGCCTCACACCATGATGCGCATTCTGTTGTTCATGGCCACCAACCTGGCGGTTTTGTTGATCGCCAGCATCACCCTCAAATTGCTCGGGGTGGACCGCTTCACTGGCCAGAATTACACCAGCCTGCTGGTTTTCTGCGCCGTATTCGGTTTTGCCGGTTCGCTGGTTTCGCTGTTTCTGTCCAAGTGGATGGCGAAGATGAGCACCGGTACCCAGATCATCAGCCAACCGCGCACCCGTCACGAACAGTGGCTGCTGCAAACCGTTGAAGAGCTGTCGCGCAACGCCGGGATCAAGATGCCGGAAGTCGGCATTTTCCCTGCCTACGAATCCAACGCCTTCGCCACTGGCTGGAACCGCAACGACGCCTTGGTCGCCGTCAGCCAGGGTCTGCTGGAGCGTTTCTCGCCAGATGAAGTGAAGGCCGTACTGGCCCACGAAATCGGCCACGTCGCCAACGGTGACATGGTCACCCTGGCACTGATCCAAGGCGTGGTGAACACCTTCGTGATGTTCTTCGCGCGGATCTTCGGCAACTTCGTCGACAAGGTTCTGCTGAAGAACGAAGAAGGCAACGGCATCGGTTTCTATATCGCCACCTTCTTCGCCGAAATGGTCCTGGGCATTCTGGCCAGCGTGATCGTCATGTGGTTCTCGCGCCGCCGCGAATTCCGTGCCGACGAAGCCGGCGCCCGCCTGGCGGGTACCAGCGCGATGATCGGTGCCCTGCAGCGTCTGCGTTCGGAACAGGGTGTACCGGTGCATATGCCGGAAACCATGAGCGCCTTCGGCATCAACGGTGGCATCAAAGGTGGTCTGAAAGCCTTGTTTATGACCCACCCGCCGCTGGAAGAACGTATCGCCGCCCTGCAAGCCCGCGGTTGATCGCCGCTCAGTCGCCCGCGACAGACGCGTAAAACGAAAAAAGGCCGATCAATGATCGGCCTTTTTCTTTTCCGCGGGCGCTTAGTTGATGCTCAAGCGGGCGCGATTCCTCTCCAGTGTCGCCGCACCAATGCCCTTCACTTCCAGCAACTCATCCACGCTGGTGAATGGCCCATGGGCCTCGCGGTACTCAATGATCGCCTTGGCCTTCACCTGCCCAATCCCAACCAGGTCACGCTCCAAGGTGGCAGCGTCAGCGGTGTTGAGATTGACCATACCGAGCTCCTGGCCCTTGGCAGGCTGGGTGACGGCAGGGGGTGCAGGATCGACTTTGGCCGGCTCGGCCGCCGAGGTGACAAGAGAGAAGCAAGCGAGGGTCGCGAACAACAGGGAAGACACGTATCCGTTACGCATGATGACACTCCTTAAGTGGTTTACGCAGGACGTCTGAGCGCCCTGCGGAAGCCAAATTAGGGGGTGCCTTAATGCAGTGTCAAATCACCCGGCGCGGGCGTCTCCAGACGCTTTTTATGAATTAAATCAACGATTTCGCACTCTGGCAGGTAACCGTTAACGTGCTCGCGCAACAATTCCCGCAAGCGCTCGTAATCGTCACGCTCAACAGCCAGAAAGATCTCGCTCAACACTTCCTTGAAAACCGCCCACGACAGGTGTTCTTCGTTAGCGCGCATGATCATCGGGTGTTCGGTGGGGCTGACGTTGTCGCCAATCAGCAGCTCTTCATAAAGCTTTTCCCCGGAACGCAGACCGGTGAACTCGATGGCGATATCGCCATGGGGGTTCTGCTCGTTGCGCACCGTCAGGCCGGACAGATGCACCATCTTCTCCGCCAGCTCGGCGATCTTCACCGGCGACCCCATATCCAGCACAAACACATCACCGCCCTGCCCCATGGACCCGGCCTGAATCACCAACTGCGCGGCTTCCGGAATGGTCATGAAATAGCGGGTGATATTCGGGTGGGTGACGGTAATCGGCCCACCGCGCTTGATCTGCTCGCGGAACAGCGGAATCACCGAACCCGACGAACCCAGCACATTGCCGAAACGCACCATGGTGAAACGGGTTTTATTGGCCTGCAAAGCGGCCGTACTACCCAGCAACAGCGGCTGCTTCTCGGCGCTCAGGGCCTGCAGAATCATCTCCGCCAGGCGCTTGGTACTGCCCATCACGTTGGTTGGTCGCACTGCTTTGTCGGTAGAGATCAGCACAAAGTGCTCGACCCCCGCCTGCACCGCCGCCTGCGCGGTCTGCAAGGTGCCGAACACATTGTTCAGCACCCCTTCGGCGACGTTGTGCTCAACGATAGGCACATGCTTGTACGCCGCCGCGTGATAGACCGTATTCACGCCCCAGGTGCGCATCACATCCAGCAGCCGCTCAGGGCTGCGCACCGAGCCCAGAATCGGGATCAACTTGGTGCCCAGGCCTTCATGACGGATACGCACTTCCAGCTCGCTCTGGATGCTATAGAGGTTGTACTCACTGTGCTCAAACAGCACCAGGGCAGTAGGTGCCGATGACAGAATCTGCCGACACAGCTCCGAACCGATCGAACCACCCGAACCGGTGACCATCACCACCTGATTGCGAATGCAGCGCTCGAACAGATCGCTACGCGGCGGCACCGCATCGCGGCCGAGCAGATCGGCGATATCCACCTCCTGCAGATCGCTGACACTCACCCGGCCGCTGGCCAGATCCATAAAGCCCGGCACCGTGCGCACATGCAGCGGATAGGCCTCCAGCGCCGCAAGAATTTCCCGACGCCGGGAGCGCGAAGCCGACGGAATCGCCAACAGCACCTCCTGCACGCCGGTTTCCTCGATCATCAACTGGATATCACGCGAGGTGTACACCTTCAGGCCCGCCACCACACGGTTGGCAATGCCTTCGTCGTCATCGATAAACGCCACCGGACGCATACCTTTGCCCATGCGCAGGGCAGCGACCAACTGGTTGCCGGCCGAACCGCCACCGTAGATGGCGACTTTCGGCAGACCGTCATCCAGACGAAAAAACGGGACGTGCTGGCCGGCGAGCAACCAATCGCCCAGAAAGAACTGGCGCATAAACAGCCGTAAGCCGCCAATCATCAGGATGCTCAACCACCAGTAGTTGAACACCGTGGAGCGCGGCACGATGACGTCTGCGCGGTAAAGATAGATATAGAACCCCAGCAAAAGGGAAGACAGCGACACCGCCTTGAATATTGCCACCAGCGCTTCGTTTCCGAAGTAGCGCATAACGGCCCGGTACATACCCAGGCGGATAAAGATCGGAATGGCAATGACCGGCGCGATCAGAAACAGCCAGGCGTATTCGTCGAACGGGTTGATGGGGCTCTCGATGCCCAGACGGACAACAAACGCCAGCCATAGTGACGCCCATAACAGCAGAACGTCGGTGCACACCTGCAGCAGACGCTTGTAACGGCGACGCAAACCCACCATGCGCTCACGCAGCAAGATGCCGCTTTTACTAATATTCCGCGCCACTATCCCCCCTATCCATGCTCGTCCTGCCGTAGACAAACGGCATTATTCACTACTCTTGCTTCCCTGCATCGTACTTGATGGCTAAAAAGATTAATGGCACACACGCCAGAACCAAACCGAGCAGGCCATTCAGCCCGCCGACTGCCACCCACAGGGCGATGGGCAGCAACCAGCCAAGATTGATTGCCAACACTGCCAGGGTCACCGGCAAGTGCCGGCCCGCACGGCGTGAGGCGTATTGATAGGCATGACTACGATGAGCCTCATAGACCTTGTCGCCGCGCAGCAGACGGCGCATCAACGTCCAGGTCGCGTCGACAATAAACACCGCCAACAGTATCAGCCAACTCCACAACAACTGCGGTGCCACCCAGGCCGCCTGCAGCGAGAGAATGCCCAGCACAAGACCGAGAAAGCCGCTGCCGGCATCGCCCATGAAAATCTTCGCCGGCGGGAAATTCCAATACAGAAAACCGGCACTGGCCACCGCCAGCAGCAACGGCACCAACGCCAGACTGGTTTGCCCCAGCAGGCCATAGAACAATGCGCCGCCCACGCAAACAGTCACCGCCTCGACACCCGCGATGCCGTCGATACCATCCATAAAGTTATAGAGGTTGAGCAGCCAGACCAGATAGAACGCCGCCGCGATATGCCCGAACCAGCCAAGCGCGACCGAATAACCAGCCATCTCCAACGGCGGCAGACCGCCCAGCCAACTCAGGGCCCAGATAGCCCCGGCAAAGTGTGCCAACAGACGCCAGCGCGCGGCGATATGGCCGTGGTCATCGAGAAAGCCGATGACCGCCACCCAGCCGCCGGCACCGAGCAACGCAGCAGCAACCGCCCAAGACATACCGCCCAACAAAGCCACCACAGGCAAGGCGAGGAGAAAACTCAGCACAATCGCCACACCGCCGCCGCGCGGGGTTGGCACGGTGTGCGAGCTGCGGGCGTTGGGGATGTCCATCAGACTGCGAGCGAGTGCGTAGCGACGTAACAGCGCAGTCAGCAGCAAGGAAAAAACGGCTACAGCCGGAACCAGTAACCACACGGTCATGAGGAAGGATGCTCTAGAAAATCTTTCGCCGTGCGGGCCAGCGCCTCGTCCAAGGAAACCGGCGGCGTCCAATTCAAAAGCGTTTTGGTTTTACTGATATCGACCTGCAACGAACCGAGCAACCGCTGAGCCACCTGACCTTTGCCCAGCAAGCTAGCGACGCCTTGCAACCAGCCGGCCGGAATCGGCAGCAGGCGCGCCGGCTTGCCCAGTGCCCGACCTAAACGACGCAGCAATTCCGAGGTGGAGACATCCTCGCCATCGCTGACCAGAAACGTCTGATTCGCCGCAGCAGGATGGTCGACACAGGTAATAAGCAAATCCACCAGGTTCTCCAGTGCCACCAGGCTGCGCTTGTTATTGATCGCCCCCAAGGGCAATGGCACACCTTTGGCCAACCAGTTCATCATGCTGCGGAAATTGGCTTTTACCCCAGGGCCGTAAACCAGCACGGGGCGGATAATTACCACCTCCATCCCGGTTTCCATCGCCAGGGCGCGCAGCCCCTGCTCCGCCTCCATTTTCGAGATCGCATAGGGATCAACCGGGGCGGGAATTTGCTCGGCGCAGAACGGCTCACCCTCTGGGCTGGCCTCACCATTGACCTTGGCAGAGCTGAGGAAAATAAAACGTCTCACCCCATGCTGCGCCGCTTGGCGCGCGAGGTTGAGGGTGCCCAGGACGTTGACTGTTCGATATTCAGCAAGCGGGCTCGCCGAGGAGTCACTCATTACATGAACCCGCGCCGCCGCATGAATCACGCAATCAACCCCGGTTAATACCCGGGAAAAATCGCTGCTGGCAAAATCGCCAACCTGAACCAACTCGATAGCCGCTTCGACCGCTTTGGCACGGCGCGAAAGCGCCACAACCTGAGTGTCCGGCTTGGCACTCAGCTGCCGGACTAACGCTTGACCTACAAAGCCGGATGCACCCGTGACGACGATATCAACCATGGGACGGTGCCTTCGGCTTACGCATCAACTCCAGCAGCTTGAAAGGGGTTTTCAGCAGCACCAGAAACAGATTGGTGTACACGCCATTGCTGCGGCATGCCTGCACGATCTCGCGATTCAGACGGATACTGCTTTGCACTCCGGCGGTGCTCGCGCCGCCTGCGCGCATGCGCACCACCACACGGTCCAGGCGCTTATAGGCAAGTTTGCTGACCAACAACCAACGGACAAACACCTCGTAATCCGCAGAGATTTTGTAAGCGAGGCTGTAGTTGCCCAGGCGTTGATAAACCTGCTGACGAACAAAGGTCGCGGGATGAGGTGGCATCCAGCCAAAACGAAGCTTCCATGGACGGAAGTGACGGGACGAGTAGTAGCGCGTGACCTTGTTCAAATCGTCCGAGGCGACAAAAACCACATCACCGAACACCACTTCAGCCTGCGGAGACCGCTCGAATGCCGCGACGATCTCGCTGATCGAGGTAGGCGATTCATACAGGTCATCGGAGTTGAGCAAGCCGACGATATCCCCCGTCGCCAGAGCCACGCCCTTGTTCATCGCGTCATAAATGCCACGATCCGGCTCGCTCACCAGCACATCGATGGAACCCCGGTACTCGTCAAGAATCGCCGGCGTGCCGTCTTTGGAGCCACCGTCGATCACGATGTATTCAATATTCGGGTAATCCTGGGCGATAACCGACTCAACGGCGGTACGGATCGTTTCGCTGCTGTTGTAGCAAACCGTAATGATGGAAACCTTCAAATCAACAACCTCAGATCAGCCACCCCGTCGAATTCACAACCGGGCGACCTTAACAAAATTTATCGCGATGGGGCTCAAGCCAAGCGCTTGCACCGTACCAGTCGCGCACCAACATGAAAGAGCAGATGAAAACGCCATGACAGCTGTTGCCAGCGTGCTGCAGTGGATCGCTGCGCCGTATCCGATGCGTTGCCACCGTGACGTCGGTAATGGATCAGGGGCGTATCAACAAAGGTCACCCTACCGGTAGCGCTGGCGAGTAAACCCAGCCACCAGTCATGCATCGGCACATGGCCAGGGAACGGCAGTGCAGCGGCCAACAAAGAACGGCGGAACGCCATGCAACAACCGAGAAAGGAGTTGCGCGTGAGGTTTTTGATAAACCCGGGACCGGAGTGACGCAGGGCAAAAAACGACTCATTGAGCACCTGCCCCTGAGCATCCACTACCTTGCAATCCGACACTACAAGTTCCGCCGCCTGCAGATGGGCAAGCATCACCTCGACCTTGTTCTCCAGCCAGATATCGTCCTGGTCGGAAAGAAAAATGTAGTCCCCCTGAGCCTTGCCAAGAAGAAACTCAAAGTTGCGAATCAAGCCCCGCCCCGGCCCTTTGAGTACTTTTATACGGGGGTCCGCAATAGCAGCGACTAACGCCAGGGTAGTATCACTGGAACCATCATCTGAAATAATAACTTCGGATACCTTCGGTGAGCGCAGAATACTTTCGAGCTGCTCGCGAATATAACGCTCACCATTAAAACTAGCCAAACATACGGAAATCATAATTCGACTCCGAGAGTGGCGGCGCTTGCACCTGATAACAAATAACCCATCACCGGCTAAACTTCCCTGTTACACCCTTAAGGCCATCTACAATCGCAAAAAAATAATGGCGAAAATACTCAGCTCTATGTGGAGTAAAGAGCATGATAATTAACTGATGAATATTATTCAGCGCGATTTCGCGAAGTGAATATAACCACGGTACATGGCGCATACGCAGCAATAACAGCGAGTTGCGCACGCGATAATAGCGGCGAACCGGGCTATGCACAGGAACTACAAAAAAGCGAAACCGCAACGACTGATCGCCGATTGAATGAAGCATGCTGGCCTTGGGATTTACCCGAATTGAAATACCGGCCGCCATGCAGCGCAGGCACCACTCGGTGTCCACATAATCAATAAACAGCCGTTCATCCATATTCCCGACTTGGGCGAATACGCGGGTATCAACCATCGTCCCCGACGAAATCACCGTGGACACGTCTATGGCCTTGGAAAAACTGCTCAGCGAGCGCTTGCGCACCCGGCCACGGGCATCGACGTCCACAAGCGGGTATTCAAAGCCGTGGCTTTCGTTGGAAAACACCGGGGCGGATATACGCACAGCCGGGTCGCTAAACGCCTCGTTCAGCTGCGCAATGAAATGCTCGGAGATGACGCTGTCCTGATCAAAAAAAACGATCCTCTCGGCACCTTGGGCGATGCACGTTTCTATACCGACATTTTGCGCTGCGGCGATGCCTTGGTTATCGCCCAGCAGCACAAGGGTACAGAGCCCGGAAACCGAGGAAAAATCAACGCCAACGCTGTTATCCACCACACAGCAGACCACCCCGGACGCCTTTAACGCCTGCAGCAAGCTGACAAGCTTTGGCAACACCGGGTTGTAGGTAACCAGGACCGCAAAGATATTACTCATGGGCACCGCTCGGTGAGCGGTGAGTAACGGCAAAAGCCCCGCGCGTCATGGCCGAAGCTTGCTTTTAAGGGTGACCAGCGCGCTGTGTAACGCCGACAACGCGGCCCATACCGCACCGTAGTTTTTACGCACGACGGCGGACGTTTCAGCAATGCCAATGCTCGCACTAACACCGCCGGGCAAGGCATATCCCTTCAACGTGGCGCACGATTTAAACGTACGTCGCTGCTTGTACAGCCGCAGGTTGAAGTCGTAATCGGCGTATACCTTGAAACTCACATCAAACGGCGGCGTGGGGTGTAACGCTTTGGGTATCAGCAGTGCTTGGTGATGCAACGTATTGCCCAGCTTCAGCCGTGGGCTCAGCCCGGACTTAAACAGATAATCGCCCAGCAGCACATCACCATACAAAATCACGTCAGACTGCAACTCGTGAGTTTCTGGCAGGGAGAGCAGATAATCGCCAACACCCATATAAATAACATGGGAATATTGATCCGCCAGCGACCAGCCCTTATTCATCGCATCGTAAATACCGCGATCTTTTTCACTCACCCAATAGCCAATCTGATTATTACTGGCCTGCAAAAATTCGACAGTACCGTCTTTGGAGCCGCCATCGATAACGATCAACTCCAGATCATCACGCCCCAACGCCGAAATTCGATTAACCGAACTTTTAATATCTTCAGCGCCGTTGAACACTACGATAATGACGGTAATGGCGACAGGCTTGGCAGACGCACCAGTGATACGAACGCCGCCCTCGGCAATACGTCCTTCGTGGGAAGGAAGCTGGCGCAGGCACCCAGTGCTGGGGATTGGCTGATTTAAATCCATACTGGGCATTTCCATTTCACTTATAGCCAATCGTTCACGAACACTTATAAAACCGCGGCGGGGAAATTACCCCCTCGCCTGCTCCGCATGCTGTACATACCAGGCATAGGCATCGCGCAAACCTGCTTCCAGGTCGATCGAGGCGCGCCAGCCAAGTGCATTCAAGCGGGACACATCCACCAGCTTACGCGGAGGGCCGTCTGGCTTGGACGCATCGAAAACCAGATTGCCGCTGTAGCCGGTCACTTTCGCAATGGTCTGTGCAAGCTCTCGAATAGTGCAATCAACGCCCGTGCCCACGTTAATGTGCGACAGCATGGCCTTGGTGTTATCCAAGTAGGTTTGATCATCCAATTCCATGACGTGGACGCTGGCTGCCGCCATATCATCCACATGCAAGAACTCACGCATGGGTTTGCCGCTACCCCAGATGGTCACTTGCTCATCGGCATTTTTAACCGCTTCGTGGAAACGGCGCAAAAGTGCCGGAATCACATGGCTGTTTTCCGGATGGTAGTTATCGTGCGGGCCATACAGGTTGGTTGGCATCACACTGCGGTAGTCGCGCCCGTACTGCCGGTTATAGCTCTCGCACAACTTGATACCGGCGATCTTGGCAAGCGCATAAGGCTCGTTGGTCTCCTCAAGAACGCTGGTAAGCAGAGCGTCTTCACGCATCGGTTGCTCAGCCAGCTTTGGATAGATGCAGGACGAACCGAGGAACAATAACTTCTGCGTGCCAGTTAAATGAGCAGCATGGATAACGTTGGCTTCGATCATCAGGTTTTCGTAGATGAAGTCAGCCGGAAAAACATTGTTGGCATGAATGCCGCCAACTTTCGCGGCTGCCAAGTACACCTGATCAACGGGGTTGGCCTGAAAAAACGCATTCACAGCTGCCTGGTTGAGCAGGTCCAGCTCTTCGCGGCCAGCCGTCAGAATATTGCTATAACCCAGCGACTGCAGGCGCCGCACGATGGCGGAACCCACCATGCCGCGGTGGCCCACGACAAAAACGGCTTGATTCAGATCACGCGCCATATCAGTTCTCCAGTGAAACCGGAACATCGTGGCCGTGCAGCTTGAGCAACGCATGGCGCTGGGCAACTTTCAAATCTTCGGCCACCATCTCGGCACACATTTCCTGCACGGTAATCTCGGGAACCCAACCCAGCTTTTCTTTCGCCTTGGTCGGATCACCCAACAGCGTTTCAACTTCTGCAGGGCGGAAATAACGCGGATCGACGCGCATGACGACATCGCCTACCTTAAGAGCAGGAGCCTTGTCGCCGTCAATGCTGGCCACAATCGCCACTTCATCAACGCCCTGCCCTTCAAAGCGAAGCTTCACGCCCAACTCTTCGGCCGACCAGCAAATGAACTCGCGCACCGAGTACTGCACGCCAGTGGCAATAACAAAATCATCCGCCACGTCCTGTTGCAGCATCATCCATTGCATACGCACGTAATCTTTCGCATGGCCCCAGTCACGCAACGCATCCACATTACCCATGTACAGACACTGCTCAAGGCCCTGGGCGATGTTGGCCAGACCGCGAGTGATCTTACGCGTAACAAAGGTTTCGCCGCGACGAGGAGACTCGTGGTTAAACAGGATGCCGTTGCAGGCATACATACCGTAGGCCTCGCGGTAGTTAACGGTGATCCAGTAGCCATACAACTTAGCAACCGCATAGGGGGAACGCGGGTAGAACGGCGTTGTCTCCTTTTGCGGTGTCTCCTGCACCAGACCATACAATTCGGAAGTAGACGCCTGATAAAACCGGGTCTTTTTTTCTAGGCCCAGCAAACGGATAGCTTCCAGAATGCGCAATGTACCCATTGCATCCACGTCGGCAGTGTATTCCGGTGCCTCAAAGCTGACCGCCACATGGGACTGCGCGCCCAGGTTGTACACCTCATCGGGCTGAACCTCTTGAATAATGCGAGTGAGGTTGGACGAGTCCGTGAGATCACCGTAATGCAATACGAAATTACGGTTGTCGATGTGCGGGTCTTGGTAAATATGATCGACCCGCTGGGTATTAAAAGACGAGGCACGACGTTTGATGCCATGCACTTCATAGCCTTTTTCCAACAGGAATTCAGCGAGGTACGACCCGTCTTGGCCAGTAACACCGGTAATAATAGCTCTCTTAGTCATCGTTATTCCTCACGCAAGACTTCACAATCTGGACATAGTCATAGGCAAACTTTTTGACTGCCTCCGGGTAAGCGAGGTCAGCTCGCGCCTTCCTACCAGCTTCCACATCAGCATCAAACTCACTCACCACCACTTTCATGCAACTCGCTAACTCATCTGCTCGCACGGGAGAGAAAAACAATCCCTGGTCGGGATTTTGCTCTCTGTGCACCGGAATATCAGAGAGGATCAAACGCTTACCGGAGTGCTTGGCCTCCTCAACGGTTGTGCTCCACCCCTCAAAAAAAGACGGGTTGATAACGGCAATGCACTGCTCGAGTAACGCGTACACATCTGCACGTGGAACAAGGCCAAGCATCATAAAACGTTGAGCCAGCCCGTTGTTCGAAATAAAGGCTTTGAACTGCTCGACATGCGATGCATCTCGAAAATCCTCCATGCCTCCCGTACACACAACCACAAAATCATCGGGTAGGGCTAACAGCGCCTCGGCGACTATTTGATGATTTTTATGCTTCCAAAACTGGTTGGGCAAATAAAAGAACCGCTGGCCAACACCATACTTCTGCGCGAGATCGACCGCTGCCCCGTCCGCCTTGGCGGCGCTTATCAACGGCGCGAAGTGCAACACGTGCGAGCGCACTGCCGCAAGGTCGGGATAAAACGCACGGAAATCATTTTGCGCGGCCACGCTGCTAAATAGAATTTCGCCCAACGCACTACTGGAGCGAACGGCCTCGTCTCGCGCCGCGCAGTCGCTGGCGGAGAAAAACTCGGGCAGGTATTTATGCTGAAAATCAGGCATCCAGAACAAAACCGGAACGCCGATTACCGAGTTCGAACGAAAGTGAGTCACGATGTCCACGTTATGTTTGAACGCGTAAAAACTCAGCGGAATATTACGCTGCAGTAGCATATTAAACGCGCGAACCAGCTTGTTTGCTGAGAATACGCCGGCTGCTTTTTTAACCGCCACACGGGCACCCGCGCAATCCTCCAGCGCCGCCACATCGTTAGTGAGCAACGTCAGGCGCACATCCTGTGTACCCGATTGGTTAAGCGCATAGGCAAGGCTTTTGAAATAATTCAGCCCACCCAGCCAGCCGTTACCTGCCGCCACCGGAATCCCTACATTAATCACGAAGCGTTACTCCTGTACCAATCCACGTAACGCGCCAACGCCGCTGATAATGGAGTAACAAAGAAATTTGCATAGGCACGCTGCTCTTCCAGATCAGCGACCAGATGCTGCGGGTCACCCGGTTTGTTTTCTTCTTTAAATTCCGGAAGCGCGTTTTGGCCAAAAAGCGAAAAGAGCGTAGTCAGTATTTCACGGGTGGAAACCGCCACACCGGAACCTGCGTTGATTACTCGTGGGTATTGCTCGGGACGAAATGCAATACTCAACAAGAAGGACACCAGATCGCCCACATACACCCAATCCCTGAGCTCTTTACCGCTGCCAAAAAAATGGTGATCGCCACGGCTGCACTTCTGCAACGCGTCCCACAACAACTGCTTTTTCAGACCCTCGCCATACACCGAGAACGGGCGGACGATAGAAACGCCGACCCCATGCTCCGCGGCATAGAAGCACAGCAGTTCTTCGGCCATCTTTTTATGCAGTCCATACGGCGAGACAGGGTTCAGCGCGCTGGCCGTGCTCGTTGCGAAAGTCGCCGAGCGGCCGTAAACAGCGGCGCTGGACACAAAAACAATATGGCTGCTTTGCCAATCATTTTTGACCTTTTCCAACAGGTCATACACCGGTGAAACCGTGCGCTGAAAATCCCGAATTGGCCGCGCGATGGATTCACCCACCGACGCGCCGCCGGCAAGGTAAAAAATCACATCCGGAGCAGCACACTGATCAAACAGCTCGCGACCTACCTCGCCGGGAAAGCACGTGTGCTCAGACAGATCCGCGGCGTCAGTACCATGGCCTATCAAGGTAAGTGTGCAATCGCCAGCGCCCGCCAGCCGGGCAACAAGGTGCTGACCGATAAAACCACCAGCCCCCACGACCAACACACGACGCAACACCTCAGTCATGCCTTAGCTCCCTTGGCAACTCTTTCACCACCTTGGCAGGGTTACCCACTGCAACGGTCCACGGCGGAATGTCAGATGCAACAACCGACCTAGCACCAATAATGGCACCCTTGCCGATCGTTACTCCCTTCAACACCACCACATCAAAACCGAGCCACGCAAAGTCCTCAATTTTAATCGCGCCGGAACGCACAGAACTCCAGTTCTTGGACTGGATAAACGAACCGGTATCCCAGTCGTTTAATTGATTTTGCTGATCTCGAATGCGTTCTTTGTAATCGAGCGAATGCGAGTCGTGATCGTAAATAGTGCAACCCCACGCGATAGTGACGTCGTTACCAATCGAAATGGATTCTCGGGAAATTAAACTGGTACCTGCATTAATAAAGGTTCCAGACCCAATTCGAATAAACCCGGCGTCACTTTCAAATACGTTCTTATTCATAAGAATACAATTATCACCCGCTGCAAACGCGGAGGCAGTCCGTGCAACACGAAACTCCAACGAAAAAGACTTGGTGAGCTTTGAGTTACCAATAGTAGCATAAGCGCACTTGGCCACGAACGAGTAGGGATTGTAAAAGAAGCGCCTCCATAGTTGGCCGATCATTGTGGCTGCCTCGCAAGCTTGTAACCGTGGATAAAGCAGTAAATTGCGGATGGTAGAATTGCAATTGAACACGCAGCCGGAACGGCAGCTATACCAAAATTATTCGACAACAAGTAATAAGCCAGACAAATAAAGATAGGGACCGCAATTATAGCCAAGACAATCTGCGGGACAAGTCGCTCGTAAGCATTAAGGAAGACCGCACCGCTATACGCTACGGATTGCACGAAAACAAAAAAAGAAAATACCAACGCAACGTTAGAAGAAACGACAATTTTCCCGGCGGAAATCAGACTGGTTACCGGCCCGATTTGACTAGCCAATAGAGCAGCAGAAACCAAAACAAGCACCGAGCACAGCGCCAAGCCCTTAAACACCAAAACCTTTGCCTTTACGTCGCCAAGCGCTTTGGCTTTTGAAATTCCAGTCCATGCCAAGGTAATCAAAATAGAATACCCAACGCCGAACAACTGATAGACCTTATTTATCACATCATAACTAGCAACATCCGACGGACCGGCAAGCTGGTAAACCAGAAAATTACCCGACATAAACAAAAACAAGCTTGATAGCTGAAGAATAAAAAATCCACCGCCAGCCAGTAAAACGTTTCGCACATCAATGCGACTCAAGTAAGAAAAAATAAATCGATCTGCGGAAAAAAAAGTACGCCCCGATGCAAATAGCAAACCTGACTGAACCACCATCAATCCGCCAAAAACCCAGACCACGTCGCCCACACTCAACGACACACCCTTGTTACTTACCACAAATATAAACCAGCCTACCGGGACGAGAAGACTGAAAAAGTAAAAACGCTTAAATGCACCAACAGCCTGAAGAATGATTGCACCGATGGAAAACAAGAATGAAACAGAGGCACAAAAGACTAAAACAAGCGAAGCCGGGATATTTTCCGAGAAAGGACTTACGAAATAAGCAGCGGCAGAAAACATTATAAGTATCAGCGCAGCAATAACCACATAGATAAAATACACACTAGACAGCAACGCACCTACCGTCTCTTTTTTTCCGGACGCATACGCTTCAGACAACCTGTTTTTTAGCCCATATCCGATACCGAAGTCGAACAACGCCATCCATGCCATAACGGATGTCAGCGTAACCCACAGACCATAGTTATCGACGCCCAGCACTTGCACGAGCTGGTGAATAGTCAATATCGAAAGTACTACCTGTACGCCGCGACATAGGATGGAGAAAGCCAGATTGGTGTACATTATGCTTTTTTTACCAGGCTCTTGATTAACAGTAGCGCACAGGTCAAATGACTGCTGGGCCGCGACAGAATCGGGTAGCGGGTGGTGGAAAGATAGCGGAGTTTGGCCGCGAACCCAGGCAGCTTAGTTAGTGCAGCATTGATATTTTGCAAGCGAATATCGTGTTGAACATGACGCCTCCAAAGCAGATTTTTAGCCCAAGGCTGAGCGATAAGTACGCGCTCTAATTTCCGCACCCACAACTCAACATCGAGACGCCACTCTTCACCGGCAATCTTGTCATGGGTCGCCGCACCCGGCCAAACTCTGTAACCCGAGACGACGGCAGGCATGAACAAGACCGGGTACTGTACCAACAAGCGCTGTACGAGCTCGCTGTCAGCGGCTGATATGTTGAACTCTGTTGAAAGGCCACCCGACTGGTTATAGCACTCCCTGTTTATCAAAATAGAGGGCATGCGGGCATCCACTCCATAGGCAAAACTATCAAATGCCTCTTTGCCTTGTTTCAGCCCAAGCGAGCTTGGCGTCCAAGTGCTTAACACGCGTCCCTCTGAATCAATTATATTATGACCAAAAATGATCATTCCCACATTTGGAGAATTGGCTAAAACCGAGTCCAGCTCGGCCTGGAGGTTCGCGTAGTAAAGATCATCATCCGAGGTCAAAAAGAACCACTCTCCATCGCCTAACCGAGCGACTTTTGACCAGTTTTCAAACATACCGACCACAGAGCTATCTTGCTCCAAATGCAACCGACCGTTGAAATTGAAATCCACACCACTCAAGAAACTTCCATTATCCCGCAGATGCACCGTCGCGCCTGAAGGTAACGAATCCAGCAAAACTTTTACGTAGTCGGCTCTATTATAAGTGGGAATACAAAAATCGACATAATCCAAGGCATTAGGCGTCATGTAAATTCTCAGACGTTGAAGTGGATACGCCGAGCTTAGCGATTTCCTCATAAAGACGGCGCTCTGAAAGAGCCTGACTCCAGGGCGCGCTTGTAGCTTCGCAAGGTGGCAATACCATCACCTCTCTTTCGCGATAGGGACGACCACCAAAATTTGCGCTTATTTCAATTTGCAATGCATCGGAAATAACTGAAACAAGCTGCTTAACCGTCATTCTCTCGCCGGAAACAGTAAAGCTTTTACACAGCGGTGCATCGGCCGCCAGTAAATAGTCAGCAGCGCTAATAAACGAATCACAAACATCATCAACATGAGATAAATCTAACACCTGGTCACCAGGCGATAAATCCAGGGGGCTACCTGCCAATGCAGCCTCTACCAGAATTTTTATAAGCTTACGCCGCGGGTCATTTGGCCCATAGGTATCGAACAATTTCAGCGTTACACATGAAATGCTTCGAGCATCATGGTAGTACTTTAAAATATCCTCAAAAGCCTGCTTGGTAGCGGCATATAGGTTAACTGGATTATAGTCTTCGCAATGGAAGTTCTGCCAGGAAGTACCTGCGTTTACAATATTCCTACACCCTGAAACCGCCATTACTTCCAGTAACTGGCTGCCAAACACTATATTTGCAGTGATCAGCTCGTCGACTTGTTTCGACGTATGCTCGGATAGAAACAATGAGGCCAAGTGAAACGTCACGTCGGGCCTTACAGACCTGAAAATCGCAAAGAGGCTATTAATAGAGCCGTCGTAAATATGAAATTCACAGGCATCTTTTTCCTTGCCAATAGCGGTGAGGCTTGAACCGCTGCGCACTACACCGTGAACCTCCCATCCCGCAGACAAGAGCAGACGGGCCAGGTTGCTACCAACAAATCCGGATATGCCGGTAACTAGAGCGATCTTGGCCATCAATACGTATCAACTAAAAATTCAAATGTAGAATCAAATTCTTCTAGTGAAGGATGAATTTGATCCCTTGCAGATATCACGGGATTGTCAACCGGCCAATCGAAATTCAACGAACTCCAAAGAACGCCGGCATCGTGCTGCGCCGAATACACACTGGTAACCTTGTATTGCATAACGGTATTTTCTTTTAACGACAGAAAGCCGTGTGCAACACCTGAGGGAATATAAATACTATTGGCCTTCTCAGGAGATAGCGTCAGCGAAGCTACCGAGCCATAGTTCGGCGAGCCACGACGCAAATCAACTAGCACATCCAGTGCCTCGCCCTGCAGGCAATACACTAACTTTGCATGGCTATGGGGAGGAATCTGAAAGTGCATACCGCGAATCACATTTTTTGCAGATACCGAGTAATACTCTTCCTGCCAGTCACAGCGCAGCCCTAGTGCTTCAAAGCTGGGCTGGTGAAAGGTCTTAACAAAGGTACCCCGTGCATCTTGAGAGGCTGCGCAGATAACCTCGTAACACCCCGATATCTCAGTATTAATCAGCTTCACTGCGCGTCTCGCATGGAATTAAATTAAAAACTCAACCCGAAAAACTCTTCCAGCTTCTCACCCACAAAGTCGAAATGCTCCTGCCCCAACCCCGGGTAAATACCTAACCAGAATGTTTGATTCATGGTGCGATCAGTATTGGTCAGCTCGCCCACCACGCGGTATTCCAGATTCTGGAAGTAAGGCTGACGTGTGAGGTTGCCAGCAAACAACAGGCGGCTACCGATTTTGTTCTGGTCTAGGAATTTCAGCAGGTCTACGCGCTGGACGCCGCTGCTTTCCTTCAGGGTGACCGGGAAACCAAACCAGGACGGCGAACTGTTAGGAGTCGCTTCGGCGATTTCGATGAAGTCCGACAGTCCGGCGAGGCGGGTTTTCAGGAGATCGAAGTTGCGTTTACGGGTGTCGATAAATTCCTGGGCACGTTCCAGTTGAGCAAGGCCGCAAGCTGCTTGCATGTCGGTGATTTTCAGGTTGTAGCCCAAGTGGGCGTAGACGTATTTGTGGTCGTAGCCTTTGGGCAGGCTGCCAAACTGCTGGCCAAAGCGGTCACCGCAGGTGTTGTCGCAGCCTGGCGCGCAGTAGCAATCGCGACCCCAATCGCGGAACGACTCGGCGATGAGTTTTAGCAGTGGGTCGTTAGTGAACACCGCGCCGCCCTCGCCCATGGTGATGTGGTGGGCGGGGTAGAAACTCAAGGTGCAGATGTCGCCAAAGGTGCCGACCTGCTTACCGTCGTAGGTAGCGCCGAGGGCGTCACAGCAGTCTTCAACCAGCCACAGGTTGTACTTTTCGCACAGCGCCTTGACCTTATTGAGGTTGAACGGATTGCCTAGGGTGTGGGCCAGCATGATGGCTTTGGTTTTGGGAGTAATGGCGGCTTCGATCAGTTCGGGATCGATGTTGTGGGTCGCCATGTCAACGTCGACAAACACCGGAATGGCACCGAACTGCACGATAGGATTGACGGTGGTGGGAAAGCCCGCCGCGACGCCAATCACTTCATCGCCTTTGCGAATGGCGCGGCTGCCAAGCTTCGGAGACGTTAGGGTGCTAAATGCCACCAGATTGGCGGAGGAGCCGGAGTTCACCGATAGGGCGAACTTAACACCGAGAAACTCAGCGAGTTTCTTCTCGAATTCAGCATTGAAACGTCCAGTGGTCAACCAACCATCCAGGGACGCTTCGACCATAAATTGCAGCTCGCGCGCACCGATAACCTTGCCGGAAGGCGGGATTACGCTTTCGCCAGCGACGAACGGCTTTGGAGCCAAGGCTACTTGCGCGTACTGCTCGACGAGCTTGCTAATTTCTTGGCGGAGCATATCGGGTGTCATGAGTGTTCCTGCTGTAAAAATTTAGTGAGCGCCATTGCCAGACATATCGGCCATGTAGGCATCTATCTCGGCCAGGCAGCCGGCGCGCATGTCATTGCCACTAAGCCAGGCGCGATGCCAATCGACGATGCGGGCGAGCGTTGTTTCGAGCGGCCAGGTTGGAGACCACTGCAGGCGGCTGCGCGCCTTGGAAATATCCAGCTTGAGGTAACGGGCCTCATGGGGCTGGGGGTTTTCGTCCAACTGCCAGCGGGCGTGTTCGCCCCAGCTTGCGATCATGCGCTTAAGAATCCACTCAACGGGGCGGGCATCTTCGTCACGAGGACCGAAGTTCCAGCCTTGGGCGAACATCTGCCCTTCTTCCCACAACCGCTGTGCCAGCACCAGATAACCACTTAACGGCTCAAGTACATGCTGCCACGGGCGAGTGGCCAATGGATTGCGCACGACGACTGGCTGGCCTTTTTCAAAGGCGCTCAGGATATCAGGAATAAGTCGGTCTTCTGCCCAATCCCCCCCCCCAATCACATTCCCCGCGCGCGCCGACGCGAGCGCTGCGGACTGCTGGGTGTTGAAGAATGAGTTTCTATAGGATGCTGTTATCAGCTCCACGCAGCCTTTGCTATTGCTGTAAGGGTCGTGGCCGCCCATCGGCTCATCTTCACGGTAGCCCCACTCCCACTCCCGATTCTCGTAGCACTTGTCGGTGGTGACGTTGACGATAGCGCGTAGGTTGCTGCACTGCCGAGCAGCTTCAAGGACATGGACACTGCCCATGACGTTGGTGGCATAGGTTTCAACCGGTTCACGATAGGACAAGCGAACCAGCGGCTGGGCCGCCATATGGATGAGAATCTCGGGATTGAACGCGGTCATGCTGCGGGTGATTGCTGGCAGATCGCGGATGTCAGCGATCTCAGACGCCATCCCCTGCTCTACTTGAGCAACTTCATAAAGCGCAGGGGTGGTAGGCGGCTCCAGGGCAAAGCCCTTTACCTCGGCACCCAAATGCTGGAGCCAGAGTGACAGCCAGCTGCCCTTGAAGCCGGTGTGGCCGGTGAGGAAAACTCGCTTACCCCGCCAGAACTCGGCAGTAATGGACGCTTTCATGGTTACTCCCATGATTTCCAGGGTGCTTCGCCATTTTGCCAAAGCTCTTCCAGCAGATGCTTGTCACGCAGGGTGTCCATCGGCTGCCAGAAACCCTCGTGCTCGTAGGCCATGAGCTCGCCTGCTGCGGCCAGACCCATCAGAGGTTCCTGCTCCCAAACGTCACTGTCATCGGAGAGTGTGTCCAACACACTGGGGTTTAGTACGAAAAAGCCGCCATTGATCAGCGCGCCATCACCCTTGGGCTTTTCTCTGAAACTAAGGACTTGGCCTTGCTTGATATCCAAGGCGCCAAATCGGCCAGGCGGATAAACCGCCGTTAGGGTTGCCGCTTTACCGTGTTGTTTGTGAAATGCCAGGGTGGCCTGAATATCGACGTCACTTACACCATCACCATAGGTGAAGCAGAAAGCGTCCTCATCGCGCAGATAATCGGCAACGCGGCGCAGGCGACCGCCCGTCATTGAGTTTTCACCGGTATCAACCAACGTGACATTCCATGGTTCGGCGCGACGGTCGTGCACTTCCATGGTGTTGTCGCGCATATTGAATGTGACATCTGACATGTGCAGAAAGTAGTTGGCGAAGTACTCTTTAATTAAATACCCCTTGTAACCACAACAAATAATAAAGTCATTCACGCCATGGGCGGAGTACATCTTCATGATGTGCCAAAGAATAGGTTTTCCACCAATCTCGACCATGGGCTTGGGCCGAGTACTGGTTTCTTCGCTCAGACGCGTCCCTAAGCCACCCGCAAGAATTACAGCCTTCATGATCTTTCCTATTCAATTCGAGCTTACAAATGCATCGGAGTAGAAGTTTTTTGCCGACAAGCCGGCAGCAACTAAGGTGTCCCGCGCAGAATGAATCATGGCATCTGATCCACAGGCGTACACAACCGACTCGCCCAATGTCACCGCATCGTCCAAAACTGCTTGCTGAATGTACCCCGTACGGCCAGTCCATGCAGAATCGGGGCGCGATAATACCGGAATAAACTTCAGCGGTAGATCATTAAAAATGGGCTGCCAATAGAGATCCGCCGCGGTGCGACCGCCCCAGTAGACGTGAATCGACTTTCCGGCCAGGCGCTCAGGATGCGCCGCAAGCTGTTCCAGAATCGCTTTGATGGGCGCTATACCGGTGCCGGTAGCAAGGAAAACCAGATGTGCCGGGGCCAACGTACGCAAACTGAAGGTGCCCAAGGGGCCTTCCAGGCGCAGCAGGTCATTTGCCTTGGCATCGCCAAACCAGTAGGCGCTGAGCACACCGTCTTCCACTTGGCGAATTTGCAACTCGATTTTTCCGTCCGGCCGAGGAGAATTGGCGATGGAATAACTGCGGCGCACGCCGTGGGCGATTACATCGATGTACTGCCCAGGCAAATAGCTCATTCCATTATTTGGTGGAAGTCGCAACACCACTCCAACGACATCAACAGCAAGTTGCGCGACGGAGTCAATACGGCAAGGTAATGTTTTGGCGGGACACTGAGCGAACTGACTTACGTCTTCTATGTCGAGCTCAAGGTCAGTAAGCGCCGAGCGACAACAGGTCAGTATAAAACCCGCAGCCGCGTCTTCAGCTGACAGCGCTTGCTCCTCTTGCTCAATCGCAGTATCCCCTTGGAGAACATGCGCCTTGCACACGCCACACCGCCCCGTTCTACAACTGTACTCGAGAAATACACCTTTCATTTTGGCACTATCAAGCACCGTTTTCTTAGGCTCGGCATCAAAAGTGACATTATTCGAGAGCTGAACGAGGGGCATATAAAAAGACTGAAAAATAAAGGCAACGCGACGTTAATTCTCGCGGAGCAGGTGAGATAAAAAGAGAGCGCGGACATCGCACCGACCAGTAGAGAGGGAATTATCCCTGAGCGCTAATCGGTTTGGCTAGCGACGGTCGCAGATTGACAGCTATCGGCCGAAAGGAATGAGCCGATTACGTGTGGCGGTATGCATGAAGCGTTGAAGTCGGAGAGCTCACTCGTCTTCGTTGACTCGATCCCGCAGCTCCTTACCCGGCTTAAAGTGCGGAACAAACTTCCCATCCAAGCGCACCGACTGCCCAGTCTTCGGATTGCGCCCCACACGCGGAGCACGAAAATGGAGGGAAAAGCTTCCAAAGCCCCTGATCTCGATACGATCTCCCGTGGCCAAGGCCTGGGACATCTGTTCCAGCATGGTCTTGATGGCCAGCTCTACGTCTTTTGGAGACAGGAGCCCCTGATGGGTGACGATCCGTTCGATCAGTTCCGACTTGGTCATGATTTTCCCTTCGTTTTCAAGCGACTAGATCAGCTTGAAAAGGTTTTAGCATGACCAGCGGGCTTTGACCAGCCCCTGGAGTGTTGCAGATCCTTGAATTCCAAAACAAAAAAGGGCGACCGAAGTCGCCCTTTTTCTTAATGGGACTCAGAACTTAGTTCTGGTTTTCCATTTGTGCGCGAATCAGATCACCAATGGTGGTCGGACCAGCAGTTTCAACTTCCTGCTTGCGCATTTCTTTGATGGCTTCTTTTTCGTCTTCAACGTCTTTCGACTTGACCGACAAGCTGATTACGCGGCTCTTACGGTCAACGCTGATGATCTTGGCTTCTACTTCTTCGCCTTCTTTCAGCACGTTGCGGGCGTCTTCAACGCGGTCGCGGCTGATTTCGGAGGCTTTCAGTACAGCTTCGATGCCTTCGGCCAGGGTGATTACAGCGCCCTTGGCGTCTACTTCTTTGACGGTGCCGCGAACGATCGCGCCTTTGTCGTTGGTAGCAACGTATTCGGAGAACGGATCGCTTTCCAGTTGCTTGATACCCAGGGAAATGCGCTCGCGCTCTGGGTCAACCGACAGGATCACGGTGTCCAGCTCGTCGCCTTTCTTGAAGCGGCGTACAGCTTCTTCGCCTACTTCGTTCCAAGAGATGTCGGACAGGTGAACCAGGCCGTCGATGCCGCCATCCAGACCAATGAAGATACCGAAATCGGTGATCGACTTGATGGTGCCGGAGATCTTGTCGCCCTTGTTGAACTGACCCGAGAAATCTTCCCACGGGTTAGTTTTGCACTGCTTGATGCCGAGGGAGATACGACGACGCTCTTCGTCGATGTCCAGAACCATAACTTCCACTTCGTCGCCAACTTGTACGACTTTCGACGGGTGGATGTTCTTGTTGGTCCAGTCCATTTCGGAAACGTGCACCAGACCTTCAACGCCTTCTTCCAGCTCAGCGAAGCAGCCGTAGTCGGTCAGATTGGTAACACGGGCAGTTACGCGGGTGCTTTCTGGGTAACGAGCTTTGATAGCAACCCATGGATCTTCACCCAGTTGCTTCAGGCCCAGGGAAACACGATTGCGCTCGCGATCGTACTTCAGCACTTTTACATCGATCTCATCGCCAACGTTGACGATTTCCGATGGATGCTTGATGCGCTTCCAAGCCATGTCGGTGATGTGCAGCAGGCCGTCCACGCCACCCAGATCGACGAATGCGCCGTAGTCGGTGAGGTTTTTGACGATACCTTTGACTTGCTGGCCTTCTTGCAGGGATTCCAGCAGAGCTTCACGCTCGGCGGAGTTCTCGGCTTCGAGGACGCTGCGACGGGAAACGACAACGTTGTTGCGCTTCTGGTCGAGCTTGATGACTTTGAATTCCAGCTCTTTGCCTTCGAGGTGCGTGGTGTCGCGCACTGGGCGAACGTCAACCAAAGAACCTGGCAGGAACGCACGGATGCCGTTAACGTCGACAGTGAAGCCGCCTTTAACCTTACCGTTGATAACGCCCTTAACCACTTCTTCAGCTGCGAAAGCCGCTTCCAGAACGATCCAGCACTCTGCACGTTTGGCTTTTTCGCGGGACAGCTTGGTTTCACCAAAGCCATCTTCAACCGCGTCCAGCGCAACGTGTACTTCGTCACCGACCTTGATGGTCAGCTCGCCAGCGTCGTTGTAGAACTGCTCGAGCGGGATGACGCCTTCGGACTTCAGACCGGCGTGGACAGTAACCCAGTCACCGTCGATATCAACAACGATACCGGTGATGATGGCGCCCGGCTGCATGTCGAGGGTTTTTAGGCTTTCTTCAAAAAGTTCTGCAAAGCTTTCGCTCATGTTAATTCCTGATTGATCTAGGACGGATAAACCCGCCCAGCATCCACATTCCAGACAACGTGGGTTTCGTTAGTTTAAAAGCCGGCTGCGGGATAAAGACTGGGTTCCCTACAGGCCTGCTTGATCATCCGGCGAGATCGCGGTTGGCGACTTCGCTCAGAATGCGTTCCAACACCTGCTCGATGGAGAGTTCGGTGGAATCCAGCTGAATGGCGTCAGCCGCTGGTTTGAGCGGTGCCACCGTACGCTGGGTGTCGCGCTCATCGCGCAAACGAATCTCGTCTAGCAGACTCGCAAGATTAACATCGTCGCCCTTGGCCTTCAACTGCAAGTACCGGCGTCGAGCACGCTCTTCCGCACTGGCGGTCAGGAAAATCTTAAGCGGCGCATCGGGAAACACCACGGTGCCCATGTCGCGACCATCGGCCACCAGCCCCGGCATTTCCTGGAATGCGCGCTGCCGTTGCAGCAGCGCATCCCGCACGGCGCCTAGTGCGGCGACCTGCGAGGCACCTGCACCAATCTGCTCGTTACGGATGGCGTCGGTCACTTCCTCGCCTTCCAGAATGATGCGTTGTGGCTGGCCATTGGCAGCAGCGAGAAACTGAACATCCAGATGAGCGGCCAACAACTTCAGTGCTTCTTCGTTGGTCAGGTCGACGCCATGGTTGCGCGCGGCAAATGCCAGCAGACGATACAACGCGCCCGAATCCAGCAAACTCCAGCCCAGCTTCTTGGCCAGAAGGCTGGCGATGGTGCCTTTACCGGAACCGCTTGGACCGTCGATAGCGATGACTGGCGCCTGCATGCTCATGACTTGCCCTCTTCTGCAACACGGATACCCACTTGCGCGGCCAGGCCGAGGAAGTTCGGGAACGAGGTGGCAACGTTGGCGCAGTCGTGGATGCGGATCGGCGCGCTGGCACGCAGCGAAGCGACGCTGAAGGACATGGCGATGCGATGGTCGCCATGGCTATGCACTTCGCCACCACCCAGGGTGCCGCCGTCGATGATGATGCCGTCCGGCGTCGGCTCGACTTTCGCGCCCAATGCCAGCAGGCCGTCAGCCATCACCTGAATACGGTCCGACTCTTTAACCCGCAGCTCTTCGGCACCACGCAGCACGGTACGACCTTCGGCGACGGAAGCGGCAACGAACAATACCGGGAATTCGTCGATAGCCAGCGGCACCAGGTCTTCCGGGATATCGATGCCCTTCAGCTTGGCCGAACGCACGCGCAGATCAGCCACCGGTTCACCGCCCACTTCACGCTGATTCTCCAGCGTGATATCGGCACCCATCAGACGCAAGATGTCGATAACGCCGGTACGGGTCGGGTTGATACCGACGTGTTCCAGTACCAGCTCGGAATCTTCGGCAATCGAACCGGCCACCAGGAAGAAGGCTGCAGACGAGATATCCGCTGGCACTTCGATATGGGTAGCGGTCAGCTTATGGCCGGACTCAACGGTAGCCTTGTTACCCTCGACGGTCACCGGATAGCCGAAGCCACGCAGCATGCGCTCGGTATGGTCGCGGGTCGGTGCCGGTTCGATCACGGTGGTAGAACCAGCGGCATACAGGCCCGCCAGCAACAGGCAGGACTTCACCTGAGCGCTGGCCATCGGCATTTCGTACGTCATGCCAGCCAGGCGACGGCCGCCGTGAATGGTCATCGGCGGACGACCTTCAGCGGCGGTATCGATCAGCGCACCCATTTCCCGCAGCGGCTTGGCCACGCGATTCATCGGGCGCTTGGACAGCGAGGCATCGCCAGTCAGGGTGACGTCGAACGGCTGCGCGGCCAGCAGGCCCGACAGCAGGCGCATCGAGGTACCCGAGTTACCCAGGTAGATCGGGCCAGGTGGCGCTTTCAGGCCGTGCAGGCCGACGCCATGAATGGTCACCCGACCGTGGTGCGGACCTTCGATCACCACGCCCATATCGCGGAATGCCTGCAGGGTCGCCAGGGCGTCTTCGCCTTCGAGGAAGCCTTCCACCTCGGTGGTGCCTTCAGCCAGCGAGCCGAGCATGATCGAACGGTGGGAAATGGATTTATCGCCCGGCACACGAATACGCCCGGACAAACGGCCACCTGGGTTGGCCAGGAAAATCAGATCGTTGGTATTCATAGCGTCCACATAGGCCCGACGGGCCAGAATTTTGCTGAAATGCTCACGGGCCACCCGGGCGCGGGTAAAAACGCCCAGAAGCTGATGCCCATCCCCGGCATCGACCGCGTCGCGCAGGGCGTCGAGATCGCTGCGAAATGTGTCCAGGGTGCGCAGCACCGCCTCGCGGTTGGCGAGGAAGATGTCATGCCACATCACTGGGTCGCTGCCAGCAATCCGCGTGAAATCACGGAAACCGCCGGCGGCGTAACGGAAAATCTCCAGGTTCTCGCTGCGCTTGGCCAACGAGTCCACCAGACCAAACGCCAGCAGATGCGGCAAGTGGCTGGTGGCTGCCAGCACCTGGTCATGATGCTCCACGGCCATATGCTCGACATCCGCGCCCAGCGCCCGCCACAAGGTGTCGACCAGCGACAGCGCGGCAGCATCGGTCTGTTCCAGCGGCGTCAGAATCACCTTGTGACGGCGAAACAGCTCCGAATTGGAAGCCTCTACCCCGCTCTGCTCCGAACCGGCAATCGGGTGGCCCGGCACAAAGCGCGCCGGCAAGCCATCAAAGGCCAGGCGCGCGGCACGCACCACATTGCCTTTGGCGCTGCCCACATCGGTAAGCACGGCGTCGCCGAGATCGAGCTTGGCCAGTTCGCGCAGCAGCTTTTCCATGGCCAGAATAGGAACCGCCAGCTGAATCACACTGGCACCCTGACAGGCGGCAGCCAATTCCGCTTCGCAGCGATCGACTACCCCAAGCTCTACCGCCAGACGACGGGATTCCGGATCCAGATCGACGCCGACCACTTCGCGACACAGGCCACTTTCGCGCAGGCCTTTGGCAAAGGAGCCACCGATCAGGCCCAAGCCGATTACCACCAGGCGCTCGATCATAGGGGTGCGCTGTTGCGCCGCCATGACATCAGCCACAGGCCAGAACCTTGGTCAGGGCCGTCAGGAAGCGGGTGTTTTCCGCCCGAGTGCCGATGGTCACGCGCAAGAAGCTGGGCATCCCGTAGTTGGCCACCGGGCGCACGATCACGCCTTCGCGCAGTAGCCCCTGATACACCGGCAAACCTTCACGGCCCACATCCACGGCAATAAAGTTGCCTTTGGAGGCGATCCAGCTCAGGCCCAGCTCGCGGAAACCCGATTCCAGCTGCTGCATGCCGGCATCGTTGAGGGCACGGCTCTGGTTCATATATTCGCCGTCAGCCAGCGCCGCACAGGCAGCGGCCTGGGCCAGGCTGTTGACGTTGAATGGCTGGCGCACGCGATTGAGCACATCGGCAATCGCCGGCGACGACAGGCCATAACCGACGCGCAGCGCCGCCAGGCCGTAGGCCTTGGAGAAGGTGCGCGAAACCAGCAGATTCGGATGATCCGCCAGATAGTCGAGGCCGTCTGGCAATTCACCACCCGTGGCGTACTCGATATAAGCCTCGTCCAGCACCACCAGCACGGATTCCGGCACATTGGCCAGGAAACGCGCCAAGGCATCAGCGCCGAACCAGGTACCGGTGGGGTTATTGGGGTTGGCGATAAATACCACGCGGGTATTGGCATCGATGGCCGCCAGCATGGCGTCGAGGTCATGCCCCCACTCTTTGGCGGGAACCACCTTGGCCTGCGCGCCGACCGCCTGGGTGGCGATCGGGTAAACGGCGAAGGCGTGCTCGCTGAATACCGCATTCAGGCCAGGAGCCAGGTAAGCACGAGCCACCAGCTCAAGAATGTCGTTTGAGCCATTGCCCAGCGTCACTTGGTTGGCCTGCACGCGGCAGCGTGCTGCCAGCGCAGCTTTCAGCTCGAAGCCGTTGCCATCGGGGTAGCGGGTCAGCTCGGCAGCTGCCTGGCGAATGGCTTCCAGGGCTTTCGGGCTGGGGCCCAGAGGATTTTCGTTGCTGGCCAGCTTGACGATGCTGGCCGGGTCCAGATTCAGCTCACGGGCCAGTTCATCCACCGGTTTGCCGGGGACGTAGGGCGAAAGCTTTTGCACGCCGGGCTGCGCCAGGGCGAGGAAATCACTGCTCATGGGTTCTCCTCAGAGAATCAAAGGGGTCACAGCACTGCCTTGGGGTAGGAGCCCAATACTTTCAGTGCGACCGCTTCCTGATTGATCTTCTCCAGCACGTCACGGATCAGCGGATCACGGTGATGGCCGGCGAAATCGATAAAGAACACATAGGTCCATTTGCCGCTGCGCGAGGGGCGGGTTTCGATGCGGGTGAGGTCGATGCCATTGGCATGGAACGGCACCAACAGCTCGTGCAGCGCGCCCGGCTGGTTGCGCATCGAGGCGATGATCGAGGTCTTGTCGTCGCCAGTCGGTGGCACTTCCTGGTTACCGATGATCAAAAAGCGCGTCGAGTTGTCCGGACGGTCTTCAATCTTCTCGGCCAGCTTGCTCAAGCCGTACAGGCTGGCCGCCATATCGCCGGCAATCGCCGCCGAGTTCCACTCACTCTTCACCCGCTTGGCGGCATCGGCATTGCTGGAAACCGCCACGCGCTCGACATTCGGGTAATGGGCATCCAGCCACTTGCGGCACTGGGCCAGGGACTGGGCGTGGGAGTAGATTCGGGTAATGCGGTCAGTCTTGGTGACATCGCCCACCAGCAAGTGGTGGTGGATGCGCAGCTCGACTTCGCCACAGATCACCATGTCGTGCTCGAAGAAGCTGTCGAGGGTGTTGTTCACCGCGCCTTCGGTGGAGTTCTCCACCGGCACCACGCCGAAATTCACCGCGCCGGCGGCCACTTCGCGGAACACTTCGTCGATGGCCGCCATCGGCACGGTAATCACCGCATGGCCGAAATGCTTCATGGCCGCCGCTTGGGTGAAGGTACCTTCCGGGCCCAGATAGGCCACTTTCAGCGGCTGCTCCAGCGCCAGGCAGGACGACATTATTTCGCGGAACAGACGCGCCACTTCCTCGTTGGGCAGCGGGCCTTTGTTCAGCTCCATGATGTGCTTGAGCACCCAGGCTTCACGCTCGGGGCGGTAGAACACCGGCTTCTCGCCTGCGGGCAGCGCGGCCATTTTTACCCGCGCCACTTCCTGGGCGCAGCTGGCGCGTTCGCTGATCAGATCGAGGATCTTCTTGTCGAGGCTGTCGATCCGCACCCGCAGGGCTTTTAACTCGTGCTCGCTCATCAAGCGTGCTCCTTCTCGAACTCCGCCATGTAGGCCACGAGCGCCTGCACACCATCCAGACCGACAGCGTTATAAATAGAAGCGCGCATGCCGCCCACCGAACGGTGACCCTTGAGGTTGAGCAGGCCACGGGCATCGGCACCGGCCAGAAACGGCTTGTCCAGACGCTCATCGGCCAGACGGAAAGGCACGTTCATCCACGAGCGAGCGTTGATGGCAATCGGATTGCTGTACAGGCCGCTGGCGTCGATAGCGCCGTACAACAGCTCTTTCTTGGCGCGGTTGCGCTGTTCCATGGCCGCCACACCGCCCTGCTCTTTCAGCCACTCGAAGACCAGACCGGACAGGTACCAGGAGAAGGTCGCCGGGGTGTTGTACATCGAGCCGTTATCAGCCGCGATCTTGTAGTTGAGCATGGTCGGCGTGCTGGAGCGGGCACGACCCAGCAGGTCTTCCCGGACGATCACCACCACCAGGCCGGACGGGCCGATGTTTTTCTGCGCGCCGGCGTAGATCAGGCCGAACTTCGACACATCCAGCTCGCGCGACAGAATGTCCGAGGACATGTCGACCACCAAGGGCACATCACCGGTTTCCGGAATCCAGTCAAACTGCAGGCCACCGATGGTTTCGTTGCTGGCGTAGTGCACATAGGCCGCGTCTTTGCTCAGCTTCCACTCGTTCTGCCCCGGAATGGCGAAATAGTCATACGGCTTGGCGCTGGCCGCGACATTGACGTTGCCGTAGCGACGCGCCTCTTCGATGCTTTTCTTCGACCAGATGCCGGTGTCGATATAGTCGGCGGTGCCGTCTTCGGGCAGCAGGTTCAGGGCGATTTCGGCAAATTGCTGGCTCGCGCCACCTTGCAGAAACAGCACTTTGTAATTCGACGGAATAGCGAGCAAATCGCGCAGGTCCTGCTCGGCCTTCTCGGCGATGGCCACATAGTCATCGCTGCGATGGCTCATTTCCATGACCGAAAGGCCTTTGCCATTCCAGTCCAGGAGCTCAGCCTGGGCACGTTGCAGTACAGCTTCGGGAAGCGCGGCTGGGCCTGCGCAGAAGTTAAAGGCTCGCTTGCTCACGTCAGTCTCTCTCAGTTCACCCACACCGCCGGCGATGCGACGATGCATGCTGTCATTCGTGCAGGTAAGGGGCGCGCCACCCGAGGCGGACGCGCCCTGCCCGCTTACTCTTCGCTTGGTGCCTCGGCGTCATCCGCTACGGCGTCATCGACGACCGCATCATTGCCGTCTTCCAGATCAGCCGCTTCCAGCTCAGCGCCTTCCAGCACCTCGCCGTCTTCGCCGAGCAGTACCTGACCTTCCACTTCCGAAGGCTCTTGCACGCGCTCCAGGCCCACCAGTGTTTCGTCGGCGGCCAGCTTGATCAGGGTCACGCCCTGGGTGTTACGGCCCGAGCTGGACACTTCGTCAACGCGGGTACGCACCAAGGTGCCCTGGTCGGAGATCAGCATGATCTCTTCGCCGTCCTGCACTTGGATGGCACCGATCAGCTTGCCGTTACGCTCTTTGGTGACCATACCGATCACGCCCTGACCACCGCGACCGCGACGTGGGAACTTGCTCAGAGCAGTGCGCTTGCCGAAGCCGCGCTCGGAGGCGGTAAGGATCTGCGCACCGGACTCGGGGATCAGCATGGAGATCAGGGTCTGCCCTTTGCCCAGACGCATACCGCGGATACCACGGGCACCACGGCCCATGACACGGATGGAGCTTTCGGCAAAACGGATCACCTTGCCGGAGTCATTGAACAGCATGACTTCCTTGGCACCGTCAGTGATGGCGGCAGCGATCAGGGTGTCGCCTTCCTTCAGCTTGAGGGCGATCAGGCCGCTGGTACGCGGACGAGCAAATTGCGACAGCGGGGTCTTTTTCACGGTACCCATGGCGGTGGCCATAAAGATGTACTCGCCAGTCGGCTCAGCCACCCATTCAGCGGTCTCGCCTTCGACTTCTTCGACTTCCACCGCTTCTTCGGCTTCGACCACTTCACCTTCGATCACGTCTTCGGCGTCGTCCAGATCCTCGTCGGCACCGGCAGTTTTCTGCAGGGCTTCGAGATCGATCTGCAGCATGGTGGTGATGTATTCACCTTCATCCAATGGCAACAAGTTCACCAACGGACGACCACGGGCAGCGCGGGACGCTTCCGGAATTTCGTAGGTCTTCAGCCAGTACACCTTGCCCTTGCTGGAGAACAGCAGCAGGGTGGCGTGGCTGTTGGCGACCAGCAGGTGCTCGATGTAGTCCTCATCTTTCACGCCGGTAGCCGACTTGCCTTTACCGCCACGACGCTGGGCCTGGTAGGCCGACAGCGGTTGGGTTTTGGCATAACCGCCGTGGGAGATGGTTACTACACGCTCTTCTTCGGTGATCAGGTCACCCAGGGTCAGGTCCAGACGGGTATCGAGAATCTCGGTACGACGCTTGTCACCGAACTCGGCTTTCACGCCTTCGAGCTCTTCGCGGATCACTTCCATCAGGCGCGTGGCGCTGGTGAGGATGCGGATCAGCTCGCCGATCTGCTCGAGAATTTCCTTGTACTCGGCCAGCAGTTTTTCGTGCTCGAGGCCGGTCAGGCGGTGCAGGCGCAGGTCCAGGATGGCCTGAGCTTGCTCAGGCGAAAGATAGTACATGCCATCGCGCAGACCATATTGCGGGTCGAGGTCCTGCGGGCGGCAGGAATCGGCACCAGCGGCTTCAACCATGCCTTGGACGGCGCTGGATTCCCAGGCGCGGGATACCAGGGCTTCTTTCGCTTCAGCGGAGCTTGGCGAGGCCTTGATCACGGCGATGACCGGGTCGATGTTGGACAGGGCAACCGCCTGACCTTCAAGGATATGGCCACGCTCACGGGCCTTGCGCAGCAGGTACACGGTACGACGGGTGACCACTTCACGACGGTGAAGAATAAACGCCTCGAGCAGATCCTTGAGGTTGAGGATCTTCGGCTGGCCGTCGATCAGCGCCACCACGTTGATACCGAACACGCTCTGCAGCTGGGTCTGGGCGTAGAGGTTGTTGAGGATCACCTCTGGCACTTCACCGCGGCGCAGTTCGATCACGATGCGCATACCGTCCTTGTCGGACTCGTCGCGCAGCTCGGTGATGCCTTCGAGCTTCTTCTCTTTCACCAGCTCGGCGATCTTCTCGATCACGCGGGCTTTGTTGAGCTGATACGGCAGCTCGGTGATGACGATCTGCTGGCGGCCACCGACCTTGTCGATGTCTTCGAACATGGCGCGGGCGCGAATCTGGATACGGCCACGGCCGGTGCGGTAGGCCTCGATGATGCCGGCACGACCGTTGATGATCGCCGCAGTCGGGAAGTCGGGACCTGGGATGTAGTGCATCAGGTCGTCAATCGACAGCTCGGGGTTATCGATCAGCGCCAGGCAGCCGTCGATAACCTCGGTGAGGTTATGCGGCGGAATGTTGGTCGCCATGCCCACGGCAATACCGCTGGAACCGTTGACCAGCAGGTTGGGGATCTTGGTCGGCATGACTGCCGGGATGATTTCGGTGCCGTCGTAGTTGGGCACCCAGTCGACGGTTTCTTTGTCGAGGTCGGCCAGCAGCTCGTGGGCCAGCTTGGTCATGCGCACTTCGGTGTATCGCATGGCAGCGGCGTTGTCGCCGTCCACCGAACCGAAGTTGCCCTGACCGTCCACCAGCAGGTAACGCAGGGAGAATGGCTGCGCCATACGGACGATGGTGTCGTACACCGCAGTATCACCGTGGGGGTGGTACTTACCGATTACGTCACCGACCACACGGGCGGATTTCTTGTAAGCCTTGTTCCAGTCGTTACCCAGTTCGCTCATCGCGTACAGCACGCGGCGGTGCACGGGTTTGAGGCCGTCACGTGCATCCGGCAAGGCGCGCCCGACGATTACGCTCATTGCGTAGTCGAGGTAGGACTGTTTCAGCTCGTCTTCGATATTGACCGGGAGGATTTCTTTGGCCAGTTCGCCCATGAGAAGCCTGGTTCCTTTTTCTGGTGAAACTCCGCCCATTCATCCTGAATGGAGCGAAGCTCGCCGTCGCGGCCTTGGGGCCAGCAACGACTCATGACAAATCAACGAGTTATGGCATGGATCTGCGCAATTGCGGCGGCCATGACAGGCCCCCTTGAAAACTGACGGAGAGTACCACACCCGATGCCCCGAACCTATCCCCGCAGAGCACGCCGCGCGTCAGGCAGCGCCATATAAATGACATCACCGAAACGCGCGGAACAGCTAATAAATGAAGGAGTTAGTGCAGGCGCTTGCGACACATCAATTGAGCCATTTTGGCCTTGTCCGGACGCTCGACCACACCCTTCTCGGTCACGATGAAATCGATCAGATCGGCCGGAGTCACATCGAACACCGGATTCACCGCTTCGACGTCCGCCGCCACCCGCTTGCCGCCGAGCTCCAGCAACTCGCTGCCGGCGCGCTCTTCGATGGGAATGTCGTCACCGCTTTCCAGGTTCATATCGATGGTCGAACTCGGTGCCACCACCATAAAACGCACGCCGTGGTGCATGGCGTTCACCGCCAATTGATAGGTACCGATCTTGTTGGCCACGTCGCCATTGGCGGTGATCCGGTCAGCGCCGACTATCACCCAGGTGATGCCTTTGGTTTTCATCAGGTGCGCCGCTGCCGAGTCGGCGTTCAGGCTTACCGGGATACCCTCGTTCAGCAGCTCCCAGGCGGTCAGTCGCGAACCTTGCAGCCACGGGCGGGTTTCGTCGGCATACACGCGCTCGACCAGACCATCCAGATACGCCGCGCGAATAACCCCCAGCGCCGTACCAAAGCCGCCGGTGGCCAGGGCACCCGTATTGCAGTGAGTGAGCAGGGTTTGCAGATTGCCCTGGTGGCGACGAATCAGGTCGACCCCCAGTTGCGCCATGGTCAGATTGGCTTCACGGTCGCTTTCATGAATGGCCACGGCTTCGGCATTCATGATGGCCAGGGCATCGTCGCTGTCTTTCAGGCGATACAGGCGCTCACGCATGCGGTTCAGCGCCCAGAACAGATTGACGGCGGTCGGCCGCGAGTTATTCAGGACTTCAAAGTCCTCTTCCAGGGCCATCTGCCAGTCATCTCCCTCGGCCAGCCGGGCGCGCACACCCAGGGCCAGACCGTAAGCCGCGGCAATGCCAATGGCCGGGGCACCGCGCACCACCATGTCCTTGATCGCCTGGGCCACAGCTGCCGCGGAGTCGTAGCGCACCCAGGTTTCCTCGAAAGGCAGCGCACGCTGATCCAGCAGGTACAGCGCGTCATCCCGCCAATCGATGGCCTTGACCTTCTCTGCCGCCAACAATTGCTCGCGCATGACCATCCTCGTACTCAGAAGCGAAAAGCTGCGGATTATAGCGAGCCCCTGACTTGGGCGCTCGGGTATACTTCGCCAGCGCCAAAAGCTGTCCAGGCTACCCATCCCTGCCTGGTGTAGTCGACGCACTACATTGATGTAAGCCCTATCGTTATAAACCAATGGATGCCGCCATGCCCAACACTGCCGCCCCGCTCGACCTGCTGCTCCTGCCGACCTGGCTGGTGCCTGTCGAGCCCGCCGGCGTGGTGTTGCTCAACCATGGTCTGGGTATTCGTGATGGTCGTATCGCCCTGATCGCCCCGCGTGACGTGGCTTTGCGCCATCCCGCCAGCGAAGTGCGCGAGCTGCCCGGCATGCTGCTGACCCCCGGTCTGGTCAATGCCCACGGCCACGCGGCGATGAGCCTGTTTCGCGGCATGGCCGACGACAAGGCGCTGATGACCTGGCTGCAAGACCATATCTGGCCCGCCGAAGCCAAATGGGTGAATGAGGCCTTTATTCACGATGGCACCGAGCTGGCGATCGCCGAACAGCTGCAAGGCGGCATCACCTGCTTCTCGGATATGTACTTTTTCCCCGAGGTATCCAGCGAGCTGGTACACACCAGCGGTATTCGTGCGCAGATCACCGTTCCGGTGCTGGATTTCCCCATCCCCGGTGCCCGCGACGCCGATGAAGCGTTGCGTAAGGGCCTGAGCCTGTTCGACGACCTGCGCCTGCATCCGCGCATCAAGGTGGCGTTCGGTCCCCATGCGCCCTACACCGTCAGCGACGACAAGCTGGAAACCATCCGCATGCTCGCCGAAGAGCTGGATGCCGGCATTCAGATGCATGTGCATGAAACGGCCTTCGAAGTGCAGCAAAGCCTCGACCTGCATGGCGAACGGCCGATGGCTCGCCTCGCACGGCTGGACCTGCTGGGGCCGCGCTTCCAGGCCGTGCACATGACGCAAATCAACGATGAAGATGTGCAGCTGCTGGTAGAAAGCAACGCCAGCGTCATCCACTGCCCGGAGTCCAACCTCAAGCTGGCCAGCGGTTTCTGTCCGGTGGAGCGCTTGTGGCAGGCCGGCGTCAATGTGGCCATCGGCACCGACGGCGCGGCCAGCAACAACGACCTCGATCTGCTCGGCGAAACCCGCACCGCCGCGATGTTGGCCAAGGCCGTAGCCGGTTCGGCCACTGCGCTGGATGTGCACCGCGCCTTGCGCATGGCCACGCTGAATGGTGCCCGCGCCCTGGGCCTGGAAAATGAAATTGGCTCACTGGAGCTCGGCAAAGCCGCGGATATCGTGGCATTTGACCTCACCGAGCTGGCGCAACAACCGGTGTACGATCCGGTGTCACAACTGATTTATGCGAGTAACCGCAACAGCGTCAAACATGTCTGGGTCGGCGGTAAGCAGTTGCTCGACAACCGCCGCCTGACCCGCATGGACGAAGAAAAACTGCACGCCAGCGCCGTCGCCTGGGGCCAGAAAATCGCCACCAGCCGCCTCTGAGCCTGGCAGCACAGAATTCGATTCGAGGAAAACCGCATGAGCAACGTCGACCACGCCGAAATCGCCAAATTCTCCGCCCTCGCCCACCGCTGGTGGGACCGCGAGAGCGAGTTCAAGCCGCTGCACGATATCAACCCGCTGCGGGTCAACTGGATTGACGAGCGCGTCAGCCTGGCCGGCAAGAAGGTCCTCGACGTCGGTTGCGGCGGCGGCATTCTCAGCGAAGCCATGGCCCAGCGTGGTGCCACCGTCACCGGTATCGACATGGGCGAAGCGCCGCTGGCCGTAGCCCAGCTGCACCAGCTGGAGTCCGGCGTGCAGGTGGAATACCGCCAATGCACCGCCGAGGCCCTGGCCGAGGAAATGCCCGAGCAGTTCGATGTAGTCACCTGCCTGGAGATGCTTGAGCATGTGCCGGACCCGGCCTCGGTGATTCGCGCCTGCTACGCCATGGTCAAACCCGGCGGCCAGGTGTTCTTCTCCACCATCAACCGCAACCCCAAGGCCTATCTGTTCGCCATTGTCGGTGCCGAATACCTGATGCGGCTGCTGCCGCGTGGCACCCATGACTTCAAGAAATTTATCCGTCCCTCGGAACTGGGGGCCTGGAGCCGTGCGGCCGGCCTGGAAGTCAAAGACATCATTGGCCTCACCTACAACCCGCTGACCAAGCATTACAAGCTGGCCAACGACGTAGACGTCAATTACATGATCCAGACCCTGAAGGAAGCCTGATGCGCTTGCGAGCCGTTCTTTTCGATATGGATGGCACCCTGCTCGACAGCGCGCCAGACTTTATCGCCATTGCCCAGGCCATGCGTGCTGCCCACGGGTTACCGCCGATGGCTGACAAGGATATCCGCGACCATGTTTCCGGTGGTGCCCGCGCTATGGTCCTGCGCGCATTCGATGTCGACCCGATGTCCGAACAGTTCGAGGCCCTGCGTCTGGAATTTCTCGCCCGTTACCAAGACCACTGCGCAGTGCTGACCAAGCCGTTCGACGGCATTCCCGAGCTGCTCGCCGATATCGAAGCGGCCAAGCTGATCTGGGGCGTGGTAACCAACAAGCCGGTGCGCTACGCAGCACCGATCATGGAGCAGCTGGGCCTGGCCGAGCGTTCGGCGATCCTCATCTGCCCGGACCATGTCACCCACAGCAAGCCCGATCCCGAGCCGCTGCTGCTGGCCTGCTCACGCCTGGGCCTGGACCCGGCCAGCGTGCTGTATGTCGGTGACGACCTGCGTGATATCGAATCCGGTCGCGCTGCCGGCACCAAGACTGCCGCCGTGACTTACGGTTATATCCACCCCGACGATAACCCCAGCCACTGGGGTGCCGACGTGGTGGTCGATCACCCCGAAGAACTGCGCGCCGTGCTCGACCGCGCCCTGTGCAGCTGCTGACCGTTCTGTTTCCCGGCCGCGCGCCCCTGAGCGCCGGTCTGGCTATTTAAAAGAGAGACTTGCGATGTTCGATTACTCCGCCCGCCCCGACCTGCTCAAGGGCCGTACCATTCTGGTTACCGGCGCTGGCCGCGGGATTGGCGCTGCCGCCGCGAAAACCTACGCCGCCCATGGTGCCACCGTACTGTTGCTGGGCAAGACCGAAAGCAACCTGAGCGCCGTTTACGACGAAATCGAAGCAGCCGGCCACCCACAGCCGGTAGTGATTCCGTTCAATCTGGAAACCGCCCTGGCGCACCAGTACGACGAGCTGGCGGTGATGATCGAAAACGAGTTCGGCCATATCGACGGCGTGCTGCACAACGCCTCGATCATCGGCCCGCGCACGCCGCTGGAACAGCTGTCTGGCGACAACTTCATGCGTGTCATGCAAGTCAACGTCAACGCCATGTTTATGCTCACCGCCACTCTGCTGCCGCTGCTCAAGCTGTCGCCGGATGCTTCGGTAATCTTCACCTCCAGCAGCGTCGGCCGCAAAGGCCGCGCCTACTGGGGTGCCTATGGCGTGTCGAAATTCGCCACCGAGGGCCTGATGCAGACCCTGGCCGATGAAGTGGCCGATATCACCAATGTGCGCGCCAACAGCATCAACCCCGGTGCCACCCGTACTGATATGCGCGCCCACGCCTACCCGGGCGAAAACCCGATGAACAATCCGCTGCCCGCCGAGATCATGCCGGTGTACCTGTACCTGATGGGGCCGGATAGCCAAGGCGTGAATGGCCAGGCGTTCGACGCGCAATAAGCAACCGTCACCCCAAATCCACCGTCATCCCAGCGCAGGCTGGGATCCAGCGGTCCGCCGATGCGGGCTTCCCAAGGAAATGCGCTCGCCGTGCAATTCTGGGTCCCAGCCTGCGCTGGGACGACGGTGGCTTACCTAAATAACGTAGGAAATCCCTGACAAGAAATTGGCGATTCCCCTCTTCCGCCCTTCGGCAAATTGCCATTACTCGCCAAACAACCGGCAAAACAGCGGCAAAAGCTTGCCGCTCACATCGCATCAACACCGATAAGCTGCTGATTTTATTAGCTTAAAAGCAAATTATGAGAACTGGCACACTATTCGCAAAAGGGAGCTTGCCGCCGCATTTCGCGCCTGAGGTTCCCCGGTATGGTCCCGCCAAGCAAATCCAACACCATCGACTTTGACGCCGCCAAGCTGCAGCGCCTGGGTTTCGCCAGCAACCGCACGCAGTCGCTGCGCCCTGTTTCCCTGGCGCAACTGCGGCAGAAGCTGAACCTGCAATTGCAGACCAGCCTGGAAGTCGAGCGCATCCTCGACATCTTCTTCCGCGAAGTTCAGCGTCTGGTACCGCTGCATGCTCTGGCCTACCAGCAGCCGTCCAGCGATCTGCGGCTGGAATTGGGCACCCGCGCCACTCACTCGGCCGGCTACCGCTTGAACCACGACAGCGAATACCTGGGCGAGCTGATTTTCCGTCGCAACCAACGTTTTTCCGAAGAAGAGCTGTCCCAGCTGGAATCCCTGCTGGCCTGCATGCTCTTCCCGCTGCGCAACGCCCTGCTCTACCGCAAGGCCGTACAATGCGCGCTGCGTGACCCACTGACCGACACCGGCAACCGCATCGCTATGGACCAGGCCTTGCAGCGCGAAGTCGATCTGGCTCGACGTAACCTGCAACCGCTGTCGGCGCTGATGCTCGATGTCGATCATTTCAAGAGCATCAACGACACCCACGGCCACAACACTGGCGACGAAGTGCTGCGCGCCATGGCCGCCACCCTCAAGGCTCAGCTGCGCAATATCGACATGATTTTTCGCTTTGGCGGCGAAGAGTTTCTGGTGCTGCTCTCCAACACCAGCCGCGAAGGGGCGGCCATGGTCGGCGAGCGCCTGCGCTTTGCCGTGCAGCAACTGCAGTGCACCGCCCAAGGCCAGCACATCGACGTTTCGATCAGCCTGGGCTGCGCCTGCCTGCTGCCGGGTGAGTCGGTGGACAGCCTGCTGCGCCGCGCCGACAACGCCCTGTACGTGGCCAAACGCGATGGCCGTAACCGCCTGACCATGGCGGGTTAAGCGCCAGCTACAAATGCCGACGACAAAAAAAGGCCAGTCAATTGACTGGCCTTTTTTGCTTCGTAGATTGGGTCGCTCGGCGCTCTGTGAGCCGCAGGCGAAACCCAACGAGGCAGACTCGGTGCTGCGCCATGTTGGGCTTAGCGACGCGCAGCCCAACCTACGTTTTATCCCAGGACCGCTTACTGCTCCTCGGTTGCTTCTTGCGGCATTTCTTCCGGGGCTTCTTCGTCGAGGGTATCGGCGTCTGGCGACTGCTCATCCGGCGGGTCGCCTGCCGCCTGCTCGTCATCCGCACCACCGCCCAGGCCGCCAGCCTTGGACATCACTTGCATGACGAACTCTTCCACCGACATTTTCTGGTCGTTGAACACCACTTCGTTGTTGGCGTAGTGCAGGCTGGTTTCCAGCTTGTCGCCTTTGAGCGCCACCATCTCGGTCGCCAGGGCCATGCCGCTGCCCATTTCGGTGAACATATTGGCCTGCTCGTCGACGGCCTTTTCATCGGTTTCGCCAGTGAGGGCGGCCTGAACGCGCACACCGTCACCGATCACCGCCTTGTCCACCGACACCTTGGCATCCAGCTGGCCAATCAGTTGCTTGGCCAGTTCAGACGGTGGCAACTCGAAGGATTCCGGCTTGTTGAAGTCCACCGCCAGACTCACCGCGGCTTCGCCATGGGCGGTCTTGACGCTGAACTTCTCCAGGGCGATATGGGGCTTGCCGGCCAGTAACTGACCGATATCCGCCTTGAGCTTTTCTTCCTCGGCCGCGCTGAAGGCCATATCTGGTGCTTCCTGGCCAAGCGCCTGAGCGTGTTGCAACGATGCCAGTTTGTCTTTGTACAGCTCCACCAGCGATTGCATGGCTGCGGCGTCGAAGTCTTTCATGCGCCAGAGCATCTGCACGCCAGCGATGTCCTTACCGGCAAAGCTGATCTGCCCGATGTCGTAAGACACATGGCCGGCCAGCTTGCCGGCGGCTTCTTCGAAGGTGCCGGTCTGGGCGATGTTCTTCAGCACTACCGGCGGCTTGTCAGCCAGGGTGAGCTCGGCGCTGGCCAGCTTGACGCTGCTGTCGCCCAGGTAGAAATCACCGCTGCCCAGCTTCTGGTCGCTGTCTAGGGTCAGGCCACGCAAGGCGAAGGTGATCGCCTTGCCATCGCTGTCGGTGCCATTGAGCACCAGGCTGTCCATGCCGCCGGTCAGGGTAACTTTTTCGGCGTGGGCGCTGGCGGTGAGGTCCAGATTGAGGCCGGAGAACTTGACGTTCTGGCCTTCTGCAGGAGCGAAGTCCAACGGCGTCAGCGACAGCGTGCCGGAGGTGGAGTGGTCATAGCCGAGGCTGACTTCGCCGGTCAGCGGCGAGGCGCCCTTGGCGGCATCGAACCACTTCTGGGTCAGTTGATTGGGTTCCAGAGCGAAGTTGCTGGTGGCCAGTACCGGCCACAGGTTGAGCTTCTTCAGGCGCGCTGCGGGCAACGGGCCGTGCTGGATATTGTCCACCAGCAGCACTTCCAGATGACGCGCTTCGCCTTCGGAGGCAGGCATATCCAGAGTCAGACGGTAGTGAGCGGTACTGGTGAACAGATGGCTGTCCAGCGACAGCAGTTCGAGCTTGCTGGTGATACCGGTGCCCAGCAGCGCGTCTGCGCCCTTCTGGTTGGCTTCGGCGATGGAGCCTTCCAGTACAGCAGGCAACTGCGTGCCGGTGTACCAGGCACCGGCGGTGCTGAGGAGGCCTACAGCGACCAATACGCCTACTGCTATTCCTGTTTTTTTCATGTGTTGACTCAACCAATGTCCATGTTTAAGTGAATGTGCCTTCCCGGCCCTGAGCCTTTGCATAGCAAACGCAGTACAGCGAAAGACGGCGCGATGGTAGCAGCTGGCTATCGGCGCCGCTGTGTTGCCTATCTCTCTTCGATTATTTTTACCGGCGGCAACGTCGGATCGGTTCTCACCCAATCGCCGAGCAGACTGTAGGCAACCGCCAGCAGTGTCGGGCCGAGGAACAGCCCCATAAAGCCGAAGGCCAGCAGTCCACCGAACACCCCAAGTAGTACCACCACCAGCGGCAGGTTACCGCCTCGGCTGATCAGGTAAGGCTTGAGCACGTTGTCCACGCCGCTGACGACAAAGGTGCCCCAGATACCGAGGAAGATGGCGTAGCCATATTCACCTTTCCAGGCCAGCCAGGCGGTGGCGGGAATCCATACCAGCGGCGGCCCCATGGGGATCAGGCTGAATACGAACGTCAGAATCCCGAGCAGCAAGGCCCCAGGTACACCAGCGATCCAGAAACCGAACAGCGCCAGCATGGCTTGCGCCGCCGCTGTGCCGATCACACCGTTGACCACCCGTTGCACCGTGCCTGCCACCAGGTGCAGGTAATGATCCGCGCGGGCACCGATCAGGCGGTGCAGGCCTTTGCGCACCAGGTCAGCCAGGGCCGGACCGTCGCGGTAGAAAAAGAACACCAGCACCAGGCTCAGGGTCAGCTCCAGTATGCCGCCGCCAATCTTGGCGCTGCGGGCCAGCAGCCAGTTGCCGACTTCACCCAGGTAAGGTTTGACGCTGGCAAAGATCGCCGCGCCCTGCTGGTCGATGGACATCCACCAGCCCACCAGGCGCTCGCCCACCAAGGGGACGCGCCCCAGCCACTCCGGTGGCGCTGGCAGGCCTTGCACTTGCAGGTCTTTGATCAGGTTGACGGCATCGCGCACATGATCGGCGAGGTTGAAGCCCAGCCACACCAGCGGCACTGCCACCAGCACCATCCAGCACAGGGTCAGAATGCCCGCCGCCAACGAGGTGCGCCCGCCCAGGCAGCGATTGAGAAAAGGCATCAGCGGCCAACTGGCGAAGGCCAGCACGGCGGCCCAGAACAACGCCGAGAAGAACGGCGCCAACACCCAGAGCGCAGCGCCCAGCAGCGCCAGCAGGAGGATCTGGACCAGCATGCGGTCGTTATTGAGCATCGAATTCTCCGATGAGGTCAGGGGCGACTAGCGCAGCAGCTTAAAGGATAGGCCGTCGGTTGGCGCTTGATCGATTTCCAGGCGCGCCGCGCGCACCCGCTCTGCCACCAGGGCATCGCGCCAGGCCTGGGCATATTTGCCGGCCAGACTGACGCGCAAAGTGCTGTCCTGATTGAGGGTCCGCCCCAGCAGCTCGGCCCAGGCGGCCACCGGTTCGCCATCCAGGCCGGCAAAATTCAGCTCGCCAGTGTTGCGCAGTTGGCGCAGCAGCGTAGCCGGGCCGGGAAGCAATTCGCCGAGCTCCGCCTGGTTGTCCAATTGCTCCACATGCAGGTAAGCGCGGCGATTGCCACGGGTGATGCTGTACAGCGCCACCAGGCTGTTCTGCCGTGGCTCGGCCAGGCGCAGCAACAGGTAGGCTTGCTGGTCATCGGCGCCCAACAGCTTGGCATTGCCGAACACCGAGTTGGCCCACAGGCTGCTGGAGCCGCACTCACGGCTTTCACACCAGTAGAGCAATTCGGCACCCTGCTCTTGCAAGGCATCACGGGCGGCGTTGAAGGCTTGGCCGGAGCTGTGTTCCGGCGGCAGCTCATAGGTTACCGAACGCATACGGCCCTGGCTGTCGATCTGCCGTTCATAGCGCAGGGTGCCGCTGATGCGGCGGATCGAACCGAGGGGATAAATACGCTCCTGGGCGGCGACATCGCGAAAATCGACAATCTCGGCGCGGGGAAAACGCGGCAGAATTTCCAGATCCTGGCTGCCGGGCAGATCGTCGGCAGACACAGGCACCACAGCCAGACAAGCCAGAACGCTCACCAGCAAAGGGGCCAAACGGCTAAACACTCGCATCGTTTCTCTCATTGAATCAGCATGCTCTGGGCGGACTTCACCACCTTGTCCGGTGCACCCAGATTGGCGGCCGGCACATTCAGACCACGCTGCACCGCCGGCCGTTCGCCCACCAGCGCCAACCAGCGCTGCAGGTGTTCCAGCCCCTCTACGGAAACGCCAGCCCAGTCGTGGAGCTTTACCCAAGGATAGGTGGCGATATCGGCAATGCTGTAATCGCCCGCCAGGTATTCATGGCGGCCCAGCTGACCATCCAGCACCTCATAGAGGCGCCGGGTTTCGTGTTGGTAGCGGTCGATGGCGCCTTGCAGTTTTTCCGGAAAATAGCGGAAGAACACATTGGCCTGGCCCTGCATCGGGCCTACCCCCCCCATCTGGAACATCAGCCACTGCATAACCGTGGAGCGCCCTTTGACGTCCGTTGGCAGCAACTGCCCGGTTTTCTCGGCGAGGTAGATCAGGATGGCACCCGACTCGAATACGGCGAAGTCATCGTTGCCGCGATCGACAATGGCCGGGATACGGCCATTGGGGTTGATGGCGAGGAACGCCGGGCTTTTCTGTTCTTTCTTGTCGAAGCTCAGGCTATGCACCTGGTAGGTCAGCTGCAGCTCTTCGAGGGTGATGGAGGCCTTGTGGCCGTTGGGCGTGGCGGCGGTATAGAGCTCGATCATGGCGAAACCTCGTCTCAGCCGGGCGGAAGCAGCCGAGCCTGCGCAGTTGGCCGAGGCAAGTCAAGGCGCGGCGAAAAACCGATTGAAACAGGCTGCTACCGCTTGCGCACCGGCCTCATCGTCCAGGTGCAGATGATGCCCACCGGCCAGACGTTCCACCTGAATCGGCGTGCCCTGCAGCGAACCGACTACCGCCGGCTGCGCGTGCAGCATGCCGCCCTCGGCGACCACCAGGCAGGCCGGACAGGCCACGCTACGCACAAACACTTCGGTATGGGCCTGGGTGAAACGCAGCGGCGATGGCAGGGTCAGGCGGCTATCAGTGCGCCAGGTGAAGCCACCCGGCACCGGCATCAGGCCCCGCTGCGCGAGCAGTTGCGCGGCCTCGAAACTGACGCCACCGACGCCCTTCATGCGCGCCTTGACCGCCTGCTCCACCTTCTCGTACACCGGCTTGCGTTTGCCCGCCAAGGCCAGCTGCTCGCGCAATGCCGAACCGAGTTTGGCCGGGGCACCGTCGGCTTCGCCAGTAAACGGGATCAAGCCATCGATTAAAGCCAGGCGCTCGATCCGTTCAGGCATGGCCGCGGCCAACAGCACCGAGACGATGGCACCCATGGAGTGTCCGAGCAGCGAGAAGCGCTGCCAGCCAAACTGTTCGGCCACCAGCAGCACGTCATAGGCGTAATCCCACAGCTGGTAATGCGCACCCGCCGGGCGATGGTCGGAGTGGCCATGGCCGGCGAAGTCCAGGGCGATGATGCGCAAGCCATCGAGCTTGGGTGCAAGGCGCGCAAAGCTCATGGCGTTGTCCAGCCAGCCATGCAAGGCAATCACTGGCTTGCCGTCCTCCGGGCCGAACACGTGGGCCGACAACTCGATGTGCGGCAGGCTCAAGCGCACTTCTTCAAAGGAATAGTTCATGCGGACTCCAGACGGGCTTGCCAACGATCGAACAGGGTTTTCAGCAGCTCGGCAGTCGCCTGCGGACGCTCCAGGGGAAACATGTGACCGCCTGGCAGGGTCAGGTATTCGCAGTGCGGCAGGCGGCGGATCGAGCGGGTGTGATGGGGCAATACCACTCTACTGTGGCGACCACGCACCATAGCCAGCGGCACCTGCAACTGCTGCGGGCGGCCCGGGTTGCTATGGGGCACGCTGCGGTAAATGCTGATTTCGGTGGCCGGGTCGAACAGCAACCGCAGGCCCTCGCCGTCGGCTTGCAGGCCGTGCTGCACATAGGCGTCCAGACATTCGGGATCAAAACGGCGGAACAGCGATTTAGCCGAAAAATAGTCGCGTGCTTCGGCGAAGTCGCTGAACGCTTCGCGGCGGCCAAGGGTGCGGCCGGCAGGGGTGATGCGGTCGATAAAACCAAAACGCTTGGCGGCGCGGATCACGATACGGTCGGCCAGGGTCAGCACGGGGGAATCCAACATCACCACACCCCGGTACAACTCTGGGTGACGCAGCGCCGCGTGGTAATGCAGCACCCCGCCCAGGGAATGGCCGACGCCCCACACCGGCTCCGGCAATTCGCGCAGATGGTGAACCAGCTCATTCACCAGGTTGCCCCAGTTGTCATCCACCGGGAACCGCGGGTCATGGCCATGCTGCGGCAGATGCAGCACCCCATAGTCCGGTGCCAAGGCGGCGAACAATTTGCCGTAGGTGGCCGAAGGAAAGCCGTTGGCGTGGGCGAAAAACACCGGTTGCGACATACGCGGAACTTCCAGAAACAAAACTCGGGCGATTGTCCGCAAGCCGGGAGCGTGGGGCAATGACTGTAACTGCCGGGAATGATGGCGATACGGCCACCGCAATACCGCATCAATTGCGTAGGAGCGGCTTCAGCCGCGATGCCGTTGATCTCGAAAAGCATCGCGGCTGAAGCCGCACCTACGGTGAGGGGGGGGGGTTTGAACGGCGGCGCCCTAGACCCCAGCGGCACCATGGCCCCGGTCCGCCCCGGAATG